>CAZZZG010000131.1:0-10832 GCA_964658525.1 uncultured Edaphobacter sp.
AGCTTCGAAGACTGGCCCACCACCCTACCCCTTGCGGTAACTAAAGAGCAAGCCGTCCCCATCCCCACTCTCTCCCACGACACGCCCCTCCAGATCCTCTTCACCTCCGGCACCACCGGCGACCCCAAAGGCATCGTCCACACCCACGGCAACATCCTCTCCAGCTTCGAACCCATCCGCCTCGCCGCTCAGCCCTACATGCGTTACGAGCGCATCGTACACCCCCTCCGCTTCCTCCACACCCTCCCCCTCAGCCACGTCTTCGGCCAGATGATGGGCCTCTGGGTCCCCTCCATCTTCGCGGCCGAAGTCCACTTCGAGACCCGCCTCAACGCCCCGCGCCTCATCGAAACCATCCGCCGCGAACGCATCTCCGTCCTCGCCGGAGTCCCCCGCGTCCTCGCCCTCCTCAAAACCCACCTCGAAGCCGAACATCCAAACCTCCCCGCCCGCATCGAGTCCGCCAAAGGCATCTCCGCCCAAAAGCGCTGGTGGCGCTTCCGCGACATCCACTCCGCCTTCGGCTTCAAGTTCTGGGCCTTCGTCACTGGAGGCGGCGCCCTCCCCAGCTCAATCGAGCAGTTCTGGAACGCCCTCGGCTTCGTCCTCGTGCAGGGCTACGGCATGACCGAAACCTCCGCCCTCATCACCCTCAACCACCCCTTCAAAGTAGCTCGCGGCACCATGGGCAAACCCCTCCCCGGTCGCGAGGTCAAGCTTCAGCCCGACGGCGAAGTCCTCGTCCGCGGCCCCATGATCTCCCCCGCCACCTGGTCCGGCGGCGCCCTCCAGCAACGCACAGACAAGTGGCTAGCCACCGGTGACCTCGCCGAAGCCCAGCCCACCGGAGAACTTCGCTTCCTCGGCCGCAAAAGCGAGACCATCGTCACCGCCACCGGCGTCAATCTCCACCCCGAAGACCTCGAAGCCGCCTTCGAACCCGAGACCGAAGTCGCAGCCTGTGCCGTAGTCCCTATCGAAGCCGCCACCGGCCCCGAACCCTGCGCAGTCCTGGCTCTTCGCACCACACCCGATCGCGCTCCCGGAATCCTGCAAAGCGCCAACACCCGCCTTCCCGAATTCCAACGCATCCGCCGCTTCGCCGTCTGGCCCGAACCCGACCTCCCTCGCACCTCCACCGGAAAGATCAAACGCGCCACCATCACCACCTGGCTCGCCAGCAGGGAAGTGACGGACCGAAGAGCTTCAGCCGTCCCCGGTACCGACTGGCTCCTCACCCTCATCGCCCGCATCACCGGCGAAGGCCTCCCCTCCGAAAGCGAAACCCAAAATCAGGACCTGCGCCTGGCCGAAGACCTGCACCTCGACAGTCTCGGCCGCGTCCAGCTCATGGCCGCGCTCGAAGAGCGCCTCGGCACAGCCCTCAATCCCACCGACTTCGACAGCGTCGAAACCCTCAATCAGCTCCGCAACCTGATCGCCCACCCCGACAACCCAGAACCAAACACCATCCCGCAATCGCAAAACGCATCGACCGTAATCCCCACGCCACAAAACATTCCTACAGCACCCAACTCCCCCACCACCCACATCTATCCTCACTGGTCCTGGTCACGTCCCATCAGCCTCCTGCGCACTGCCTTCGTAGATTGCGTCACCCTCCCGCTTGTCTGGCTCCTCGCCGCACCGAAGGTCGACACACCCATACCAACCGCCAAGCCGCCAGCCACAACCGGCCCCATGTTAATCATCGCCAACCACGTCACCACCTACGACCTACCCCTTCTCCTCTACGCACTCCCCCGCAACATCCGCCTCCACACCGCGGCTGCCATGTCTGGCGAGATCCTCGAAGACCTCCGCCACGGCCGCAACCGCCAGTGGATGAACCCACTCGGCCCACCCGCATGGCTCCTCATCACAGCGCTCTTCAACGTCTTCCCCCTCCCACGCCGCCGAGGCTTCCAGCGCAGCTTCGCCCACGCAGGCGAAGCACTCGACCGAGGCCTCAACGTCATCATCTTCCCCGAAGGCACCCGCTCGCCCGACGGCACTCTCGCCCCCTTCCGTCCCGGCATCGGCCTGCTCGTCAAACAATCCTCCGTCCCGGTCCTTCCCATAGCACTCCGTGGCCTCGGCGAACTCAAAACCCGCAAACGCCGCTGGTTTCGCTCCGGCACCCTTCAAGTCCGTATAGGCCAACCCATCCACTTCCCGCCAGACGCAACCGAAGCCGCCATCACCGCCCGACTCCACGCCGAAGTGGAGAATTTACTCGCAACAGATCAATCAAAAACAAGCCAACTACCGCAATCCCATCGATAAGAGCTGTATGAGAAAAGATCGCAGAGAGATGTGAGCCACCCCCACTCACTCGGCATGTCGTCGGCCAGCAGCCGACGATCCCGTGGGCGGGCCCACTTATCCAGCCGTATGATACATGCCAAAGACGGCCGGCGGCTCTGCTGGCAACTTCAAGCAAAATAAACAGTTACCGGGAAAACGCCACACTCCTACCCGTTGGAGCTTTTACATCCCCTTATCCCTACTGGATTCTGCAATCGTAGTCGCCGCACCTCTCCCTCAACAATTCCGGATAAAATGCCAGCCCTCAGGAGTCAAACTCAGAAGTGGAATTTTTCGAGGCGCCTACGAGTTAACAAGCAAGCTGGAATTACGTACAAATGAATCAGACCCCTAAATTCCAAGGTTATTTATTTGCAATAGCCGTGTGCGCCGGAGCGGCGATATTGTCGTGGATTGCAGGCGCTCCGTCCTCCTGTTTTCACCTGGCTATCGTGATTTGCACTCTGTATGGAAGAAAAAAAGTTGGCATCTTTTCGGTCGTTCTCTCCATTTTGATCTTCGTTTATTTCTTCCTTCCTCCTCATTTCCAATTCTCGATCGAACGTTCGACCTATCCGCGGCTTGCGGCATTCATAGTGACTGCTGTATCTATCAATCTGGTCATCGCGGCCAAGCAACGTGGAGACGAAGCTCGTCGCCAGGTGGAAGAGCAGCATAAAGTCGTCTCTGAGACAGCACTCGATGGAGTCTTTTCAGTCGGCCGCGACGGTGAAATTTTGCTGGCCAATCCATCCGCCCGAACAATCTTCGGTTACTCGGCAAGCGACATGATCGGACAACCTGTTGCTCGTTTTCTGCCGCAGATTCGCAACTACGATACGCCGTCTGTAACCGAGACGACTGGCGTTCATCGGGATGGAAGTGAATTTGTTGCCGAAGTTGCTATCGGTCGAGTTGCTACAAGCAACAAGTGCGCCGCTGTCATCTTTGTCCGCGACATCACACAACGCAAAGCGAACGAGAGCGCGCTGCGAATAAGTGAGTCTTATCTGGCAGCGGCTCAACGGGTAAGCCACACTGGCAGTTTTGGCTGGAACGTTTCGAGCGGGGAGGTCGTTTGGTCGGCAGAGACCTTTCGAATCGCCGGTGTCGATCCGAACTTGAAGCCAACTCTACAACTAACCCTTGAAAGAATTCATCCGCAGGATCGGGCAACAGTAAAGGAAATATTGGAAACTTCATCGAAACAAGGCGCGGATTTGGACTTCGAACACCGCTTTGTTTTGCCCGATGGGTCTGTCAGGTTCGTCCACGTGCTGGGAAAAGCAGTCCACGATAAAGTCGGCCAGCTTCAGTACATTGGCGCGGCAATGGACATCACCTCTACCAAACTCGCGCAAGAGTCGGTGCAAAGGTTGGAAGAAAAGCTTGCTCGCGCATCGCAGATAGCTGCGCTCGGCGAAGTCTCCGCATCGATCGCCCACGAAATCAACCAGCCGTTGACCGCGATCATAGCCAATGCACACATGTGTTCTGAGGCGCTCTCGAACGACCCCGCGGACATCACCAACGCGCGAGATCTTATTCGGGAGGTCTTGGAGTGTGGCTATCATGCGAGCGACGTGGTGCAACGAGTGCGCAACCTCTTTAGAGGTGGGAGCCCGGTGAAAGTACCGCTCGATATCAATGAAGTTGCAAAGGAGGTTCTAAACCTCATTCGCAGCGAGGCAATGAAAAGGAGAGTCGGCGTAGAAATCGATCTGGCACCCGAACTGCCAGAGGTTTGGGGCGACCGCGTACAAATACAGCAGGTCCTCGTCAATTTGTGCATTAACGGATTCGACGCGATGGACTCCCTGATCGATGGTCCGCGTGTATTGGCTGTGCGAACAAGGGTTCACGATCCAGGGGCAATCAGGGTTGAAGTGCAGGACAATGGCGTTGGCCTTTTCGATCAAGACAAGATCTTCGAGGCATTTTATACAACCAAAGAACATGGGATGGGCTTGGGATTACCCATTTGCCGTTCCATCATCGAGCTACATAACGGGCGTCTTTGGCCACAGAGCGACGATCAGGCGGGAACAACTTTCTGCTTCACGATGCCAGTGCCTGACCACGCCTTGAACTAATGCAGGGGAGAGCATTCACCTCGCCGATTCGAACAGACCGGAGGGACTTCCGTCAGGCAGCAGCTGCCCTGGGGCGGTCCCTTTCCGTCCGAAATGTTGTCAAGCCCTGAAGTCTCCAAAACCCGCGCCAATCCAGCAGATTCGGGTGGCGTATCAGTTACGCTCCAACCGCTATAATGAATACAGTGAACAAAGAGCCTCGGTCTGGAACCGAGGCTCTTTCATTTTTGAGAGGAGTAAACCAACCTAAACCCTTTGTTTGGACGAATTTGGCTGTAACCCCTATGGAATGACGTTTTTACGCGAGAGGGCACCTACTAAGTCGTTTAATATGAGCGATTTAGCGCACCCATACGGGGGGGGAGGGGGGTGGGTATCCTCGGAAATCAGTGCCCGTACTGCTCAACACGCCGCAGCAGGTTCAGCTTACGCTCGGGTGGCAGAAAGCTTGCTTCCACCGCATTCGCCGCCAGCTCTCGCATCTGCTCCAGCGAAAACTCGAACCGGCTCTGCACCAACACGTACTCCTCGAGCAGGTTGCTCCCGAACATCGGAGGATCGTCCGAGTTGATCGTCACCATCAGACCCGACTCGAAGTAGTCCTTCACCGGATGTTCGTCAAAGCTCTTGCAACAGCCAGTCCGAATGTTGCTGGTCACATTCAGTTCGAGCGGAATCTGCCTCTCCGCCAGCACCTCCAACAGCTCCGCGTCATGCTGAGCCGAAAGAGCATGCCCAACACGCTCGGCTCCGATGTTGATCGCCGCCCAGATACTCTCCGGCCCCATCGTCTCGCCCGCGTGAGCCGTCAGCCGCAAACCGGCCGTCTTGGCCTCCGCATACGACTCCTTGAAGATATCCGCACTCCCCCGCGCCTCGTCCCCACCGATGCCAATCCCAACAATGCTCGGATACAGCTTCCGCAACTCAGCCGCCTTCCGAAACACCTTCACGGCCTCCTCCGCCCCGAAGTGCCGCACCGCATCGATCAGCCAGTAGACGGTCGTCCCAAAATCCTTCTCGCCCCGCACCCGGCCACGCTCCATCGCCTCCGCGTACGGTTCTACTTCCTGGTTCTTCCAGTAGTAAATAATCCCAAACGAGATATACACCTCGGCATGCACCACCCCCTGCGCCGCCAGGTCCCGAATCATGTTGTAAGTAATCAGCTCATAGTCGGCCGGCCCCTTCAGACGAGCTGAAACAGCCTTGAAGGAGTCCATGAATCCAAGAAAATTCTCGTAAATATAGAGCTTCTTCGCTTCTTCAACCGTCAACGGCTCCGCATCATGTCGCTTGCTCAACTCCAGCAATGTATCGAGCTGAATCGTTCCCTCGAGATGAAGATGCAACTCGACCTTCGGCAGCTTTCGCAGCCACTCAACTACATCAATCTCAGCGTCTTGTTTCGTCTGTTTACGCGCCATCTATCTATCCTAGACTCGTTACAAGCCTTGTTGCGAGTCTCGTTGCGAGAGACTCACCTAAACTTTAGGCACGTAAAACTCACTCCGCTTTCGGCTGTAGAAGAAGTAGATCATCAACCCAAGTCCAAGCCAGATGAAGAACCGCATCCACGTAATGATCGGCAATCCCATCATCAGCAGCACGCAGAAGAGCACCGAAAGCAACGGAATCACAGGCCCAAACGGAACCCTGAAGCGTCGGCTCCTCTCCGGTTCGCGATAGCGCAGGATAATCACCCCAATCGACACCAGAGCGAACGCGAACAACGTCCCGATGTTCGACAGATCCGTCAGCGTCCCGATATCCAACAACCCAGCCGGAACTCCGACCACGATTCCAGCGACCCAGGTCGCAACCGCCGGAGTCCTGAACCTCGAATGCACCTTCCCAAACACCGCAGGCAGAAGCCGATCACGCGACATGGCGAACCACACTCTCGACTGTCCCAGCTGAAACACCAGGATCGACGAGATCATCCCCATCATCGCGCCCAGCAGCACCGCCAGCCTCACCCAATGCAGGCTATGTCCTCCAGGTACGAGCGACAGCTTCTTCAGCGCATTCACCACCGGAGCAGCGTCGTCCACCATGCTCTGCCAAGGCACCAGCCCAGTCAGAATCGTCGCCACACCTATATACAGGATCGTGCAGATGACCAGGGTCGCGATGATCCCGATCGGAACATCCTTCTGGGGGCACCGACACTCTTCCGCTGCGGTCGATACCGAATCGAACCCGATGTAGGTGAAGAAGATGATCGAACCGCCTGTCAGAACGCCCGACCAGCCATTCGGCGAGTAGGGATGATAGAGCGTCGGCTTGATGAAGTGAGCGCCCGCGAAGATGAACAGCAATATCGCGGCGAGTTTCAGGAGGACCATAATGTTATTGGTCCTCGCCGATTCGCGAATCCCCCGCACCAACACCACTGTAAGCAGCATAACCACCAGAAATGCTGGCCAGTCGAAGCCGAAGTGCCAACCTGGCGGATACAAATCGTGTCCCTGTAGGTCCTGCAGACCACCTGGCAGAAAGGCAGGTGATATCCAACGCAGCGCCGGATGGAAGCCAAACCAGTCCAGCAGATCCACCATATGCGCAGCAAACCCTACAGACACTGCCATATTACTGCCCGCATACTCCAGGATCAGGTCCCATCCGATGATCCATGCAACAAGCTCCCCCAATGTCGCATAGGTATACGTATAAGCCGATCCTGCGATCGGTATCATAGACGCCAACTCTGCGTAGCAAAGTCCAGTGAGACCGCAGACAATCGCAACCAGCACCAATGAGATCGCAAGCGCAGGTCCTGCGCCAGGCCGTCCCGCCAGCGCAGAGTGGTGAATCAGATAGTCCAACACCGGGGCTCGCAGAATCGACGTGGTGTCGAACTTCTCACCCGCGATTGCGGTCCCTACTACTGTAAAAATCCCTGACCCAATCACCGCGCCGATGCCCAGTGCAGTTAATGAAACTGGACCAAGCGTCTTCTTCAACGCGTGCTCTGGCCTCTCCGATTCAGAGATCAGTTTGTCGATCGACTTGGTTGCGAAGATTTGCCTGGCCAGCGCGCTCGCTCCTGCTTACGAATGAGTTGGTGCGGGGCGTTTCCGACTACACAATGCTATTTCAGAAGTATTGATCTTCTAGACGGAGCCGAGGCGGGAACGACAGCCGAGCGGCTCCGACAAGAAATCAGCTACCGCTTGCTCTGACCACGAGCTGCCTTCTTGACCTTCTGCTTGTTCTCGCCACGGGCACCCGTGCGTGGACCCTTCGCTGGCGCGGCTTTCCGTGCTGCGCGCTTTACCTTCTTGCGTTCCTGAGTGTCTGTGATGCTCTTTGTGTTTGCCATGTATCTTTGCCAATCTTTCTATAATTGCGATTTTTCAAAACTTAGAGGCGTTCCAGCTGGGCAAACTTCTCCACCAGCTTCTTTACGCCATGCTGTTGAAATTGTACTGTAATCTTTGCGTCATCCCCGTCGCCTTCGCGACGAAACACCGTTCCTTCGCCATATTTCGGATGCCTAACCCGCGTACCCTGTCTTAGTCCAGTCTTCCCGGACTGTTCCTGAACTTCTAACTTCGGACGTGATATCTTCTGTCCTCGCGCGGCAAAGAAGCTGGCAATGTTGTCCATGGACTGCCCTGGTGCCGTAGTCCTCGGCCGGTTGTTCACTCCAGGAAGACCAGCAGCCCTCGTCTGGCCTCTCTCCCCACTTTGATCCTCATCTTCATAGCTGTAATGCCGCTCGTTCTCTTCGCCGCTCGGACGGCCGAACCTGTTCGCCTTGGGGTAGGGAGTCGCATACGCCCCACCGTAACCTGAACCATAATCCGATCTCGAAAACTGTGGTCGCGCAAGCGGACTGCCCAAATCCTCCACAAGTCGGCTTGGAACCTCTTCCAGGAACCGTGAAGCGATGCTCGCCTCCGGCATATCGCTACCATATCGCCGGCGATATCTTGCGCGGGTCATAATCAGCGTGTCCATCGCCCTCGTCATTCCTACATAACAAAGGCGGCGTTCTTCTTCAAGTCCAGTTGGATCGGTTAAAGTCCGCGAGTGAGGGAACAGGCCCTCTTCCATGCCAGATAAGAAAACAAGTGGAAATTCTAGCCCTTTGGCTGCGTGTAAAGTCATGAGCGTCACGCGAGCTTCTTCGCTGTAACTGTCTGCATCGCTAATCAGCGCTGCGTGGTCGAGAAACTCATGTAACGTCTCACCGCGCTCCTGCGCATCTTGCGCCGCGTTTGCGAGTTCTTTCAGGTTCTCGATTCGAGAAAAGGACTCTGGGGTAGCCTCTTCTTCGAGCGCTCGAATGTATCCACTTCGGTCGTTCAAAAACTTGATGAGTTCTGGTAGTGTGGCTGCATCCCCCGGTTTGCGAAACGCTGGTTTTTCGCCTCCCATTTTGATCTCTGCAGCCCTCTCCATGATCGGATCTGCAGATCTTTCGAGAACTACAGGCGCGAATGGATTGAAACTCGCTGAGTCGATTCCGTGGGCAGCATCCGAGTCTGAAGAGTTTTCGGCTGCGATCGTTGAGATCTCTTCGCTCGGGCCAAAGTCGAATCCGAAGTTGAAGCTTGTGTCGAAGGAAGCACTGGAACTCCTATCCTCGGGTTCTGGACCAGAGTCCTCTTCCCCAAAACCAAACGAAACATCTTCGGTACTCTCGGCTATCTCAGAGCGCAGGGAATTTTCGTTGTCGGGGGCGAGATCCTCCGCGAGTTTCTCTGCAAACCCGGTTCCCAACATTGCCCTTGCATCTTCGATGAGTCGCTTGAAGCTGCTCAAGGCCTGCAATGCACGCGCAGGAAGCAGCCTATCTTCAATAGCACGCTCTATCGCGTCCCACGTGCTCATACCGCTGGATAGGGCCATTCGCTCCAGCGTCTCCATGGTTGTTTTGCCAATTCCGCGAGGCGGAGAGTTCACCACTCGTCCCAATGCGACTGAGTCGTGCACATTCTGCACCAGCTTCAGGTAGCTTAGAATGTCTTTTACTTCGGCGCGGTCATAGAAGCTAAATCCGCCCACCATGTGGTACTGAATCTGATATCGGCGCAGGGCCTCTTCAACAAGCCGGGACTGAGAGTTCGTTCTGTATAGAACGGCACATCTTGGCAGATCCGACTGTCCACCAGCCTCCCTTAGGTATCGCTGAACTCGATCAGCAATAAATAGGGCTTCATTTTCGCCGTCAGGAGCTTCGTAATAGCCGATCAGGCTGCCCCCCTCTCGCGTGGTGAAAAGGTTCTTCCCTTTTCGCTGCGTATTTTGCGCCACTACCGCACCCGCACCCTCCAAAATTATCTGCGTTGAACGATAATTCTGCTCGAGGCGGATTGTCTTTGTTTCAGGAAAGTCCTTCTCGAACTCCAAGATGTTTTTGATGTCTGCACCGCGCCAGCTGTAGATTGACTGGTCCTCGTCGCCCACCACGCAGACGTTTGCGTGGGGACCGGCAAGCAGCTTCATAAGCTCATATTGCGGTCGGTTCGTGTCCTGATACTCATCGATCAAAAGATATTTGTAGCGTCGGTTGTACCGCTCTCTCGTTTCTCCAGATGACTTCAGGAGCCGGACGGTCTCCAGGAGTAGATCGTCAAAGTCCAGCGCATTCGCTTTAAATAATTCCTTCTTATAAATCTCGAAGACGTGGGCAATCTTCTCTTCCATCGGATTTGTGCTCGCAAGAAAATATTCTTGCGGGTCAATCATGTGGTTCTTGGCCCAAGAGATTCGTCCGAGCGCAACTCTGGGCTTCAGGGATTTATCATCAATCGCCAGACGCTTCAATGCTTGCTTCACTACGGCCTGCTGATCCGTCTCATCGTAGATCGCGAAGGTTTTGGTCAGACCAACTCCTCCCACGCGGAGTGCTTCTATATCTTTCCGCAACACTCGTACACAGAAGCTGTGAAACGTGGCCAGCACCGGTTTCGTAAGACTACTGTGGCCCAGAATCTTATCCACTCTTTCTGCCATCTCTTTGGCAGCCTTGTTCGTGAAGGTCACAGCCAGAATCGCATCAGCCGGCACGCCACGTTCCTGAATGAGGTAAGCGATGCGATGTGTAATTACACGCGTCTTGCCAGATCCCGCTCCCGCCAGCAAAAGTACCGGTCCGTCCACCGACCGGATTCCCTCTTGTTGTTGAGGGTTCATATTTTCTAAAAGTCGACTCAACCGAACACACTCCAACGTCTATTTTAATCTTTTTGGTTCCACCGCTTTTGCACCTTCTCAGAACCCGTTCAAAACCCCTATATCTATTGTTCATTTGCGAACAGCTTGTCCACGCATGGACAGCACCGAAAGTTTTAAGACTGGGACGTTAATTCGAAAATGAAAAACGATTTTCTGGGAACTAATTTCGTCTAACTCGCGTAACTCAATTCACGACGGGCTCCCTGATCCATGGCAGAGAACTTCAGTCGAAATCTTGAAGTA
>CAZZZG010000132.1:0-10660 GCA_964658525.1 uncultured Edaphobacter sp.
CTGGTCTTCGGCGCCGGCATCGAGGACGATCTCGGTGAGCTTGTCTTCAGATGCCGTTGATTTGGCTACGGTGATGACACCCTTCTTGGTGAACATCCAGGAGACGGAGTTGGATTCGCCGAGGTTGCCGCCGTTTTTTGAGAAGGCGTGGCGGATCTCGCTGACAGCGCGGTTCTTGTTGTCGGTGAGGACGTCGACGATGAGAGCGACGCCTCCGGGACCATAGCCCTCGTAGGTGATCTCTTCGTAGCTGACACCTTCGAGTTCGCCGGTTCCACGCTGGATGGCGCGCTTGATGTTGTCTGCGGGCATGTTCTCGGCCTTGGCGGCGGCGATGGCGCCACGTAGGCGGGGGTTGCCGTCGGG
This sequence comes from uncultured Edaphobacter sp., assembly GCA_964658525.1. Classification (GTDB taxonomy): domain Bacteria; phylum Acidobacteriota; class Terriglobia; order Terriglobales; family Acidobacteriaceae; genus Edaphobacter. Next base: position 367 of record CAZZZG010000132.1, read on the forward strand.
ATCGCCTCCGCCGGTCTTAGCGGCGATGGTGATTTCCTTGATGAGGCGGGTGAAGATCTTGCCGCGTTTGGCGTCTGTTGCGCCCTTTTTGTGCTTAATTGTCGCCCATTTTGAGTGGCCGGACATGGACTACCTCGGTGTTGATTTTGCGTGTGCCTACGATCGGTTGCGGGCTTGCGCGACCTTGTGATTTTAGCATGTTGGGAAGGGGATCATGCATCCCGCTAGAAGCTGTCCTGCCGGACGCGCCTCCTGCGCGAAGTGCGGGCGTTAGCACGCCTTTTTAAAGCTTCGCGTGGTCCTCCCGTTGGTCGGAATTATCTTTGTTCGCGACCAACGGGAGCGCCAACCGAAGGGGTAAACAAGTCACGAAGTGACCGCCCCACGCGCAGTGGGCTCGTCCGGCGGGACAGCTGCGGGTTTGGTGTAACGGTTTCGACCGCGGGAGAGTCCTATTAAAAGATCGAGTGAACGGGCAGAGTCCGGTTTGAGGTTGGAATGAGATGTTTGGGGGGACGGACTACTGTGCTGATGTTCGCGTGCCTGACGCTTCTCTGGCCTTGTTGTGTGGGTTGTGCGCAAGGCCGGCACTGGAGAAATGAGCAGATCGTTGCGTCGCAGAGTTTTGTGGAGGGCGGGAGCACGATTCAGGTGGACTTTGCGGCGGGAGATCTTGATCTGTCGCACTCCGATGTTATCTCGTGGGTGCAGGCGTCCGCGCATTCGGTGGCGATGTACTACGGCAAGTTTCCGGTGGCGCGTGCGCGGGTGGTGATTGAACCGACTGCCGGTGACTCCGATTCCATTCACGGCACTACGTGGGGGGATATGGGCGGCTTCCCTGCTATGACTCGGATTCGTTTGGCGCAACATGCGACAAAAGACGATCTGAAAGACGACTGGGTGATGACGCATGAGCTTGTGCATACGGCGTTGCCGGATCTTCCGGATGATCAACATTGGATGGAGGAGGGGCTGGCGACTTACATCGAACCGATTGCTCGTGCGGGGACGGGCAGGTTGACAGAGGAGAGAGTGTGGGCGGAGTTTTTGCACGAGATGCATAACGGCGAGCCGGAGCGGGGTGATCGTGGGCTGAATGAGACACAGACGTGGGGGCGGACGTACTGGGGTGGCGCGATGTTTTGTTTGATGGCGGATGTTTCGATCCGGCGTCAAACGAACGACAAGAAGGGACTACGAGATGCTCTGCGCGCGGTGGTGGATAGTGGTGGTGGGATTGATAAGCAGTGGCCCCTGTCGCGGGTGTTGGCGATTGGAGATCGGGCTACGGGAACTACTGTGCTGACGGATATGTATGCGAAGTGGAGTGAAAGCCCGGTGCCTGTGGATCTTCCGGCGTTATGGAAGGAGTTGGGTGTGAGTGCGGGGCCGAATCATGGAGTGGTGTTGGATGCGGGGGCTCCACTGGCGGGTATTCGGGATTCGATTGCTTTGGGGAAGTAGAGAGTGAAACGCATGCAAGTGATGAAACCAACGCGACAATAATTTGACATCTCATTCCTGTAACTGTTGCACCTATTAGTTCTCCAACCAATGCGTGCAAAGAGCTAAACCATATCTTCATTTGAAGCATTCGGTAGATCTCGTCGCGCAATTCGGTCGATCCAAGGGAGTAAGGAATGAACAGAGTAACTCGAAGCCTGTTGATGATGATGGTTGGAATTGGAGCTGCGTCTCCAGTTCTTTGCGCTGCACAGGGCAACAATACCGGCGCGGTCTTCATCATGACAAACGATGCCACGAAGAACCAGGTGATTGCGTATGAGCGCGCTGCCAATGGCACCCTGTCTGAACCTGTCTACTACGACACCAACGGCCGCGGCAGTGGCGGCACTACCGATCCTCTGGAATCACAAGGGTCTCTCACTCTTAGCCAGGATCACTCCTTACTCTTCGCCGTCAACGCGGGGAGCGGTACAGTCACTGTCTTCAGCGTTCACAAAGCTAACCTTACCTTCCTGAACAAGACACCCTCTGAGGGCGCACAGCCTTCCGCCATCGCGGAAAACGGTGGCTTGGTCTATGTCCTCAATAGCGGCGGGCCAGGCAGCGTAGTCGGATTCCACCTCGACTTCGGCGGTCAGCTCAAGGAGATCAAGAACTCAACACAGTTTCTTACCGGTACCACCAGCGGCGGAGCATCTCTGTCCTTCAGCCCCGATGGACAGTTCCTTCTCGTCACTGAGCGCGTTACCAATAACCTCGATGCCTTCCACATCGAGGCGGACGGTACGCTCTCGCCAATCATCGTGAACGCCAACCCAGCTCCCGGCACCTTCACCGTCAATTACGCTCCGAACAACTTCGCTATCGTCTCCGAGACCGGACCTGCAACCGGCAACAATGCATCTGCGATCTCTTCCTATAAAGTGAATGCGAATGGCACTCTGACTGCTGTCACTCAAAGCCTCCCCACCTTCGCCTCCGGCAACTGCTGGAACGCGATCACACCGGATGGCACTAAGGTCTATGTCTCCAACTCCGGGAGCAACAGCATCTCCGGCTTCAACATCAGCAAAAGCGGAAAGCTGACTCCCATCGGCAGTACTGTCGTAGGCAACATCCCGTCCGGTAGCCACAACGTGGACATCGCGGTCTCCGCCAACGGCAAGTACGTCTATACCATCAACTCGCAGTCTGGGAATATCTCCGTGTTCGGCATCAACGAAGACGGTTCGCTCACCAACCTCGGTGAGGCGGGCAATCTGCCAAAGTCCGTCGGCTTCAACGGTATCGCTGCACTCTAAGCAATAGACAGCGGGCTACGGTTTCATCCGTAGCCCGTGTATTTGATTATCAACGTTTTAGCTGTGTAACCGGACGACCTGAATGGCTCAGGGAACTTCGGGAGCGAGGAGGTCGCGCATGGTTTCGCGGCGGCGGATCAGTTTTGGGATGGCGTTGTCGATGAGGATCTCGGCGGGGCGGGGGCGGGTGTTGTAGTTAGAGGTTTGCGACATGCCGTAGGCTCCTGCGTCGAGGAGAAGGATGAGGTCGTTGGGTTTTACGGGTGGGAGGGGCCGGTCGCGGGCGAAGAAGTCGCCTGACTCGCAGACGGGGCCAACGATGTCGGCGGTCAGGGTTGACTTTCCTGCTGGTTGTTTGATGGGGATGATCTCGTGGTGCGCGTGGTAGAGCGCGGGACGGATGAGGTCGTTCATTCCGGCGTCGGTGATGATGAAGGTTTTGGTGCCGTTCTTTTTGACGTAGAGGACGCGGGTGAGGAGCGCGCCTGCTTGCGCGATGATGAAGCGGCCGGGTTCGAGGAGGAGATGAGCGGATTCGGTGCCGAGGCCTTTGGTGAGGGCGGCGGCGTATTTTGAAACTTGTTTTGCGGGATCGAAGGCGGTGGCGCCGTAGTCGACGCCGAGGCCACCGCCAGCGTCGACGTAGCGGATGTTGTGGCCGTCTTTGCGTAGGTCGGCGATGAGGCTGGTGACGCGGGTGAGCGCGGCGGCGAAGGGATCTACTTTACGGATTTGTGAGCCGATGTGGACGGAGACGCCGGCGGGGTCGAGCCACTTTGATTTTTTTGCGGCGCGATAGATGGCGCGTGCGGCTTTGATGTCGATGCCGAACTTGTGCTCGCTGAGGCCGGTGGAGATATAGGGGTGGGTTTCGGCGAAGACGTCGGGGTTGACGCGGAGGGCGAAGCGGGCGACTTTGTTGCAGGCTTCGGCGCGGGCGGCGAGGAGGTGGAGTTCGGCTTCGGATTCGACGTTGAAGAGGAGGATGTCGGCGTTGAGGGCGGCGTCGATCTCCCAGATTTGTTTGCCTACGCCGGAGAAGACTACTTTTTTCAGGGCCGGCTTGTGCGCTTTGCGAACTCGTTCGAGTTCGCCACCGGAGACGATGTCAAAGCCTGCTCCCTGCTTCGCGAGATGGCGCAGGATGGCGAGGGAGGAGTTTGCTTTGACGGCGTAGCAGATGGTGTGGGGGCGGCTGGCGAAGGCTTCGGCGAAGAGTTGGAAGCGGTGGGAGATTTGGTGCGCCGAGTAGACGTAGAGTGGGGTGCCGTGTTCAGCGGCTAGAGCGGTGAGGTCCGCTCCGTCGCAGTGGAGGAGGCGATTGCGGTAGGCGAAGGGTCGTGGGCTGGGCTGCGAGTCGGGCGGCGGGGCGGCGATCTTTTTGGGCAAGATTTAGGTGCTCTTTGCTGGAAGGGCGTAGGGGGCTTCGGGGATGATGACCCAGGCGGCGATGTAGGCGATTGCGCCGACGCCGGTGAGGACGATCATCAGAGCGGTGAGGACGCGGACGAGATTGAGGTCCCAACCGTAGTGGAGAGCGAAGCCAGCGCAGACTCCGGCGATCATGCGGTTGTGGCGTGGGCGGGTGAGCTGTCCTGCGTTTGGGTAAATGCCCATGGGAGGCGGAACAGCGGCTGCCGGTGCTCCGCAGGCAGTACAGAAACGGGAGGAAGGATCGACTTTATTGCCACACTGGGTACAGAACATGGGCGTCTCCAAGAGCTTCTATTTTGCCATACGCTCTCTGAGATTGAATACGTAAGGCTGGGGTTGCCGGTTCCACTGAGGGCCGGCAACCTGCCTGTGTTGCTAACGATTTAGCTGCTGGGAGAAGAAGTCGGCCATGTAGGCGTAGGCCTCTTTGGACTCGGGGAGGCTGACGTCGTTCCAAAAGGCGTGAGTGAGAGCTTCGAAGACGATGAGCTGGGCGCTGACGCCGCTGCGGAGGAAGGCGCGGTGGAGGATGATAGTGCCGCTTAGCTGAGAGTCGCGACCGCTGGTGAGGAAGAGGGTTGGGGGCATGCCGTGGAGATCGGCATAGAGCGGTGAGAGAACGGGGTCTTTGGGGTCGGTGTTGCCTGCGTACTCGGTGTTGCGGGGTTGGGTTCCGGCGACGGGCAGACTGCCGGTGAGGCCGTGCAGGGCGTACATCGCCTGTGAGTCTGCTGTTTGGCTGAAGTCGCCCGTGCCGGCGAAGATGCCGAGCGCTCCGGGGAGGGGGAGGTTGAGTTGTTTGAGGCGGACGGCTACTTCGGCGGTGAGGATGGCTCCGGCAGAGGTGCCGTAGAGGGCGATGTGGGAGGGTTTGTAGGTTTTGAGGAGCTCGCGGTAGACGGCGATGGTGTCGTCGACGGCGGCGGGAAAGGGGTGCTCGGGAGCCAGGCGGTAGAGGACGGATATGACACGGGTGTGGGTGAGGTTGGCGATGGGAATGGATTCGGTGAAGGAGCCGGAGTCGGAGTTGAAGCCGCCGCCGTGGAGGTTGATGAGGACGTGGTCAGGGTGCTGGGGAGTTTTGTCTAGCGGGAGGACGTTACGGACGGGCACGCCAGCGATGGTCAGGGATTCGATCTTGACTGGATAAGCTTTGAGGGAGGCTTCGCCGGCGTGAATCTGCCAGTCGTCGGTGGAGGTTCGGCGTTCGGCGAGGGTCTGGTTTTCGGCACCGGGGGGGCGGCGGAGGATGGCCTGGGCCTCGGGACTGATGGTTGTGGGGACGGGGACGACACGAGTGATGTGTGCGGTGCCGTTGGCGTCGAGGACGCTGGAGTTGGTTTGGGGTGGTTGCTGGGCGGAGAGGGTTGCGGCTAGCGCGAGGACGGCAGGAACGTGGCGATGGAGTCGCATAGGTGGGATAAGGCTAGCAGGGTTTGTGGGAGTCGCGGGAAGGCTGCCGCTTGCTGTTTGTTCCTTGGCGCTCGCTTCGCCGCGCTTGTCCTGCCGGATGGGACCACAGCGCGTGGCGCTGCCACTTCGTGGCGGGTATACCTTTATTTTCCGACGTAGGGGGTCTTGAGGTACCGGCGGGCGGCTTCGGTTTGAGATTGGTCGCCTCCTCCGGCTGAGGCGAGCTCGTATTGTTTTGTCGCTTCATCGCGCTTATGGAGGAGGTCGAACATTTCGCCGGCGTTGAGTTGGGCTCGACGACGGATCCAGTCGCTGCATGTGGGCTGAGCAGCAGCTCGGAGATAGTTCTGTGCGGCGTCGGCGATCTGATTCTGGCCGCGTTCGGTGTCGGCGAGGCCGAAGTAGGTCATGTGGAGGCGCGGCTCGACGAAGTAGCGGGGATCTTGCGCGTCGGCCAGGATGGCGCGGTAGAGAGCGATGGCTCCAGGTCCGTTGCCGGAGTCCTTGGTGAGATTCGCGACCTCGAGACGGAAGAGGTAGTCGTGAGGGTATTGGTCGGCGAGACCTTTTTGAACCACGATGGCTTCTGCGTAGCGGGCGTCGTGGCGCAGGAAGAGCGAGAGGGCGGTGCGGGATTCGATGGGAGTGACGACGCCGTGAGCGGCAGATTCGCGCAGAAGGTCGAGGCCTTTTTCTTTATTGCCTCCTACTCCCGCGATGCCGACGAGCATACGGACGAGACGGGGGAGGCTTGCGACGGCGAACTGCTGGATGCCCATGGCCATCTTGGCGTCAGCGTATTGAGGATCGATTTTGAGAGTAGCTTCACTGTCGTTGCGTGAGGCAAGGCCCTGGCGGGCTGCGGCGACGAAGCTGTGATCGCAGAGGGTAATAAATGCGGCGTGCATGCCACGAGCGTATCCGCGGGCGAAGTAGGCATTGGCATCGTTGGGGTTGGCTTTGATTTGTTGATCGGCGAGGGCGACGGCGGAGTTGGTGAGGGATTCGATACGGTCGCGGACGGGCTGAGGGACGGGCACATTGCGTTTTGAGGTGAGGAAGGAGTCGTGTGCGTAGTAGGTGGTGTCGAGGAGGTCCTGGCGATAGAGTTCGCGGAAGACAATGGTGAGTAGGATGTTGCCGATCGCGATGGCGCTTTGGGGATGAGCTCGCTGGACGGCCTCGAAGCGCGACAGGGCGCCTTCGTAATCGAGGATGTAGAAGTGCTCGAACGCATCGCGGACCTCGGGAGTGAGGTTGACCGGGTCGGTGTGGGCGGCAGGGTTATAGGTCTGCGAGTTGGCTGTGGCTGCCAGCAGGAAGGCAAGAAGAATACTGAGTGGTTTCACGCTGCGTTTTATGATTCTTCTCCGGGCCTGGTGCACAAGCGCTGGGGTATTCGATGTCTTCTGTAACCGACTCCGATTGAAAGAACGTGTCTGACGGTAGGGTACACGGAATTGGACGCGCGCCATGGCAGACTGTACCCTGTGGGCACCGGAAGTTGGCGAGAGCCGCGGTATCTTCCTACAGAGTGAAACGATTTTATGACACGGGTCGAGTTGCTTCAGTTGCTGGTCGGGCAGGCGCGCACTAACGGGTTCGAATTTCGTAGATGGTATGTAGGGAAACTGGGTTTACCGTGGCAGAACGCTCGCCAAGCGGTGGAGATGCTGGCGGCGGAGCGCCGTTACTATGCGTTGCTGTTCTCCCATGAGTTTGCATCGAGCTTCTGGAAGCCAGGCGAGCTGATGACTTTTCAGGTTCCGATGCAGTCGTTCACCCGCAGGATGAAAGACGGCTCGATTGGGACGGTGCGACGCAAGGGGTACACGCGGCGGAGTGCACGCGAGGATGCGTGGCTCTATCACCTGAAAGAGATGGCAGCAGCCGAGGAGCCGCTTCGGTATATGCGTCGCTACTTGCGGGTGGAGGACGATCTGGAAGAAGAGCAGGTTGAGAGTGCGCTCGGTGAGTTGGAGGGGTAGGTAGCCAGGTAGTGAGCGATTGGGGTGTGGTCAGTGGGTGGTCGGCGATAGATTGTGGGCTTTACGGATGGCGAGAATTTGTTTGAGGTGATGCTCGCCGTGGATAAGTTGAAATTTTCTCCACTGGTTGACGTTGAGGGGTCCGAGGGCCATGTGACTGGCAAACCGGCAGGTTGTGCCGAAGAGTTGTTCGGCCTCCGCACATAGCTGATCGAGATGTGCCAGATGTTCGGCGGCGGCGGTGGTGAGTTCTTCTCCGCAGAGTTGGTGGGCTGTGACAGCAGGGGTGACCAGAGGCGGGGCTTTTCGTCCATGCGGGAAGTAGCCGAGATGGATGAGAGTGTACTGGGCCATATGCTGCGGAACGCTGGGTTTTGCGCGGGTGGGTGTGCGCTTGGTGACGCGCGCGTTCAAGGCCATCTCGGTGCCGGAGTAGCTGAGCAGAAGGTGTTCCATGATCTGTTGGATGGTCCACTTGTGCGGACGGGAGGGTAGCTGGAGCTGGGTTTGGGTGGCGTCGAGTCCGTCGAGGCAGAAAGCAATCTCGCGCTGCAGGCGATGGAGAGTAGTGTTCATAAGCAGGATCACGTTACACCGCTTGCAGGCGCAACGGCTAGTGTTCTCTGCAGAGGTAAAAGGGTGGCCTGTCGGCGGGCGACTTACTTGAGTTGATCCAGCGCTTTGCGAGCTTCCCTGGCTTTCTCGCCATCAGGGTCGAGTTTGAGGTATGTCTGAAACTCGGCGATTGCTTCGTCATTCTTTTTCATCTTTTGCGCAATTTCGGCGAGAGCGTAGTGCGCGGCTGAGTAATCGGGCTGAGTTTTGACAGCGTCCTGGGCGCGGAGATAGGCGCCCTTCAGGTTGTCGTCACGCATGTAGAACTTCGCGACTCGAAGGTCTTCGTCGACACGCTCGTCGTCGGTTTGGACGCGCTGGACCTTAGGGAGTTTGCGATGGACAGAGCTGCCTTCTTCGCCTGGTTTGGGCATGTCGGTATCAGGGACGTCTGAATCTGTGCCGCTGGAGGAACTGCTATCACTATTGCTACTCCCACTACTGCTACTGCTGGCGTCGTCTCCGGGAAGAGCGGGAGCGGGGGTGGTTGGGAAAGGATGCTCGGTTGCGGCGGATGAGGGTGTAGTGGTGCCGGGCGAGTCGGGTGGCGGTGTTGCTGGCTTAGCGGGTGCGCCGGGGAACGGAAACTGTTCGGCGGTTGACGGTTTTTTTGCCGGTGGCGGGCATGGTGTGGATGGTTGAGAGGCGTTCTGGCTTGGGGCCGGGCATGGGGCTGGCGGGTTTTGCGCGGGTGCAGTCTGTGCGTGGCAGGCCGCGGAGAAGAGGAAAGCGGCGAGCGATGCGCGGATTTTAAGACTGATTGCCATGGGGATTCGGAGTTCCTGTTGGATACTTTGACGATGTTGCGCGGAGGTTTGTTATAGTCAGCAGACCCGGGCTGCTTCCCTGCCTCTATTTTATTTGATGGAACTTCTTTGACTATGGTTGATGGACTTATTATTCGTTCTTCGTCGATTCATGCGGCGGGTTGCTATACAACTCGGGCAATAAAAAAGGGCAAACGGGTCGTCGAGTACGACGGGCCGAGGTTTACCAAAGATGAGGCCGATGACAGGTACCAGGACCGCGATATTACCTACCTGTTCAGCTGTGGGGAGAATGGGTTGGTGATCGATGGGTTTGGGACGGCGATGTTTATCAATCACTCGTGTGACCCGAACTGCGAATCGGATAACGTGGACGGTCGGGTGTTCATCGTGGCGATCCGAGATATTGCCGCGGGGGAGGAGCTGACGTATGAGTACAACCTCTACGACAGTGACGATGATGAGCAGAACTGCTACTGCGGGGCGACGAAGTGCAGAGGGACGATGTTCAGCGAGGCTGAGGTGAAGCGGCGGGCTCGGAAGGCGCGGGCTGCGGTTCGGGCTGGGCGGTAGTTTTCTAAGTTTTGAAAGGCAAAGACTGAAAGCGTGCTGCGCGCACGGCGCGATCTGCCATCGAGGCTGACGCGCCTGCGGCGCCATACTGCGCTGATGATAAACGCTCTGCTGGTGGACGATACAATAGAAGTTGCGGGATGTTTGCGGCGATTACGACTTCCCTACTCTCCATATGGCATATCAGGTTCTTGCAAGGAAATACCGGCCTCAGCGTTTCGCAGATGTTGCGGGACAGGATCACGTGACCGTGACGTTGATGAATGCGTTGACGCAAGGTCGGATAGCGCATGGATATATCTTCAGCGGACATCGCGGCATCGGGAAGACGACGATTGCACGCATCCTGGCAATGGCGCTGAACTGCCGGAATTCTATTGGTTCGGCGGTGCGGCCGACGGCAGAGCCGTGTGAGGTGTGCGAGAGCTGTACGGAGATCAGGGCGGGTAATGCGGTCGATGTGATCGAGGTCGATGCGGCGACCAATCGTGGCATCGATGAGATTCGTGAGCTGCGGGATGCGGCTCGATATCGGCCGGCGCGGGATAAGTACAAGATCTACATTCTGGATGAAGCGCACCAGATTACGGATGCGGCCTTCAATGCGTTGCTGAAGACTCTGGAGGAGCCGCCGGATCATATTGTTTTCATGATGGCGACGACACAGCCGGAGGACATTCCGCAGACGGTACGTTCGCGATGTCAGCACTTCAGCTTTCATGCAGTGAAGCTG
>CAZZZG010000133.1:0-10462 GCA_964658525.1 uncultured Edaphobacter sp.
CTCGCATCCGACCGCACCCACTTCTTCTCCGCCACCGACCAGTACTCCAGCGCCCGCGGAGCAACATGCATCTTCACGTCCTTGCTCTCACCCGGCGCCAACGTAATGCGATCAAACGCCGCCAGCGTCTTCGGCGCAAACTGCACGCCCTGCGGCTGCTTCTCCGGAGCATCGAGATACACCTGCGGCACCTCATCCCCCGCCACGCTGCCGGTATTCTTCACCCGCACTGAAACATCCAGTCCGCCATCCGAAGCCTTCGCAACCTTCAGATCCGAGTACTCAAACGTCGTGTAAGAAAGCCCGAATCCAAACGGAAACAGCGGCTCAATCTTCTCTTTATCGAACCACCGATACCCAACATTTACGCCCTCGGAGTAAGTAGTCTTGCCATCCACACCCTTCGCCGACCGCTCCGGATGCGCTGGATCGTTCGCTGCATAGTCGGTCAACTGCTTCGCCCAGGTAAACGGCAACCGTCCCCCCGGATTAACCTTCCCCAACAGAACATCCGCAGTCGCCCATCCACCTTCATCGCCCGTCCACCACATCTGCACCACGCCCTTCACCTTGCCCAACCACGGCATCGCGACAGGCTGGCTTACGTTCATCACGACAATCGTGTTCGGATTCACAGCCGCAACCTCATCCACGAGTTTGTCCTGCTCACCCGGCAGCGCAAAGTCCGGCTTGCCTCGCGTCCAAACAAACACCACCGCCGTATGCGCCTTCTTCGCCGCATCGATGGCCGCCTTATGATTGCTCTCGCGCATCTCTGGCGTCATCCAGTTCAACCGAATCTGCTCCGGCGCCTTCGACGTATCGTCGCTTGCCATCACCGTAATCGAATGCGGCCCCGCAGTCAGATACACCGCGCGCCGCACATTATCCAGCCCATCGACCGTCGGGAAACCGTTGTCCTGCGTGGCGTATTGAATATCGCCATGCACCGTTCCCTTCGCCGCGCCTGTCTGCCCGATACGCTTGCCATCGATCATCAACCTGGCGCGAGCACCCAACGCCTGCAGATAGAGCCAGTACTCCCCTTCGCTCGGCACCGTCAACGTTCCCTTCCACGTCACCGTGCCGCTAGCAGGAAGCAACTTGCCATTGCTATGCGTAAAGTCCAGCTGCGCATCCACCTTGTCTCTGCCCGAACTCTCCGTCCGCAGCAGCCCCGGCGTTCCATCATGCGACAGCGCCGACGCAGGCACAGGCACACCCGTCATATCGTCATCCACCGCAAACGAGATATTCGCCGAGGGCGCACCCTTCTTCAACGCATCCAACGGCCCAATCTGCCGATCCGTCAGTCCCGGACTCCGCTCGCCAAACGTGCCAATCGCCGCAATCTGCAACGCGCCCGGCCCAATCAGCGCCAGCGACTGCAGGTCATCGTTCTTCAACGGCAACGCATGCTCATTCTTGAGCAGCACCGCCGCATCCTCCGCAGTCTTCCGAATCACAGCAGCGTTCTCTTCGATAGCCTGCGGCGTCACATCATGCTTCTGCTTGCCATCCAGATACCCAAAGCGATCGATCTCATACAGCACTCTCCGTGCCGCAGCGGTAATCGTAGCCTCGTTCACGGTGCCGTTCTTCAGAGCCTCCCGCATCGTCGTCTTGTCGTTATCGCGTGGGAACGCGCCCATATCCATCCCGGCTCCCTGTGGCTCCTCAGGAATGGGACCGCCAAGGATGCCAGTGAGTTCGTCCATATCCACCGGCTTCCCCGAAGGTGGCTCCGGCGGAGCAGTCACAAAATAGTTATTGATGAACGCCTTGAAGGGACTATCCGCCTCTGCAGCACCGGGCATCTCCATATCCAGACCTTCGTTGAGAAACAGAACACTGTGCACGCCGCCCCAGTCCGAAGTCACGAATCCCTTGAACCCCATCTCGTCCCTCAGGATCGTCTTCAACGTATCGCTGTTGCCGCACGCAAACGGCCCATTGATGCGGTTATAAGAGCACATCACCGACGAGGTCCCAGCCTTAATCGCCTCTGCAAACGGCGCAGCATAAACCTCGTGCAGCGTCTGCTGATCGATGAAGATGTTGTACGAGTTCGAGTCATACCCCACATAGTGCTTCGTCTGCGCCATAACCCCTTGACCCTGCGCTCCGCGAATCTCTGCCGAGCCCATCACACCCGTCAAATATGGGTCTTCGCCAAACGTGTTGTAAGCGCGGGCAAATGTAATATCGCGATCGATATTTACAAACGGCTGCAACACCACATCGATGCCAAGCGACCGCGCCTCGCGGCCAATCACCACACCATTCGCCTCAGCATCCTTCGTGCTGAACGTCGCGGCAACACCCATCGTCGCCGTCTCGGCCTGTCCCGCAACCCGCGTCAACAATCCCGGCGGCCCATCGGCCATACGCAGCGAAGGAATATGCAGTCGCGGAACTCCCGGCAGATACCCAGCCTGCGCCTGATAAACAGAAGGATCCTCAAGCCCACCCCGAATCAGGTTCATCTTCTCTTCCAGCGTCATCTGCTTCAGCAACCGGTCCACCCGCGCCTCATCAGCCTTCTCTGCTGGAACCGCCTGTCCCCACGACGCCACACTCAAAACGCTTAGTGCACCTAAACAAAAGGTCACCGCAAGATATCTGCTCTTCTTGAAAGACATAGCCCTTAAACCTCTATCTATCTAGACCGTTCACGCCTCGCCAACAAAAGAGAGCCCACACATTGACCCTCGCAAAATTCCCTAACAGTAGCCGCAGCCCTGACCGTCGTCCCTTGATGCACAACAAACTACGTTTCAACGCTGAGACAAACCGCTTTTTCAAGTCCGAGGATTGTAGCCCAAACTTCCTCGAGCTTAAAACCTGTCAAGCCCCACATTCGCCAAAACCCGCGCCAGACAAGGAGATTCGCGTGGCGTATCAGTTATGCCTAATCCGCTATACTTAATCAATGAGTGACAAAGGGTTCCGAGTTTCGGAGCCCTTTCTCGATTAATGAGCTAACCCTCGTAGAAAGACGAATTTAGCCGTAAGCCTTTTGGATAGACGAATTTACGGAGAACATCACCACCTAAACGCTTAAAAATAAAGGACTTACGCGCAGGTAACCCCGGGGGGGGCCACCCCCTCCCCAGATCAACACAAAGGCGTCGGAAACTAGAACGAATCGAAGACCCGATGGAACAACCAAAACCAACTCGTGCCGAGCAGGATCTGGCCTTCATGAAGCGAGCCCTCAAGCTCGCAGCCGAGACAGTCGGCTTAGCCTCTCCCAACCCGCAGGTAGGCTGCGTCCTTACCCAGACGCCACCCACTGGGGGCGCCCCGAAGATCATCGGTGAAGGCGCGCACCTCTACGCCAACCGCGACCACGCGGAGATCGTCGCCCTCAAACAAGCCGCACAACGCCGCTTCTCCATCAAAGGAGCCACGGCCTACGTCACCCTCGAACCCTGCAGCCATCACGGCCGCACCGGCCCCTGCGCCGACGCCCTCATCACCGCCGGAATCAGCCGCTGCGTCGTCGCCACCCAGGACCCGAATCCGCAGGTCAGCGGTCGGGGTCTTGCCAAACTCCGTGACGCAGGGATCGAAGTCACTCTCGGCGTCCTTCAGCAACAAGCCCGCGATCTGAACGATGCCTTCGCCCACTTCATCCAGCATCGAACTCCCTTCGTCACCCTAAAGGCCGCGCTCTCGGTCGACGGCAAACTCGCCCCCCCACCGGCCTCCCGCTTTCCAAATCAGCCCCATTGGCTCACCGGACCCGCCGCACGCTACGAGGTCCAACTCCTCCGCCACGCCGCCGACGCCGTACTCACAGGAATCGGCACCGTGTTGGCTGATGATCCACAACTCACCGACCGCAGCGGACTCGTCGGCCCCAACAACCTCCCCCGCCGTCGCCCGCTCCTTCGCGTCATTCTGGACTCTCAACTAAGAATTCCTCCGTCCTCTCAACTGGTACGCTCAGCCGACAACGGCGAAGACTCCGGCCATGCAGACCTGCTGATCTTGTGTAGCAAAACCGCACCAAGCGCCAAAATTACTGACCTGACCAATCTCGGCGCCCAGGTCGAGACCATTCCCGAACACGGAGGCCATCTTAGCCTCCCCTCCGTCCTCGCTACTCTCGCCGAACGCAACATCCTCAGCCTGCTCCTCGAGTGCGGCTCCCACCTCAACGGTGCCTTCATCCAACAAAACCTCGTCGACAAGGCCGTACTCATCTACGCCGAAACCGAACTAGGCGATAAGGCCATCCCCTTCGCCCAGGGCATCGCCTCCCCTTACCTCTTCGAAGAGTCCCTGCACCGCGTCACCCGTGCGAACTACGACCCCGACGCCTGCGTAACCGGCTACCTCCACGACCCATGGCGCACCCAGGTCGCACCGCCACCGAAAGCGATAAGCTAAAACCATGTTCACTGGACTGATCGAGACCACCGGCACACTTCTGGCCATCACGCCAACCGCAGGCGCGACGCGCATCACCATCGCCTCGCCAACGCTCACCGCGCGTCTCAACACAGGTGACAGCATCGCAGTCAACGGCGTCTGCCTCACCGCGCTCAGCATCGAACCCAACGCCTTTCCCCCACGCTTCTCCGCAGACCTCGCAGCAGAAACCATCGCCCGCACCACCCTCACCCATCTGCGCCCTGATGCCACCGTGAACCTCGAGCTTCCCACTCCAGCAGGCTCGCCACTCGGTGGCCACGTCGTCCAGGGCCACGTCGACGGCACTGCCACTCTGCTGTCGCTCACCCCCATCACGCCAGACCAGCCCGAAACCGACTGGCGCCTCCGCATCCAACTTCCCGATTCCCTCACCCGCTACGTCGTTCCACAAGGCTCCATCACCATAGAAGGCATCAGCCTCACCGTAGCGTCGATCATCGGCGACGTGGTCGAGGTCGCCATCATCCCCCACACCTACGCGGCCACCAGCCTCCACACGCTCACCCCGGGCTCCCCCCTCAACATCGAGGTCGACGTCCTCAGCAAATACGCAGAACGCCGGCACTCGTCGGAAAAATTCCAACTCACCGAGGAGTACCTCATAGCCAACGGCTACTAACCAAACGAAACCAAAAACAAAAGCGCAGCTCCTAAAGAGCTGCGCTTCGTCGTCTTAGTATCTCGCAGAACTAAATCGAACTCATGTTGTGCAGAAACTCCTGATTGTTCCGCGTCTTCGCAAGCTTGTCGGTCAATAGCTCCATCGCTTCAACAGGCGACAGAGGATTCAGCACCTTGCGCAGAATCCAGGTTCGCTGCAGATCCTCTTTCGGGATCAGCAACTCTTCCTTACGCGTGCCGGAACGCTGAATGTCAATCGCCGGAAACACCCGCTTATCCACCAGCTTGCGATCCAGAATCACTTCCATGTTGCCGGTTCCCTTGAACTCTTCGAAGATAACTTCATCCATACGCGAGCCAGTATCGACAAGCGCAGTCGCGATAATCGTCAGCGAACCACCCTCTTCGATATTGCGAGCCGCACCGAAGAACCGCTTCGGTCTCTGCAACGCATTCGAATCCACACCGCCCGAGAGCACCTTGCCCGAAGGCGGAACGATCGTGTTGTAAGCACGCGCCAGACGAGTGATCGAGTCCAGCAGAATCACCACATCGCGCTTATGCTCCACCAACCGCTTGGCCTTCTCGATCACCATCTCCGCAACCTGAACGTGACGCGCCGCGGGCTCATCGAAGGTCGACGAAATCACCTCACCCTTCACAGACCGCTGCATGTCGGTGACTTCTTCCGGCCGCTCATCGATCAGAAGAACGATCAGCACAACTTCAGGATGGTTCGCAGTGATGCTGTTCGCAATCGACTGCAGCAACATCGTCTTACCGGTACGCGGAGGAGCCACAATCAACCCGCGTTGCCCCTTACCCACCGGAGTCAACAGGTCCATCACACGCCCTGAGATGTGCTCGCGAACCGTCTCCATCTTCACCCGCTCCTGGGCATACAAAGGAGTCAGGTTGTCGAACAAAATCTTGTTTCGTGTCTCTTCCGGCGACTCGAAGTTGATAGCCTCAATCTTCACCAGCGCAAAATACTTCTCTCCTTCATGCGGAGGACGGACATTGCCACTGATCGTGTCACCAGTCTTCAGGTCGAACTTGCGAATCTGGGAAGGAGAAACATAAATGTCATCGGGACCAGGCAGGTAGTTGTAATCAGGCGAACGGAGGAAACCATATCCATCAGGCAGAATCTCAAGCACTCCTTCGGCGAAGATGTGGCCTTCTTTTTCGCTCTGTGCCTGCAGAATCTTGAAGATAAGGTCTTGTTTGCGAAGGCCGCTGGTTCCGGCAATGTCGAGACCGCGCGCCAGTTTACCCAGCTCCGCGATATTGTGTTCTTTTAACTCAGAAATAGTCATTTTTTACCTGGAATTTTGATTTTTAGGAGGGATTGTTTGGAACTGAGGCGGGATTCTGCTTGACGGGGGGTCGTGCGGAAGGCCAAACGTGTTTTTGATGTGCTGGAACTGCGGATGGGTGAAAGAGGGGATTAGAGGTTTGGATTGAAAGCTTGCCAGGTGAAACAGCCGCGCGTTAAGCCGCGCGGCGCTCTTGCAATTGTACCTTTTCTACCACGGACTCGCCAGATCCATCCATTGGGATGGTGTCTTTGAAGCGATCAAGAACTTCGTTGGTGGTGTCCTGCAAACGAGTGTTTGGCTTATGCAGCTTCCGCGTTGCCTTCGACGCCAATTGACAAAGCTCGTAGCGGTTGTTCACGTGCGTGAGAGCTCCAAAAATAAGATCCGAGCGCATAATTTCTCCCTTTCATTTTCCGAAGCGGAAGCGTCTTATTAGCGCTAACTCGCCCGAAATCATTCAAATGTGGCAACTAATTTTTTCAAGACTGCTGCCGTGATTAAGCCTCATATATTAGACGCAAAGAGTCTGTTCGGGGACTCTGCAATTCGTCAGAAATCTCAAGCCTTCTTGATATCTGAGATATTGCATACCCAGCCCAAAACTGCTGAGCTAGCTAAGTTAACATTCCTAGCCCGAATCTGTCTCTTCCGCAGGATTCAGCGCTCGCCGCGCCCATGGTGTGAAACAAGAAGCCTGCCAGAACCTGGCAAACCTGAGTTCATCGCTGATCACTCGATTCGTACTTCGGAAATCTCTGACGAACCATAGCAAACTGCGACTTCAAGGAAAGTAAACTGTTCGACGTGTAAGGTCAATACTTTTTTCGGGAACCCGTGAATAAATATCTTCCAGAAACGGGATACCCTCCGTCTCTCACGAAGAAACTAACTGTTGACTCTCTGAGATACCGTATTAAGACCAATAGCTCCGGTCTAAAGTGCGGTACTGAATCGCCTCTGCAATGTGCTTAACCGCAATGTCCTGTTCGTCCCCAAGATCAGCTATCGTCCTTGCTACCTTCAAGATACGATCATGCGCCCGGGCACTCAGTCCCTGCTGCTGCATCGCCCGCTCCAGTAGCCTTTCGGCATCAGACGATAATTCGCAATAAGTTCGTATCTGCTGAGTGTTCATTTGGGAGTTTGCAAAAATCTGGCGGGAAACTGCTTTCGCCGACCCCTTCGTCCGCTCAGCCGCTTGCCCGAATCGCGTGTGCTGTCGCTCCCTGGCGGCCAGAACCCGTGCTCGAATTTGCTCCGAACCTTCCGCCGCTGCCCCGCCCCGCAACTCCTTATATTGCACTGCGGGAACTTCTATATGGATGTCGATTCTATCAAGCAGGGGCCCCGAGACCTTCGAGACATAACGCTGGATCATCGGTGGCGTACACATACACTCTCGCGACTTGTCATTGAAATACCCACAGGGACACGGGTTCATCGCGGCCGCCAGCATAAATCTTGCCGGGAAGCTCAGGCTCATCGCCGCCCGGGCGATCGTCACATGACCATCCTCCAGCGGTTGACGCATCACTTCCAGCACATTGCGCGGAAATTCCGGCAACTCATCTAGAAAGAGCAGGCCATTGTGTGCCAGCGAGACTTCGCCTGGCCGTGGCATCATCCCGCCGCCAATCAACCCAGCATCGGAAATCGTGTGATGTGGAGACCGAAATGGTCGATGGGCCACCAGTCCCTGCTCAGAGTCCAAAACGCCCGCGACCGAATGAATCTTCGTTGTTTCGAGCGCCTCTTCGAATCTGAGCGGTGCCAGGATCGACGGCAACCGCTTAGCAAGCATCGTCTTACCCGAGCCGGGCGGCCCAATCATCAAAATATTGTGTCCACCCGCGGCAGCGACCTCGAGCGCACGCTTCGCCACTTGCTGTCCGCGCACATCTTTGAAGTCGAATGGAAAGTGCTGCATCTCATTCAGCAAATCGGTCGTTTCGACCTTCAGCGGAACCGCGGTAATCCCACCCATCGCAGCTGAATTCAAAAGTTCCCTAACCTCGAGCAGAGACTTCACCGGGTAAACATTGACACCTTCGACTACCGCCGCCTCACGTGCGTTACTTGCCGGAATAATGAGATTGGAAATCCCCTTCGCTCGCGCAGCCACCGCAATAGGCAGCATCCCTTGCACCGCGCGCAGGCCACCGTCCAGCCCAAGCTCCCCCACGAGCAGATAATCGCTCAGATCCTTGATGTGCAGTGAACCGTAAGCTCCCAATATTCCAATCGCAATCGGCAGATCGAAGCCTGATCCCTCTTTCTTCAGGTCTGCGGGAGCAAGGTTAATTGTGATCCGCGTCGGAGGAATTTCAAATCCGGAGTTCTTGATCGCTGACCGCACTCGATCACGACTCTCCCGCACTGCCGCATCGGGAAGTCCCACCGTGTGGAACTGCTCCTGATCTAATTTGATTTGGGAAAAGTCAACTTCGACATCGATGATGTGCGCGTCGATTCCATACACTGCTGCACTGCGAGCGGTGAAAAGCATTCTTTGAGCCTGTAAATCCTTGTCGCAGAGTATTTTCGCCGAGTATAGCATTGCCGCAGATATAAAAGGATGATGCCTACTCAATGAAACCATCGAGCATCAACAAACTCTATCGCGCCACTCGATTCAAGATCAGATGATTCGTCACAACTAAGATTCACTCATCCCGCTAGAACCCAGAACCCACATCGCTCCCCTTACAATGAATGCAGTCGTGACTACGTCGTGAACACCAGTCTCTTTGAACTCTTCAAAATCGGCATCGGACCGTCCAGCTCTCACACCGTCGGTCCTATGCGAGCGGCTCTTCGATTCTCGCGTCAACTTGAATCAGCTGGCCTCCTTCCACACACTGCATCGGTTATCGTCGATCTCTACGGCTCTCTTGCCCTCACCGGTGTAGGCCACGGAACCGATCGAGCTATCCTCCTTGGGCTACTCGGAGAAGCGCCCGACACCGTAGATCCCGCAACTGTCGAAACTAAGATCGCCACCATCCGCTCCAGCGGTTTTCTTCAACTCAACGGCACCAGGGCCATTCCCTTCACCGAAGCCACGAGTCTTCTCTTTCATCGCAACCAGATGTATCCCGATTCGATCGTCATCTCTCATCCCAACGGCATGCGTTTCACGGCCTTCGACGAGGCCGGTAGATCATTGTTGGACGAGGTCTTCTATTCCATCGGTGGAGGCTTCATCGTCTCTGAGGCCGAGCGAACAGTGGAATCCGTCACCAGCGCTCGTGTTGTTCCCTATCCATTTCGCAGCGCAGCTGGCCTCCTCGCCATCGCGAAACAGAACAACCTCACAATCGCCGATCTCCTGCTCGCCAACGAGATCGCGCTGCTAAATGACCCGACGGTCACGATCAACCGTCCGCACCCGGGTCCACCTTCATCGCAGCTCGGTCACTCGGCAGAAGACACGATCCGTGCCAGCATCCTCACTCTTTGGCGAACCATGCAGCAATGCACTGAGCGAGGCATCGCCACTGAAGGCATTCTGCCCGGCGGACTCAACGTCCGGCGTCGCGCACATCGCCTTGCTGAGCGCCTCAACACCATCGGATCTAAAGACCCTCTTGCGCCGATTGACTGGGTCACTGTCTATGCAATGGCCGTCAATGAAGAAAATGCAGCAGGAGGGAGAGTGGTGACTGCCCCAACCAACGGAGCCGCAGGCGTGATCCCCGCCATCGGCAACTACTACATACGCTTCATTGAAGGCACCGAGGTGGAAAAAGAAGAAGGCATCCTTCGCTTCTTCCTTACCGCCGCTGCCATTGGAATCTTGTACAAGGAAAACGCCAGCATCTCCGGTGCCGAAGTCGGCTGCCAGGGCGAAGTCGGTGTCGCCTGTAGCATGGCCGCGGGAGGCCTCGTCGCCGCCCTCCATGGCACAAACGCTCAGGTCGAACACGCCGCCGAGATTGCGATGGAACACAACCTCGGCATGACGTGCGACCCCATCGGGGGCCTAGTCCAGATCCCGTGCATCGAACGCAATGGTATGGGTGCCGTCAAAGCCATCAACGCCTGCCGCATGGCCATGCACGAAACCGGCGACCACA
>CAZZZG010000134.1:0-10440 GCA_964658525.1 uncultured Edaphobacter sp.
ACGCCGCCGAGGGCGCCGTGTGGATCAACCCAGGGGTCGTCGGCGTCGGTGGCGCAGCGGTCGCAGATGGGCTTCCATTCTTTTGAGCCTTGGTCGTTACGCTCGATGGAGTAGCGGACGGCGCCTGCTGAGCCGCGCCACGCGATGAGGCCGACGATGACCGTCGATGTGATGACGGGGCGAGGAGGGATGTTGTGTTTGGGGACTGGGGTGCCGGACATCTTATAGGCATGGGCGCGCAGCAGCTGGGCGCGGGCGGCCATATCTTCTGCTGTGTTGACGAGGGTTTTGACGCCGGGATAGTAGAGCGCCCACCATTGGCCGGATTCGCCATGCTCGGCAAAGGTGGGGTTGTTGCTGTCTGCAGGGATGGGCTGGAAACCGAAGTTGTCGAGGTGGGCCTGGAGAGCCCAAAAGCCGTCGCCGGAGACATTTGGGTCGGTGGCGAGAGTGTTTAGTACGTTTTCGAATTCGACAGGGGTCTTCCAGTCGGTGCGGTCCCAGCCGAATTCGTTCACGATGAATACTTTTCCGTGAGTAGTGACGGTGGCTGCGTCATGGGTGAAGGTAGCGGCTGTGGTGGGTGGCTGATTGGGGCCGAGAAGGATGTCCCAGTGTGGATAAAACTCGAAGGTGGCGAGGTCGGTGGACTTGTTGTCGAGGACCGGCGGGTAGACGCGATAGATGCCGGAGGTGTCGAGGTAGAGGTGGTGCGGGTCTTGTTGCTTGATGTGGGCGCCGATGGTTTCGACCCAGGTGGAGACCTGGCCGAGCGCGGTGGCGTTGCCGCCGGAGAGCATGGTGAGGATGCCGCACATGTTGCAGTTCTCCCACGCCATGATGGTGGGGTCGTCTTTGTAGCGGAGGCCGGTGATGGGGTTGAGGTGATTGAGGACGGCGTCGATGTGTTTTTCGTAGGCTGCGATGAGGGCGGGGTCGGTGAAGAAGTCTTGTGGGTTGGGTTTGCGATGCCAGGCGAGGTATTGGCCGATGCCTCCGCCGGCGCAGGTGGCGCAGTCGCCGACGAGGGGGATGATTAGTTTCATGCCGTGTTTGTGCGCCGTGGCGACGGCGTAGTCGGAGGATGCGAAGGCGGCTTCGTTGAAGTTGCCTTCTGAGGGCTCGATGCATAGGGGGCAGCCTACGGTGTCGCCCATGGTTTGGGCTCGGACTACTTTTGCGCCCATCTCGGCTGCCGTGTCGAAGGCGTCGTCGATCTCGAAGTGGCTGGGGAGGCGGGGACCCATGGGGTCGTGGGGGCCGTAGCCTTCGAGGCCTAGCCATTCGATGTTGGGGCCGGAGTAGCGGAAGGGGGCGGCGTTGAGAGTGAGCTTAGTGCCGGTGCGTTGGACGAAGGCGTCGGTTTGGGCGGGGAGGCGAGGGACTAGAAGGACGAGTGCAAAGAACGTGAAGAGAGTGTTGCGCTTGCGGGGGCTTGGCATGCATTCTCCGTACCGGCGAGGCTGGGGCTTTCGTTCGCTGGCCATTATGAATGGGTATTCAGTGATTTGCAAACTGTAGAGACGTGGTTGCGTTTTGGAGCTCTCGTTGCGGGTCGTCAGGGATCAGGGGATTAGATTGGAAGGTGAGGATTCATGATGAATGGAGAGCTTCCAGAGGTGATTACGCTAACGGCGGAGTCTTCGGCGCATGGTGTATATGACAATCATCCGATCGCTGAGATTAATGATCATGTCGTTCGGATTTCCACGATGGTTGAGCCTTACCATTGGCACTTTCATCCGAACTCGGATGAGACGTTTCTGGTGGTGGAGGGGCGGCTTTGTATAGAGTTCGAGAGCGGGTCGCGGGAGCTTGCACCGGGACAGATGCTTACGATACCTCGCGGGGTGCGTCATCGGACGAAGCCGGTTGGTGCGCGATCGGTGAACCTAACTTTTGAGTTGGCGCAGGCTGAGACGGTTGCTGTCTGACAAGAAGCCGCTCACGATGAGACTGTGAGCGGCTTCGATTGGGATAACGGATTTCGAAGAGAGTTATTCGCCGAAGTTGACGGACTCGATGCCGAGGAATTCGGCCGATTGGCCTAGTTCTTCTTCGATGCGCAGGAGTTGGTTGTACTTGGCGATGCGGTCGGTGCGGGAGGCAGAACCGGTTTTGATCTGGCCTGCTCCTGTGCCTACCGCGAGGTCGGCGATGAAGGTGTCTTCGGTTTCGCCGCTGCGGTGGGAGATGATGCTGGTGTAGCCGAAGCGACGGGCAAGTTCGATGGCTTCGAGGGTTTCGGAGACGGTGCCGATCTGGTTGACCTTGATGAGGATGGAGTTGGCCACTTTTTGTTCGATTCCCTGCTGGAGGCGCTGGGTGTTGGTGACGAAGAGGTCGTCGCCTACTAGCTGGACCTTATCGCCGAGGACTTTGGTGAGGTGCGCCCAGCCTGTCCAGTCGTCTTCTGCGAGGCCGTCTTCGATGGAGATGATGGGGTACTTGTTGACCCAGTTCTCCCAGAAGGCGGTCATCTCTTCGGAGGAGAGTTCGCGCTTGTCGGATTTCTTGAAAACGTATTTGCCGGTTTCCTTGTTGTAGAACTCGCTGGACGCGGGGTCGAGCGCGATGGAGATGTCTTCGCCCGCGGTGTAGCCTGCGAGCTGGATGGCTTCGAGGATGAGATCGAGGGCTTCATCGTTGGATTTGAGTGAGGGTGCGAATCCGCCTTCGTCGCCTACGGCGGTGTTGTAGCCCTTCTTTTTGAGGACGCCTTTGAGGGTGTGAAAGACTTCGGTGCCCCAGCGGAGAGCGTCGGAGAATGTTTCGGCGCCGACGGGCATGACCATGAACTCCTGGAAGTCGACGTTGGAGTCGGCGTGGGAGCCGCCGTTGAGGATGTTCATCATGGGCGTGGGGAGGAGGCAGGCGTTGACGCCGCCGAGGTAGCGATAGAGAGGGAGCTTGAGGGCTTCGGCGCTGGCGCGGGCGACGGCCATGGAGACGGCGAGGATGGCGTTGGCGCCGAGCTTGGATTTGTTTTCGGTGCCGTCGATGGAGATCATGGTGGCGTCGATGAGGCGCTGGTTGCTGGCGTCCATGCCGGTCAGTTCGGGTCCGAGGATGGTCTCGACGTTTTCGACGGCCTGGAGGACGCCTTTGCCGAGATAGACCTCTTTATCTCCGTCGCGAAGTTCTACGGCTTCGTGCTCGCCGGTGGAGGCTCCGCTGGGAACGGCGGCGCGGCCTTTGGCTCCGCTGTCGAGGATGACGTCGGCCTCGACGGTGGGATTACCGCGGGAGTCCAGAATTTCGCGTGCGTGGATAGAGACGATCTCGGTCATATTGCTCCTGTTGGTAGGTAATGCGGAATGTTGGGAGACGACGCGGTGGTTCAACCGTTCGTTTAACTTCGGGCGGCGGTCGACGGGGAGGGTCCTGCCACCTGCGAGGGTGATGGACTGCACCAGCTTTGCGTCGGAGGGACTCACCTGACGAATTTTAGCAAAGGAAACGAAGGGCTGGCCGCAACGTCTGATGAATCAATGCGGCGCATGGAGGCGTTGAAGGGCTTATTAGCAGGGTCGATTCCGGGTTAAGGAATTTGTTCCATAGAATCGGCAGGAGTTCTATTCTTTGGAGTGATAAGAGCGCAGGAAATTTAGCGCTCTGGTTAGTCTAAGAACTTTCACTGAGGTATCACCATGAAGATGCACATCACCACCGCTGCTCTCGTTCTTGCTGCTGCTCCCGCGTTTTCACAGAGTGCGATTACGGGTGTTTCTCATCCCGATACTGCGGTGATTACGAGCACAGAGGATATGACTCCGCAGACGCCTGCTGCAAAGCCGAGCGCCGATGTGCCGATGGCTACACCTTCTTCTCCTTCTTCATCTGTTGCGCCTGCGTCGCCTGCTGTGGAGTACGGGCCTTATGTTCCTTATAAAGGTGCGACGGTTGCGGGCGCGAGTGCCGTAACTACTGCGGAAGATCCTGCCGATGCGATGATCGTAACGAGTGTGCCGGAGCTTCAGGGCACGTTGCGCGAAGGGACTTTGCTGAAGGTAAAGATTGGCGAGACGCTGGCTACAGATTCGACAGTTGCAGGCAGCAGATTTTCCGGGACAGTTACAGAAGCAATAGAGAGGAATGGGCGAGTCATCATTCCGGTAGGTTCTACTCTTGAGGGGCGAGTGACGGAGGTTCGTGGTGGACGGAGGATTTCAGGGGCTGCGATGATGCATCTCGAGACAAGCGCCGTTACGCTGCCGGATGGAACGCACTACATTGTTCATGCACAGTTGATCGATACGGGTAAGAGCGAGTTCAACGTGGATAACGAAGGGACGTTGAAGCGGAAGGATCACATGAAGGAGACGCTGGCGATTGTGGGCGGCGTGACCGGTGCGGGTGCGGCTACGGGCGCGTTGATCGGTGGTGGAGTTGGCGCTGTGGTTGGCGCTGGGATCGGTGCCGGGGTTTCCACTTTTATCTGGTTGAAGCAGGACCGTCAGGCTACGTTGCCGAAGGATGAGTTGCTGGTGTTCAGTTTGACGACGCCTATGATTTTGACCCCGCTGAGTGGCTCGCCGGTTAGCAGCTTGAATACTGGTGTGGTGAATGGGGTGGGCGCGGCGCAGTAGTTTGCGGCGGCACTTCACCGATTGCAGGTGGTTCTGGATAGTGAGCCTGCCGAGTCGTTTTTGACTCAAATTGATACAGCGAGATGGTCTTCAGACGAACTGCCGATCTTACACAGCGTGTAGGAAAGGAGATTCCATGGCTGTTTCTCTGTCTGGCTCTTTCTCACCTCAACCGACCGATGTTGTTCCCTCGCCGTCTGCCTCGTCTTCTCCTGTTGTCGAGAGACCTTCTCCGGCACTCGGAGACACTGTGAAGCTGTCGGAGGATGCACAGATTCACCTGATGCAGCAACAGGGGCAGGGCGCCTCTGAGATTGCGTCTGACCTCGGGATCACGGTCGCCATTGTCGATCAGTACCTGGGTGTGAGTGTTCCCTTGACGGCTTCAACCTCGAGTTCCGATTCAAGCGTAACGGCGGTCGTGGTGTCGTTGTAAATTGATTGTTTCTTTGTGCGGCTTGGGAGAGATGCAAGTGCGTGCTGCGCGCACGGCGCGATCTGCCATCGAGGCTGACGCGCCTTCGGCGCCGGATGCTGCGATTAGTTGCTGACCTGGGCTAGGAGGCGCTTCCAGTTTTTCTGGTTGCGGCGGTAGCTTTTTTTGAGGTCTTCGAGGATGCGTTCGAAGTCGGCGTGGCCTTTTAGTTTGCGCCAGGCTGGGTTGATGCTGAACCATGGATAGTTTTCGTTGCCGAGATAGATGGCGCGGCGAAGCCAGTGGAGAGCTTCGGACTCGTCGCCTTCGAGGGCGAAGTAGGTGGCGAGGCGGTAAGCCATCTCGCTGTCGGCTTCGGCGGCGGAGAGAGTTTCGTCGACGATGAAGGTGGCAGCCTTTTCGCGCTCGCCTAGCTGGACGTAACAGAGGGCGATGGTTGGGAAGACGATGCGGAGGGAGGATTCGTCGCGGATGACGTTTTCAAGGGTTTCGATGGCCTTGGGGAGGTCGCCGGTGCGCATCTGCTGGTAGCCGAGGGAGATTCGCAGGAGGGGTTGGCGGGGCTCGAGGGTGAGGCCCTTTTCTATTTCGTCGGAGGCCAGCTCCATCTGGTTTTGGTACTGATAGACGCGGGCGCGATGGTTGTAGATCATGGCCGCGTTGGAGGGGTTCATGCGAAGTGAGGCGTTGAACTGTTCGAGGGCTTCGTCGTACATGCCGTCGATGCGGAGGGTTTGACCGGCTACGAGGCGGACGTTCCAGTCGTTGCCTGCGGTCTGGAGGAGGTTTTCGATGCCGTGGCGGGCAGACTCTTTTTCGCCGCGGGAGAGGAGCATGTAGACGCGGTAGAGGTTGGCTTCGACGGAGCCGGGGTCGAGTTGGAGGGCCTTGTCGAAGGCGCGGCGGGCTTCGAGGACGTGCATCTGTCCGCCTAGGCCGTGGCGGGCGTATTGAAGATGCGTGATGCCGAGGCCAGACCAGCCGGGAGCGTATTTTTCATCCTGCTTGACGACGTCAGTGAAGAGCTCACAGGCGCGGTTGAGATCTTCGCTGCTACCGGTGCGGGTCATGAAGGAGGAGAGGACGGCGCGGGCCTGGAGATACTGCTCGGAGAGGGCTTGATTGAGGGAGCGTGCGGGAGGTGTGCCGGTACGATTGTTTTCGTGTGGGGCGAGATCTCCGAAGCCCTGGAGAGTGCTGAAGACTTCGTTGCATATCTCGGCTTGGACAGAGACGAGATCGAAGGAGGCTACGTTGATGGAGCCGCCAGCGCGGACGCTTTGATTCGGGACGTCGAGGAGCTGCCAGTTGAGGTCGAAGCCTTTGTCGGAGCGGAGGAAGTTGCCGGCGAGGACGAAGTTGACGAGAAGTTTTTTGCCAATGCTGAGAGGGTCGAGCTGCTGGGTGGGAATGTTCATGAAGGAGCTCGACGGGCGGACGACGAGGGTGGACATGCGGGTGAGGCGGGTGGCGATGGCGTCGGCTAGTGCATAGCCGTAGAGGGGGGCGACGTCAGCAGGGCCGAAGTTGACGAAGGGGAGAACGACGATGCTGTTCTGGTTGGTAGTGGAGGAGGAGCCGGACTCGCGGAAGCGCTCGGCGAGCATGGATAGGATGCCGGTGGTGCGTTTTTCTTCTTCGGGGGCGTCGAGGGGGAGGCGGGTTTGCTGAGAGGGACGGATGTTATCGCCGGGGAGCAGGACAGAGTCTAGCTGCATGGCCCGCATGATGGTTTTGAGTGCGTCGCGGACCTCGGCTGCGGAGCCGAAGCGGGCGGAGGGTTGCTTTTCGAGGCAGCGGAGGATGACTGATTCGAGTTCGATGGGTAGGTCGGGAGCGATGTCGCGAATGGAGGGCGGGTCAGCAAACTGGATGGCGCGGATCGATTGGAACTCGGCAGCGTCGGGACGGTGGAAGGGATGGCGTCCGGTGGCGAGCTCGTAGAGGATGAGGCCGAGAGCGAAGATGTCGGATTGGACGCTTGATTGGCCGGTGACGAATTGCTCGGGTGCCATGTAGGCGATGGTGCCGCCGCGGGCGGTGTAGGTGGCTCCGGGGGCGGGCATGCGTTTGTTGACGGGGCCGCCGGGGTCGAATTCGGTCTGGTCGGGGCGGAGGCGGCGAGCCAGGCCGAAGTCGAGGATCTTGATGAGGCCGCCGTCGGTGAGCATGACGTTGGCAGGCTTGAGGTCACGGTGGAAGATGCCGAGTGAGTGGGCGGCGGAGAGACCGTCGGAGGTCTGGATGCCGGCAGATAGGACAAGCTCGAGGCTGGCGGGGCCTTCGGCGATGACCTTGTCGAGGGATTTGCCGGGGATGTACTGCATGACGATGTAGGCTTCTTCGCCGTTGCCATTCTCTTCGGGGGCTTCGCCGACGTCGTAGATGGCGCAGACGTTGGGGTGGTCGATGGCGGAGGCGAGGCGAGCTTCGCGGAGCTGGGTGGCGCGGACCTGCTCGATGGTGAGATTGCCGCGCTTGAGGAGTTTGAGGACGACGGGACGCTGGAGGAGGGTGTCGGTGGCGAGGAAGACGACGCCGCTGCCGCCTGTGCCGATCTTGCGGACAAACTCGTACTGCTTGATTTCGCGGCGCTTCATGGTTCCATTATCGCAAGAGAGTGTTTCAGGATGCGGAAAAGGGAGATGAAACCTGAGCTAAGGTTGTCAGACTACCAAGGGTGCGACGTGGACTGGTTTCCCACTGGAGACTGATTCGGCCATAGCTGCGCCGACTCGAACGCTTTCGGCGATGCCGCGGTCTTCGGGATAGTAGAAGCATGTGTCGGCGATCTGGAGGCCTGCGATTGGAGTCTGGACGGGTGGAATCTTGGAGAGGAAGCCGGGGTCGCAGATGGGCTGGCCGTGGCGGAGACGAGCGACTTTGGTGGCGACGATGTCCTGGGTTGTGAGTTTGGGATTGATACGCTGGAGGCACCGGAAGCCTTCGGCGATGAGGTCTTCATCTGTCGCGGAGAACTTGGGGTTCGTTACTGGCATGTAGAACGGCACGTAGACGATGCTGTGATCGCCGGCTTTGCGGAGGTTGGAAAACTCGATGATACCGGGGATGTCGATGTCGGGTTCGGAGACGTTGACCCAGAAGTGCGGTGTAACGGAGCGGGCGAGCTTGAAGATGACGCAGATGACGCCGATGTTGTGGATGGCGTTGTAGCGATCTTTCCATTCCTGGGGAAGCTCGGGAACCATGGCGGAGACGAGCGGCGTTGGCGCAGTGCAGATGACGGCATCGGCGGGAAGGTGGCCGTTGGTGGTCTGGACACCGGTGACGCGGCCTTGCTCGACGGTGATCTGCTGGACGGGAGTGCCGAGATGGACTCTTCCGCCGAGAGCTTGAATAGCTGCGACGAGGGAGCTGATGAGCGTGATGGAACCGCCCTCGATGTATCCTAGCTCTTCCTGAAAGATGCTCTTGCGGGAGCGGCCTACGCGACGGATGCGGGTCCAGATCCAAGCCGCCGAGATCGTGTCGGCGTATTCATAGAATTTGTGTGCGAAGAGCGGCTTCCAGAAGCGGTCGTAGTTGGCGGCTCCGGACCAGCGAATGATCCAACTCTTCGCCGACTCATTTTCGATGGCTGGCCAGTGGTCGCGACGGGTGCAGACGAAGGCGAAGAGCCCGTACCGGAGCTTGTCGATGAAGCTCACACCGGGGAGTCGAAGGAGAGAGATGGGGTCTCCCCAGGGGTGGAGCTTATTGCCTGAGAAGAAGCCCATGGTGGTGGGGCGCCATACCATCTGATCGGCGATGCCGAGCTCTTTCATCAGCGCGAAGGTGGGGAGATCGTTGTGACAGACGAAGTGATAGAAGCGTTCGATGGAGATTCCGTCGAAGTCGAAGTGGCCTGCCATTCCACCGGGTTCGGATGATGCCTCGATGAGATCTACTTGGTGGCCCAGTTTTACAGCACGATAGGCGGCGGCCAGGCCCATAGCACCGGCTCCGATAACAACGACTCGCGACATCCAAAGGTCTCCGTAAATTTGGTAACGATAAGGGGGAAAAGGATAACTGCGGCAAGGTCAGGTTTGGGTTTCCCTGATGCTAACAGCTGCAAGGCCCGCGGAATGGCGTTTGTTCATTGGTGGTCAGTGCCGGGGGCGGTTCCCTTGCTCCCAGGGTCGGGGATTGACGGGATCGTCCTGCCATTTCTGGCGGCGGCCAACGATATACATGACGGCTCCAAAGAGGAACATGAGCAGACCCCAGGTGAGGTTGAGGTTGATGCCCATCGATTTTTCGTATATGTCGGCGGAGTGGCGGGTGATGAAGCCGTAGACGCTCATGAGGCCGCCGATGAGGAGGAAGATCAGGCCGAGGGGGATACGGATATCGAGTCCCATGGATACTCCTTGGTTTTAGGATTGCGAAGTGCAAAAGCAGATCCCCTTCGGGGATGACAACAAGAAAGGCAAATGCGTCAGCGAAGGCATTAAGCGAAGACAAGGTTGAGGACGATGAGCATGGCCAGGACGACGAGGCCAAGGGTTGCGGGCTTCTGGTACCAGTGCAGATGGGTATCGATGGGTTTTGGGGTGAGGGAGTAGACCAGGCCTACGAGCTCGGCCTCGGGGCGTGGGCTGGTGGCGAGCGAGACTGCCATCGTGACTAGAAGATTGACGGTGAAGGCGAAGATGGCGGTCCAGAAGTTCTGGGCCATGTCGCTGGGATAGTGGTGGAGTATGGAGATCCAGCCACCATGGATGCCGGGCGTCGCGTCAGTGGGAAGGGTGAGGCCGTGGTGGAGGAGGGCTGCGCCGGTGCCTGTGATGAGGCCAGTGAAGGCTCCGTGTCCTGTCGTCCGTTTCCAGAACATGCCTAGCAGGAAGGTAGCGAAGAGGGGAGCGTTGACGATGGAGAAGACGAGCTGGAGCGCGTCCATGATGTTGTTGAAGTTGGTGACGAGGTAGGCTGCGGCGACAGAGAGCGCGACCCCGCCGATGGTGGCCATGCGGCCCATCCAGAGATAGTGGGCATCGGTGCCGCGTTTGTTGATGTAGGCCTGATAGATGTCGTAGGTCCAGACGGTATTGAAGGCTGTGACGTTGCCGGCCATGCCGGACATGAAGCTGGCGAGGAGCGCGGTGAGGCCGAGGCCTAGGATCCCTGTCGGAAAGAAGTGGAGGAGCATGACAGGGATGGCGAGGTCGTAGTTATAGACGGGGTTGCCGTGGTTGTCCAGGACGGGTTGGCCGCTGACTGGGTCGGTCTTTTCGGGGATGATGCCGTGGGGGTGCTGGTCGTCGAGCGGCGGGGTGTAGAGCGCGGGTTCGGTGCCTTCCACACTGTGATGGGTGACAGTGAGGGTCTGGGTCACGACTGGAGTTGACTGACCTATTCCTGCCATGTGGCTGGTGACCGTGACGGCGATGAGGCCGGGGAGGATGACCAGGA
>CAZZZG010000135.1:0-8237 GCA_964658525.1 uncultured Edaphobacter sp.
CGACAAGATCAGCCTCTTCGGAGACAAGCTCAGCCCCGGGAGCAACCGAATAGTCAGGCCCCGTTTCGTCCTCCTCAGCCTCATCGATTTCCGTGAGCATCACCTCCGGCTCTTCGATTACCTCTGCCGGCTCAGGAAGAACCTCAAACACCGCATCCAGGAGATCGCCGATGCCAGAGCCGTGCTCCGCCGAGATTGGCAACACATTTCGGAAACCCAGCTGTCGAAAGTTCTCTGCCTGCGACTGCATCGCGTCCGTATCCATCTTGTTGACCGCGAGGAATACTGGCTTACCGCCGCGGAGAAGCAGGCGTGCGAGTTCAAGATCGGGAGAAGCCAACTCCGTCCGCCCGTCGACCACCATCACAATGGCGTCCGCTTCTTCGAGCCCAACCTTTGCCTGCCGGAAGATCTCTGCCGGGATCAACGCTTCATCGTCAGGCACAACTCCGCCTGTGTCGACGATCCGCGCATCGCGCCCCATCCATTCAATCTCGCCGTAGATGCGATCACGCGTAATCCCTGGCTCATCGCCCACAATCGACCGCCGCGAGCCCGTCAGACGATTGAACAGCGTGCTCTTGCCCACATTTGGCCGGCCACAGACCGCAATCAGTGGCAGATCACGAGCATCTGCACTCTCGGTCTCGGTGACCATCTGCGAAGCCAGCAGCTCAATATCACGCCAGTCCTCTTCACGCCCGTCCATATTCGACGACCGCGGTGTCTGTCGTCCCACAATCCCATCCGCCGGCCTAACCTGCTTCACCCGCGGAGCTGTCCCCTTCGGTGTCTTCGCCGAAGCTGCTCCATCCGTACGAATGGTCTTCCGCTTTTCTCGGTCCGGAGACTGCTTGGTTATCCGCGAGGCTTTATCTGCGGCCGCCCGCTTGGTCGAAAGGATCTTTCGTTTCCGAGGATCCACCGCCCCGGTCGTGGGCGTAGCCTTGGGGGCGCGCCCCTTCTTCGGTCGGGTAGACGCCTGCCTGTGCTTCTTGCCTAACCGCTTCCTATCGTCTCTCTGAGCCACGGAACGTCCAACTTTCTCCCGCGCACCATCTAGGCGGTCAGGCTTATTACGCTAATTCTTCGCTTCACTTCTATTATAGAAATTGCAGAGCCTCTGTGCCGCCCGATCCTCAGCAAAACACTGTGTTCACCCCGATCCCCATCTCGATCACGCCCGCCCCTACGGAGAATCTCCCGAACCTCCACGACTTCTTCGCGCCCGGCGGCATCCTCTCTCGCTCTACCCTCTCTTTCGAGCACCGCCGCGGCCAGTACGACATGGCCAAAGCCATCGAATCAGCATTCAAGGAAAAGCGCCATCTCATCGTAGAAGCCGGTACCGGCACTGGTAAAACCCTCGCTTATCTACTGCCCGCCCTCCGTCTGGCGCGCGAGCGGAATCAGCGTGTCATTATCTCCACCGGCACCAAAAATCTGCAGGAACAACTTTATTTTAAGGATGTCCCGTTTCTGGAGTCTCTTCTCGGTCCGCTAAAAGTTTGCTATATGAAAGGGCGCGCCAACTACCTTTGTCGCCACAAGCTCTACGCTCTTCGCGACAATCCGCTCCTCAACGGGCTGGAAGAGATCGACCAGTTCCACCAGATCGCCACGTGGGAGAAGGTCACGGACACAGGCGACCGCGTAGAGCTTGACCACCTCCCCGAGTCCTCCGCACTTTGGCATAAGCTGGACGCCCGCACGGAAGTCTGTCTCGGTCAGACCTGCCCAGACTGGGAGCGCTGCTTCGTTACTGCCATGCGTCGCAAGGCGCTCGAGTCAGACATTGTCATCGTTAACCACCATTTATTTTTCGCCGACCTCAACATCAAACAGCAAGCCGCGGGTGCACCCGACGCTGGCATTCTTCCTGAAGCTGCCTGCGTAATTTTCGACGAGGCGCACGAACTCGAAGAGGTCGCCTCCAATTATTTCGGCATCGGACTTTCGACCCAGCGTATCGAAGAACTTACCCGCGATGTGGAAATCCTCCTCAAAGCAAAGCAAGCCAGCAGCAGCGCAATCGAAAGTGCTTGCGCCACCCTCAAAGACCGCTCCCGCATGTTCTTTTCGGTCCTTCCGGTTGACTCTGGTGGTAGTTTCAACGGCGCTGGTCGCATGCCATTTCTCCACCGCGAAGCCTTTCTGGAAGAAAGTGGCGACACTTACATCGCGACCCAGAATGCTCTCACCCGTCTTGAGGGCGAACTCGATTTTCTCAAGAACGTCGAGGAGTCCTCTGGCCTTCGGAAACGCACCGCTGACATTCGCGCCCACCTCACCTTTCTTCTGGAGTCTCCCGACCGCAACACGGTCTTTTGGATCGAGCGACGCGTTGCGGGTGGTGTTCGTAACGTCGCTCGGGGTGCAGGCTATACGAGCTTCCACACCCATCTTCAGGCGACACCTATTGACGTGTCTGAACTGCTAACGACGACCCTCTTTGACACCTACAGCTCCGTCATTCTCACATCTGCGACGCTTACGGTATCAGGTAGTTTCGATCACATCCGCAAACGCCTAGGTCTTCATACCACCCGCGAACTCATCGTTCCGTCGCACTTCAATTATGAGAAGCAAGCCCTTCTCTATCTGCCGCCCAATATGCCTGATCCGCGCGAGCCAGATTTTCCAGAGCGTGCCGCAGAGCGAATTCGTCGCGTCCTCGAGATCACCAAGGGGCGGGCTTTCTGCCTCTTCACCAGCTACTCTCAGATGCGCAACACCTACGAGAGACTACTTGCCGAGCTTCCGTATCCATTGCTGCTGCATGGTTCAGCACCTCGCCAGGTCCTTTTGCAACAGTTTCGCGATACGCCCAACGCCGTCCTCTTCGGCACCTCGAGCTTTTGGCAGGGAGTCGATGTGCAGGGGGAGCAATTATCCTGTGTGATCATTGATCGCCTCCCATTTGCTGTTCCCTCCGACCCTATCGTCGAAGCTCGCATGGAAGCTATCGAAGCTCTGGGCGGCAAGCCTTTTTTTGACTACCAAATCCCTAACGCCGTCATTACGCTCAAACAAGGCTTTGGCCGGCTGATCCGCTCGCTCAATGATCGCGGTGTACTCGTGCTCCTCGATCCGCGAATCCAGCGCCAACGCTATGGGCGGATCTTCCTCGAGTCGCTCCCGCCCTACCGCCTCACGCAAGACATTGCTGATGTTGAACAGTTCTTTGAGCGTCCCACTTGACACCAGCTTGACGCGCCAGAAACTTGCGTAGACCATAGTCCGGTGAAGACTCCTTCTCTCGCCACATCACTCCTGCTTGCTTTCTCCGTCCTCGCGCCTGTGCCCATGATCCAGTCGGAATCCGCTGTCTCTGCTCCTGCGCCCGCCCTTGTCAATGGCTACCAGCCAACGTGGTGGAAAGAAGCGGTTGTCTATCAGGTTTATCCGCGCTCCTTCAAGGACTCGAACGGCGACGGTATCGGCGACCTTCCTGGAATTACCTCCAAGCTGGACTACCTCCAGCATCTCGGCGTCAACGTCATCTGGCTCAGCCCCCATTACGACTCGCCCAACGCCGACAACGGTTACGATATCCGCGATTATCGCAAGGTCATGGCCGAATTTGGCACCATGGCTGACTTTGACTCGATGCTTGCAGGCATCAAACAGCGCCACATGCGCCTGATCATCGACCTCGTCGTCAATCACACCTCCGACGAGCATCACTGGTTCGTCGAAAGCCGCAAGTCCAAGGACAATCCTTACCGCGATTTTTATTTCTGGCGCGACGGTAAGCCGGGTCCGGCAGGACCCGACGGGAAGCCCACCCTGCTGCCACCGAACAACGACCCGTCTTTCTTCTCTGGCTCCGCCTGGCAGTTCGACCCGACGACCAGCCAGTACTATCTCCACTACTTTGCCGTAAAACAGCCCGATCTGAACTGGGACAATCCCAAAGTTCGCGAAGAGGTCTATAGTCTCATGCGCTTCTGGCTCGACAAAGGTGTTGATGGTTTCCGCATGGACGTCATCCCCCTTATCTCGAAGAATCCGGTCTTCCCCGACCTCACCCCAGACCAGCTCCATAATTATGGCAACGCCTACGCCAACGGTCCCCACATGCATGAGTACCTTCAGGAGATGAATCGTAACGTTATGGCGAAGTATGACGTCATGACCGTAGGCGAAGCCCTCGGGATATCTCTTGAACAGACTCCACTTATTGTTGGCGACGACCGCCACGAACTAAATATGATCTTCAACTTCGACGCGATCCGCTCTAACCGCGTCGGACGCGGCTTCAAATCCACGGACCTTCCCACTCTCAAAGCTATCTACACCCGCCACGCTGAACAACTCGACGCCCACAGCTGGGACACCGTCTTTCTTTCCAATCACGACAACCCGCGCCTTGTCTCCACCTTCGGCGACGATTCCCCCGAGTTCCGCGTTCCCTCCGCCAAGCTCCTAGAGACCATGCTTCTTACACTGCGTGGCACGC
Source organism: uncultured Edaphobacter sp. (assembly GCA_964658525.1). Taxonomy (GTDB): domain Bacteria; phylum Acidobacteriota; class Terriglobia; order Terriglobales; family Acidobacteriaceae; genus Edaphobacter. The sequence goes on from CAZZZG010000135.1 coordinate 4,463, forward strand.
CCTTTCTCTACCAGGGTGACGAACTCGGTATGACCAACTATCCGTTCAAAACGATCGGAGAGTTCGACGACATCGAAGTGAAGAATGCTTACAAGGCCGATGTTGTCACAGGAAAGATCCCCGAAGAGACTTTTGTCGCGAATCTACGCCACACTAGTCGCGACAACTCCCGCACCCCAATGCAGTGGGACGACTCAGCTAACGGAGGCTTCACTACCGCGCCCAAGCCCTGGCTCGCCGAAAACCCCAACTACACGCAGATCAACGCAGCTGCCGAGGTCGCTGATCCAGACTCGGTCTATAACTACACCAGCAAACTTATCGCTCTCCGTCATGCTCATCATGCCTTCGTCTACGGCGACTACAAGGATCTTGATCCGGATAACAAATCCATCTTCGCCTACACCCGTACTCTGGGCACAGAGCGTTACCTCGTCGTCCTCAACTTTTCTAAGGTTCCCGTCGCCTACGCGCTGCCAGGCGCCCTCAAAGCCGAGTCTCTTATCCTTTCGAACCTCGCGACCAGCGAGCAAAATACAAGTACGCTCCATCTTGCAGCCTGGGAGGCCCGCATCTATAGGCTGCAATAGATGCGATGGTTCTTGGTCTTTTGCAGCTCGCACTGAAAGATCGATGGGCGCCTCGCCGTAAAATGAATTATCTGCATGGGACGCAACCTCTTCATTCTCGCTGGCAGCCTAGTCCTGTTCGCCTTCATCTCTTGTGGCGTTGCTTACACCAATATCGCCCAGCAGCCTGGCTCGCCTGGCGATGCCTCACTCTGGCGTACTATGGGCCTGGGTCTCTTCGTCGTTGGCCTGCTCGTTGCGCTCGCTGGCGTTCTCTCTTCGCTCTTTGAACAGGCTGAGCGCCGTGCGGAGGAAGACCGGCGTGCGAAACGTCGCCGCTAGCCCCGTATTGCCACGCAAAACGGTACAATCAAAGTGAGGCTGCCGCCACGTCCCCAGCCCACGCTCACCCCTCCAGACGCGGCCATTGAAAGATCGAAGGGATTCCACAGACTCATGTTTGAAATAACCGTAGAAGCCGGGTTTTCTTCCGGCCACTACCTCCGCAACTACCGAGGTAAGTGCGAAAATCCGCATGGCCACAACTACAAGGTCTTCGTTACCCTGATCGGCGAAGAACTTGACGGAGCAGGTATGCTGCTCGACTTCAAGCTTCTTAAGCAGGTTATGCGTCCCACTGTCGACTATCTTGATCACTTCATGATCAACGACTTGCCGCCCTTCGACAAAGAGATCAATCCCAGCGCCGAGAACCTTGCCAAGTATTTTTACGAGCAGACCAGCAGCCAACTCGATGAGATGACTGGGGGACGCGTCCGCGTGAAAGACTGCACCCTCTACGAGACCGATACCAGCTTCGCTCGTTACTACAAATAGGGCGTTGCGGTGGCGAGACAGAAAAAATGTACCTAATCGAACTCTACAAATCCGTTCAGGGAGAGTCCTCTTTCGCCGGTCTCCCTTGTATTTTCGTTCGTCTTGCAGGATGCAACCTCCGCTGTGCGTGGTGCGACTCCGAGTACACTTTCACCGGTGGTAAGCCCTACACCGCCGATGAGATCGTTGCGCAGATCGAAGCTCTCGCGCCATGCCGCCTGATTGAGTTCACGGGTGGCGAGCCTATGCTTCAGTCCAAAGAGTTGCTTCCTCTCATGGAGCGTTTGCTGGCGCAGAACTACACGCTCATGATCGAGACTAGTGGCGAGCGCCTGTTGGCTGATGTTCCTAAAGCCGTTCATAAGATTGTCGACGTCAAATGTCCGGGATCAGGTAGTGCAGCCAATAGCTTCCGTATGGAGAACCTCGAAGCCCTCACAAAAAATGACGAGGTGAAGTTTGTTCTCTCACACCGCGAAGACTACGACTTCGCTCGCGACTTCATCAGTACGTATGGGCTTCACGAGAAGGCAGGTCAGATACTTTTGAGTCCAGCTTTTAGTAAGGCTCCAAGTCTGCTCCGTACGAGCGATAACGCCACTCTTGACCCTCGGATCCTTGTCGAATGGATGATGGCTGACGGCATCCACGCACGCTTGTCGCTCCAGATACACAAATTCATCTGGGAACCTGTCAAAAAGGGCGTTTAGCTCGAATCAGTTGAGCATGCCGAGTGAGCACACCGCCGCTGCAATCGTGAGCAGGACGGCTGTTTCATATCCGCTTCCTTTCTTGACGTGGCTTGGACGCTTCATTTCGACAACCCGACCTCTTTCGGGTTGTCGCTCGCGTTCAGGTAGCTTTCGCATTGCTCTTTCACAACACTTGACCAAGGGAATCCAGGCGGCCATCACAACAAAAAAAGCGATGGTCACCACAACAGCAGCAGTATCTTCAGACATTGCAGTCTCCTTCCTACTATTGCCGGAATAGTGCGTTCATCCATGCCTTCGTTACAGGGGAAAACAGCCGCTACGCTACCATTACCTATGCGCATTCTTTCTGCCTTTTTTCTGCTCGCGACCTTTGCCTGCGCGGCCGTCAAAGCTACTGCACAAAACGATCCTCCGCCTCCACAGAAGCCCCTTGAAATCAAAGTGGTCGTTATCAACATGTTCGAGGTCGGAGCCGATACTGGCGATGCGCCGGGTGAATATCAATACTGGGTGGAGCGAGAGCACCTGGACACAGTGCTTCCGTTTCCTGCTGGTTACCACGACCTGCGCCTCAACGAAAAAAGCGCGATACTGGCGGTCCTAACGGGCGTCGGAACTGCTCGCACTGCTGCCACGATCATGGCTCTTGGCCTCGACCCACGGTTCGACCTCTCTCATGCCTACTTCCTTGTTGCCGGTATCGGCGGGATGGATCCTCGTATGGGTTCGCTGGGGTCTGCGGTCTGGTCTGATTACATCGTCGACGGGGACCTCGCGCATGAGATCGACGCTCGAGAGATTCCAAAAGACTGGTCGACGGGATACGTTCCGCTTGGTAAGTCAACTCCGTATGAGCAACCTCGCACAGCCCGATTCGGCGACGACGGCAACGTCTACCACCTCAATACCGGCTTAGTTGATTGGGCCTTCATGCTCACTAAGGATACGGCGCTCCCAGACACACCAGCGATGGCGAATCGGCGCCAACAGTACGCCGAAGAGGCGGCTCACCGCCCTCCCTTCGTTCTGCGAGGTGACAACCTCTCCGCTTCGACTTTCTGGCACGGCAAACTCCTCAATCAGTGGGCTCGCGACTGGGTTAAATATCAGACTGACGGCCATGGCACTTATGCCATTTGCGGCATGGAGGACACCGGCACGATGCAATCGCTTACATGGCTAAGCCATGCACATAAGCTTGACATCAATCGGGTTATGGTTCTTCGTACCGCTTCTAACTTCGATCAGCAGCGGCCAGGTGCTACCGCCGCCGAAAGCCTTGGCGAAACCAAAGTCCGTCAATACAGCGCGTACCTTCCAGCGCTCGACGCTGCTTATCGGGTTGGGCACGTCGTGGTCGATAGTTTGGTTGTTAACTGGCAGCAGACTCGAGACCACATACCCACTAGCGTTAGCTCGCTAAAATAATCTCTGGAGCCGCACACTGAAGATCCTTATTCTCTCCCCACACCGCGATGACGCAGCCTTCTCGCTCTCACTTGCGATCCTTCATTGGCTTACCGCGCGCCACACAGTTACGTTGCTTAACGTCTTTACTCGCAGTCGCTACGCTCCTTACTCGGATGCTGCATTCGTCCACGAAAACGATGAGCTCTCCTATGTCTCGGCAATGAGACTTCGCGAAGACGAACT
>CAZZZG010000135.1:8337-10108 GCA_964658525.1 uncultured Edaphobacter sp.
TCGCAGATTAACGATGAAGCCGGCGATGTCATCAGCAACTTTGCTGCCCGCTACGACGGCGGAGAACGCTTGTGGGCCAACAAACTGTGGCACTCCTCCTTCGCCTAGTCATTTACAGGTGAGGAGGGGTGCCACGGTTCCTGATATTCCGTGCGTTGAGACTCTATCCCAATATCTTTCTTGCTTTCCGACGAACTGTCTCGGTTACGACTCCGTACACAACGTGGGTGGCCATCTCGCTGGTGCGTTCGCGCGCTGTTTGGTCGTGCGAATCGTCTGGAAAGCCCAGTGCAGGTAGCCCCGTTCCATGAGTCAGAGAAGTCAGCGCCATTCCAAAGGCGGCGCCGTCCTTCGCTGTAGCTTGCGGATAGTATTCTGCCAGCGCTCCGTATGCGGCGCCGGTTAGTGCTCCGAATCCCCAGTGAAGCGTCTCCACCGCAGCAGTCTTCTGCGTGCCCACAAGTTCGTGCCCGACGAGCTTCTCTGCCAGTACTGCGAGTGGGTCTGGTTCTCCGTGAGTTCGCGGTCGGTAGATTTTCTCCGTAAGCGTTTTCGCTGCGGTCGCAACTAATCCGCCGATCAAGCCTGCTAACATTCCCTTCGCCAACGACCTTGCAACTATTTTCTCTTCCAACTTCTTCATCGCTCGACCTCAAATCAATTCATTTAGCCTACGATGCGTCCGAGGCTTCTTTAGGGTGTGTCGAATGAAACATCGTTTTTTTCTTGATCTCTCGTCGGGTGGTACCGGGGAGAAACGGTGTCTCGTCGCAATACAAAGGCGCTGCAGGAATGCAGCGCCTTTGTATTGATGCGTACGATTACTTGGATTCGACTTTGCTGTGCCAGGAGTGGGCTGATTTTAGAGCGTTGTTGACGTTAGTGATGTTCTCTACGCCGGTGGTGTTGAGCCAGTCTTCAAAGGCCTTGGCGCCCTGCTTGGCGTAGATGGCGATGCCGTCTTTCCAGGTGGCGCGGCCGCAGAGGACACCGTTGAAGGTGGTTCCGGATTCGACGGCTAGTTCGAGGGTCTCGATGAAGACTGGATTGGAGACACCGGCTGAGAGATAGATGAACGGCTTGTGCGTCATGGTGGCGGCGTCACGGAAGTGCTGCAGGGCCTCCTTGCGGGTGTAGGCTCTCTCGCCTTTGAAGGCTTTGGTGCCTTCGACGAAGGCCATCTCGACGGGAACTTCGACCTTGAGGACGTCCACGTTGTAGTGAGCCTTACCGAATTCGGCCATAGAGCCTGAGACGATCTCGGGCTTCTTCTTGGCGTAGGCGACTGACTTCTCATCGCCGCCGTCGGCGTCGTAGCCTACGAATTCGAGGAAGAAGGGGATGTCGTGAGCAACGCACTCAGCGCCGATGCGCTCGATCCAGGCCTGCTTCAGGTCGTTGACGCTGGTCTTCTCGTAGGGCGTGTAGTAGAGGAGAATTTTGATGCAGTCTGCTCCCGCTTCTTTCAGCCGGCGGACGCTCCAGACATCGAGGAGGTCGGGCAGGCGTCCGGGGGTGGTGGCGTCGTAGCCGGTCTTCTCGTAGGCGAGCAGGAGGCCCTTGCCGTTGCGGTGCTTGGAGGCTGGGAGGCCGAACTCCGGGTCGAGGAGGATGGCGGAGGCGTGCTTGGTGAGGACGGAGGTGACCAGGGTCTTGAACTCCTCGAGGTCATGGGCGTCGGCGGCTGCTCCGCGCTCTTTGGCGAGGGACTTCTGGAGGGATCCGCGCTGGTCCATGGCGGCGGCGGCGATCACGCCACGATGGTCGGAGA
>CAZZZG010000136.1:0-10094 GCA_964658525.1 uncultured Edaphobacter sp.
TTCTATGCCTGACCGTAAGCGCAAACCCGAACGCACTACACCGCACAAGGACAAGATCTGTAAGACCTGCGGGCGGACGTTTGAGTGGCGCAAGAAGTGGGAGCGGGATTGGGATGTGATCAAGTACTGCAGTGATGAGTGCAGGGGGCACAAGGCTGGGGATGCAGACGCAAAGCTTGAGGCGGCGATTCTGGAACTGCTGACGGAACGAGGTCGCGACAAGACGATCTGTCCGTCGGAGGCGGCGAAGCTGGTGGGTGGGCTGGACAGCCGACGGGATTGGGAGGGGTTGATGGAGCCGGCGCGGTCGGCGGCGCGGCGGTTAGTTGCCGCGGGGAAGATTGTTGTGACGCAGCATGGACACGTGGTTGATGCTTCCACTGCAAAAGGGGCGATTCGTTTGCGACTTGCTCGCTAGCCGCGCGGGAGCGAATCGGAGTCGCGGCTTGTAACAAAGCCATCTCCGATCCATCCGGCGAGCAGAAGTAAAACGCCAATGATGAGCAGGAAAAAGCCGGGAACGAGGACGGGCCCAGCAGCATCAGACATCCGATGGTCGGAAAGCTGCGCCCATAAGTTGATAAAGAAGCCGATCAACAGGAGAAGTGCACCGCCAATGGCTGTTCTTCTTCCGAGAGTGGTGATGCGTCGAAATCCTTCGCTGGCAGCCATTCAACCCTCCAACATAGTCCGGGGAGAAGGTCGCGCGCAGATAGCCTTCTCGGCTCTGAGACAGGATAGCCGTGAAGAGGGCAACTCTCAAGGGGAGTTTCGGTAGGGACCGCATGAGATTGTTTCGTTCGTCCTGAAAAAGCTGTGGGTTGAGTTGTGACCGGGTTGAAACGACTCATCTCCTGCGAGTGTCGGGGCATCGAATCGCTGGGAACGGCTGTCCTAGAGATAATGACAACGAAAAAGACATCGGCGAAAAGATCCTCATCCTCGAAGACTTCTTCATCTTCCTCCAGGTCTTCTGATGCGAAGCAAAGCTCTCGGTGCTGGCCGGGTTTTGAGCCGGTTGCGGGGAAGGCTCCGCGGGAGAAAGGCAGTTGCAAGCCTAAGCCGGGAAAGAAGCCTGCTGCGGTGAAGCGCGCGGACCAGAAGGCTGCGGCTGCGAGCAAGCTGGAGAAGCAAGGCAAGCCGAATCCGCGTCGCAAAGCTGCGTGACACTCGGGCTATACTGCCCGATATGGATGCCGAACGGATCCGCGCCTATTTGCTGACGCTGCCGCATGTGGTGGATACGGTGCAGTGGAGCGGCACGCTTGTCTTCTGGGTGGGGGATAAGGCGATTGGCGGCAAGATGTTTGCGATGGTGCGGCTGGAACAGGACGAGAGTCTGGAACGGGATGAGAAGAGACGGGTGATGTCGTACTCTGCGGGGCCCGAGCGCTACCACGAACTGTTGGAGAGGGAGGGAATCTTTCCTGCTCCCTATGCGGCTCGGATCTTCTACGTTGCGGTTCGGAGCTGGGACGTCTTTCGCAAGGCGGAGTGGGAGCAGGAGCTGAGTGCCGCGCATGCGCTGACGTATGCGAAGCTGCCGGAGAAGGTTCGCGCGGCGCTTGCTTTGCCTGCGGCTCAGCAGAAGAGGTTGATTGCGGAGCGGAGAAAGGTGTTGGCTGCGAAGGCTGCAAAACGATGAGCGGTTCGATCCTACGCCTGCATGGCGCCAAGTGCATGATTGTGGAGCTCCGATGAGAGAGGAGTTGCTGCGATTCAACGGTGCCGTTGAACACGATACCTCGATCGATGCGTGGATGAAAGAGCATGGGGGTGAGTTAGGAGCCATTGCGCGCCAGTGGTTTGAGAGGATGCGGAGATGTGGCGACGAAGTCCGGGAGCTTTTACATGACGGATGTCCAGTTGCATGTTTGGGAGATGCGCCTTTCGGATACGTCAATGTATTCACTTCGCATGTGAACGTGGGGTTCTTTCATGGTGCAGCGCTACCAGATCCAGCCCGATTGTTGCAAGGCACAGGTAAGTTCATGCGCCATGTGAAGCTGAGACCAGGAACGGCAATTGACGCCGTCTCTCTCAGCAGGTTAGTCGAGGCGGCTTACTCGGATATAAAGGCTCGCGTAGAAAATGGTTAGTTCAGAGAAACGCCCTGAGAGTGGATGCGAGATTGGCCGATAGAGAACGGCAATGGCAGATCCCCTTTTGGGGATGACAACCAAAGAACAGACAACGGCAAGGTCAAAGGCCATATGGGGATCCTTCGACTGCGTTGCTCACGAAGTGCCGTGAGCAACTTCGTTCAGGATGACGAGGGTTTTGGGGGTCAAAAAGGACAGGCAACAGCAACGACAACTGCAGCGACAACAGCAGATCCCTTCGGGATGACAACTAAAAAGGACAAGCAACGGCAACGGCAACAGCAAAAAAACTGCAACGACAACAGCAGATTCCTTCGGGATGACAACTAAAGGGACAAGCAACGGCAAAAGCAAAAGCAAAAGCAAAACAACGGCAACGGCAGCGCAGCGCAGCGGAAATGCAAATGCCGCGATGATGGTGGCGACAGCGGTAATGGTGGCTGAGGATGGCTACCAGGGGCGGTGGTCGTCGCTGAAGATTCGTTCAAAGGCTGGCCAGTAGGCCCAGATGAGGAAGATCTCGAGAAGAGTGCAGACGACGCCGGGTCCGATTCCTGCGCCTCCGGTCAGGGTCAGGTGGAAGAGCAGGACGTTGACCAGGATGGGGCCCAGGATGACGAGTCCGACGGGGACGTAGCGGCCGATGATCAACAGAATGCCGGCGATGACGTAGAGGATTCCGTGGAAGGTTATCCATCCATGCGTGAACATGAGGTTGGCCAAGACGCCGGCGTCGCCGGGTATCGGCGGATTGGGCATGAAGTGGAGGAAGTCGTTGAGCCCAAAGACGAGAAAGACGAGTCCAAGCAGAATGCGGGCGATCAGGACGGCGATTTTCATGAACGGCGAACTCCTGGGGATGGATTAGTAGAGAATTCTCTGTGTGTGCTTCAATTGCGTCAAGCAGTTTGATTGGAAATGTCGAGGCTATGCTGAATAACGGTAACTCTGGTGTTGCGATGTCGCTGGCTGGGAAGGTCGCGCTGATTACGGGCGGGTCGCGGGGAATTGGAGCGGCTACGGTTCGGATGTTTCGCAGGGCAGGGGCGAAGGTGGTCTTCAACTATCGCTCGGCGGCGGAGCAGGCTGAGGCTCTGGTGGCGGAGTGCGATGGGTCGGCGGTATGTCTTGCGGTTCAGCAGACGCTTGCTACTCCTGAGGATGGTGAGGCGCTGGTGCGCGCTGCCGTGGCGGCGTTTGGGCGGGTGGACTGCGCGATTCTGAATCATGGAGTGTGGCCGGCGCATGATGCGCCGATCTCGGAGATGACGAGCGAGCAGTGGCGAACGACGCTGGGTACGAATCTGGATAGCGTGTTTGGTGTGGTGCGGGCTGCAGTGGCGCAGATGAAGACGCAGCCGCAGGTGGGCTCGGCGCGCGGACATATTGTGTTGATTAGTTCGACTGCGGGGCAGCGTGGCGAGGCTTTCCATGCGGACTATGCGGCGACGAAGGGTGCGCTGATCAGCCTGACGAAGAGCCTGTCGACAGAGTTGATCGGCCAGGGGATTTATTGCAACTGCGTGGCGCCGGGGTGGGTCGCTACAGAGGCGACGGCGGGAGTGCTGAGCGATCCTGAGGTTTCGAAGAAGCTGCTGTCGCTGATTCCGCTTGGACGTCCGGCGGATGTGGATGAGATTGCGGCTCCTGTACTTTTTCTTTGCACACCCTTCGCGGGGTTTATCTCGGGCGAGATTTTTAATGTGAACGGCGGCGCGGTGCTGGCCGGATGAGCGGAGCTTCTATGAAGCGGGTTGTAGTCGGAATCGCGGTTGTGTTTGCTCTTGGTCTGGGTTCGAGTCGGCCACTGTGGTCGCAGGCGAGCGAGATTCCCAGTGCGGGGCAGGTGGTGCCGAACGGAGAGACGCCGGAGCAACACGGGAAAAAGCTGCTGAACGAGATGGTTGAGGCGCTGGGTGGGAACGCGTGGATGAACCGTCGCAATATGCGCCAGCTCGGACATATCGGCCGGTTCTTCCATGGCACGCCTACGGGGCTGGTGGTCGACTTTACTTCGACGCGTCAGTTTCCGAGTGACAATCGCTTTGAAGCGACGCGGGTTGGATTTATTACGGACAAGAGCATTCTTTTTCCGGGGAAGAAGATCGACGTTGTGCAGATCTGGACGGCGGGTAAGGGTTATGAGGTGACGTACAAGGGCAAGGCTGAGCTGCCGAAAGATCAGGTCGATGATTTTTATCGGCGTCGCGATCACTCGATTGAAGCGGTGGTGAATACGTGGTTGAAGGCTCCGGGCGTTGAGGTGGTTTATGAGGGGACCACGATGGTGGAGCGCAGACTTGCCGAGAAGGTGACGGTGCTGAGCGACAACAATGATGCGGTGACGATTGAGCTGGATTCGACGTCGCATCTTCCACTGCGCAGGACGTTCCAGTGGAGGAATGATACCTTCAAGGACTTTGACGAAGATGCTGAGGAGTATGCGGATTACCACACGATTCAGGGGCTGCCGACGGCGCTTTCGATCACTCGATACCATAATGGCGATATGGCGAGTCAGACGTTTTTGCTGAAGGTGGAGTATGACGTAGATGCTGCGCCGGATTTGTTTAATCCTGATGTGTTGCTGAAGAAGAAGCAGTAAGAACGGCCGGGCCTGAATGGACTCTCTGCAGATAAAAAGGAGCGATGCGATGAAACGGAAGTTTGCGAATATTCTCGAGACCGTTGGAAATACGCCTGTGGTGCGGATTAATAAGCTTGCTCCTGCGGGTGTGGATCTGTTTGTGAAGGTGGAGGCGTTCAATCCGCTGGGGTCGGTGAAGGACCGGCTGGCGTTGGGGGTGATCGAAGACGCTGAGCGGACCGGGGCGCTGAAGCCGGGGCAGACGGTGATCGAGGCTACGAGCGGGAATACGGGCATCGGGCTGGCGATGGTGTGCGCGCAGAAGGGCTATCCGCTGGTGGTTACGATGTCGGAGACTTTCAGCGTTGAGCGCCGGAAGCTGATGAGGTTTCTGGGGGCGAAGGTGGTGCTGACTCCGGCGGCGGAACGTGGGTTGGGGATGGTGAAGAAGACGAATGAGCTGGCGGAGAAGCATGGCTGGTTTCGGACGCGGCAGTTTGAGAATGAGGCGAACGCGGATATGCACTCGCGTACGACGGCGCAGGAGATTCTGAGGGATTTCGAGGGTGACCGGCTGGATTATTGGGTGACAGGGTTTGGTACGGGCGGGACGCTGAAGGGCGTGGCTCGGGTGCTGGCGGAGAAGAGGCCGGAGACGAAGATTGTTGTGTGTGAGCCGGAGGTGGCGGCGATGATCTCGAGTGGGGAGGCGCAGCCGCGGAATGCGGATGGGACAGCGTCGGCGGGGCACCCGGCGTGGACTCCGCACCCGCAGCAGGGGTGGAGCCCGGATTTCATTTCGAGCCTTACGCAGGATGCGATCGATTCGCATCGCATTAGCCAAGTGTTGCGGATTGAGAACGCCGAGGCGATGCGATGGAGCAAGGAGCTGGCTTTGAAGGAGGGGATCTTTGTGGGGATTACTTCGGGGGCGACCTTTGCCGGGGCTCTGCGGGTGTGCGCGGAGGCGCCGAAGGGCTCGACCGTGCTGTGCATGCTGCCGGATACGGGAGAACGGTATTTGAGCACGCCGCTGTTTGCGGATATCGCGGTAGATATGACTCCGGAGGAGCTGGAGATTGCTCGGTCTACGCCGGGGGCGCAGCTGCAACCGGCGGGGTGATGCGAGGTTGTTTGTAGCGCGTTTCGTCCGATTGGCGAGGTTCGGCATTTATACTCATCTTTGCCATGAGTGAGACAACAACCGAGCAGATTGCCGACGAACAACCGGCGGTGCACACTACGATGGACATCCTCGAGATTATGTCCCTGCTGCCGCACCGCTACCCGTTTTTGTTGATCGACCGGGTGATCGAGATGGAGCGCAAGCAGCGCATCGTTGCGATCAAGAACGTGACGATCAACGAACCGCATTTTCAGGGGCACTTTCCTGACTACCCGATTATGCCCGGGGTGTTGATGGTGGAGGCGATTGCGCAGACGGGCGGGGCGTTGCTGCTGAGCGAGATTCCTGATCGCGACTCGAAGCTGATGGTGTTCACAGGGATCGAGAATGCGCGCTTTCGCCGGCCGGTAGTGCCGGGAGATCAGCTTCGCATTGAGGTAACGGTGCTGCAGTGGAGAAGCCGCGCGGTGAAGATGCTCGGCAATATTACTGTGGATGGGAAGCTGGTCTGTGATGCGACGGTGATGTGCCAGGTGGTGCCGCGAGTCACCAAGAAGGCTGCGCCTGAGGCTCCTGCGGAGTGAGCGTTCACCCTACAGCGATCGTCGCGGCGGGCGCACAGATTCCTGCGAGCTGTACGGTTGGTCCTTACTGCACCGTGGGTCCTGATGTGGTGCTTGGGGAAGAGTGTGAGCTGGTCTCGCACGTTGTGCTTGATGGGCACCTGACGATGGGACGAAAGAACCGCGTTTTTTCGTTTGCATGTATTGGGATTTCGCCGCAGGATCTGAAGTACGCGGGCGAGCCTACGGGAGTTGAGATCGGGGATGGCAATTCGATTCGCGAATATGTGACGATTTCGCGCGGGACCAAGGGCGGCGGTGGGATCACACGGGTGGGGAATGATTGCCTGATTATGGCTTACACACACATCGGGCATGACTCGCAGATTGGGACTGGATGCATTCTCGCGAACGCTGCTACGCTGGCGGGCCATGTGACGGTTGAGGACTACGCGACCGTCGGTGCGCTTTGCCCGGTGCATCAGTACTGCCGAATCGGGAAGTATTCGTATATCGGCGGCGGGACGACTATTACGCAAGATGTACTTCCCTATTCGTTGACTTCAATCGAGCGAAACAATCACGCTTACGGGCTGAATAAAGTGGGTCTGGAGCGGAAGGGTTTTACGCCGGAACAACTGAAGGAGCTTCGTGCGGCGTATCGCAAGCTGATTGCGTCGAAACTTAATATCTCCGATGCTCTGGCGGCTATTCGCGAGATGATTGCTTCTGGCGGCGCAGGCGAACATGTCGTTTACCTCGCCGATTTTATTGCAAGCAGCGAGCGAGGCATCATCAAATAGGTACACCCGTTGGATTTGGCTTACAGAATTAGATTGGAGTTTTCCCTCTTATGATCTCGTCGGTTCCGAGCCGCCTTCTCTTCGCTGCTTCCCTTCTGGTGGCAGGTTTTTCTTCTTTCGTGGATGCACAAGCTCAGGCGGCTGCTCCTGTACGAGTTGCGATTGTCGGACTCGTTCATGGTCACGTGCAAGGCTTTCTGCATAACCTCGCTTCACATCCTGAGATTGCGTTGGTGGGCATCTCTGACCCTGATCCTGCGCTGCGCCAAAAATATATCGCGAAGACACACCTGTCGGGAGATCTGTTCTTTGCGACCGAAGCAGAGATGCTCAAGAAGACGCATCCGCAGGCGATCCTTGTGTACACGTCGATTGCGGGGCACCGTGCTGCTATCGAAGAGGCTGCACCTCTGCACGTAGCCGCGATGGTAGAGAAGCCGCTGGCCACTACGGTCGAAGATGCGCTTGCTATCCAGGCGCTTTCGGAGAAGTACAACGTCCCTGTTCTGACGAACTATGAGACGACCTGGTACAACTCGAATACTGCAGCTGTGAAGATGCTTGAAGATGGGAAGATCGGCGATCTGCGTAAGCTGGTCGTTCACGACGGGCATGAGGGGCCTAAGGAGATTCATGTCGATCCTGAGTTTTTCGATTGGCTGACCGACCCAAAACTGAACGGCGCTGGTGCGATGTTTGACTTCGGCTGCTATGGGGCCGACCTTGCTACTTGGATTATGCGGGGCGAGCTTCCAACGACTGTGACTGCGGTCGCGCTGCAGATAAAACCGCAGATCTATCCGAAGGTTGACGATGACAGCACGATCGTTCTGACCTATCCGCATGCGCAGGCGATTCTTCAGGGCTCGTGGAACTGGCCGTTTGCGCGGAAGGATATGGAGGTCTACGGTGCGACAGGCTATGTCGATACGCTTTATGAGGACGTCGCGCCGGGCGCGAAGCTTCGCATGCGTCTGACTGGAGAGAAAGCTGAGCATGTTGAAACTGCGCCTGTACTGGCGGCGCCGCAGAATGATTCGCTGAACTATCTTGCTGCTGTTCTTAGCGGGAGCCTGAAGCCGCAGCATGATCTGACGTCGCTCGATACCAACATCGTGGTGGTTCGCATACTCGATGCGGCGCGCCGCTCTGCTCAGACGGGGAAGACGATCTATCTCGCCCGTGAAGTTGCGGCAGCGAAGTAGTTCTTTACGTGACCATGAGCGGATCAGATCAGATGGAAAAACTGGGACTTATTGCGGGGAACGGGCGATTTCCGTTTCTTTTGCTGGATGCTGCACGGGCAAATGGCTTGCAGGTCGTCGTTGCGGCGATCAATGAAGAGACCGATCCGGAGATGAACGCCCGCGCGGCGGCTGATTCTGGTATTCGCGTTCACTGGCTGTCGCTGGGCGAGTTGTCGAAACTGATCGACACTTTGCGCGGCGAGGGTGTTACTCGTGCCGTGATGGCTGGGCAGGTGAAGCACAAGCAGATCTTTTCGAGTATTCGCCCGGACTGGAGACTTGCGAAGCTGCTGTTGAGCCTGAGGACTCGCAATACTGACATGCTGCTGGGTGCTATCGCGAAGGTGCTTGGCGATGAGGGGATTGAATTGATCTCCTCGACGCAATATCTCGAACCGCTGCTGGCGAAGGCCGGTGTGCTGACTCGGCGGGAGCCTGATGCGGAAGAGCTGAAGGATATTGCCTATGGGCGAACTGTTGCGCAGGCGATTGCCACGTACGATCTTGGCCAGACAGTGGTGGTTGCAGCGCAGGCTTGCGTTGCGGTAGAGGCGATGGAAGGGACCGACGCTACGATCTCTCGCGCGGGCGAGTTATTTCGCACGCTCGACTCGGGAGGCGAGACGACTCTTCGTCGTGCTCTGACTGTCGTCAAGGTCGCTAAGCCCAACCAGGACATGCGTTTTGATGTGCCGGTGGTGGGTGTGGCAACTATCGAGGCCATGAAGGCCGCAGGAGCCACTTGTCTGGCTGTGGAAGCGGAAAGAACGTTGATGTTCGATCCCGCAGCGATCCTCAACGCGGCGGATGCGGCGGGTATTTCTATTGTCGCGAAGTAAAGATATTGTCACGAAGCTGTAAAGAGAGCGGCCAGAGCGATAAAATTGCAACGCAGCATATGCGTCTTCGAGACTTTCGCGGCTTTCACTCGTCCACAGATAACAGAAATACATAAGGGGAAACACCATGCGCAAGGCAGTTTGGATCGCAGTAATCATCGGCGTAGCAGTGGCGTGCGGCATCGGCCTCAGAGCCCATGCGGCGCCGGCGGCAGACACAATACAGGCTGGAGCGGTGGCACCCAACTTTACCCTGCCCTCGCAGGAAGACAAACCAGTCAGCCTGACTGACTACAAAGGCAAGTGGGTTGTTCTCTACTTCTACCCGAAGGACCAGACCACCGGCTGCACGATTGAGGCGCACAACTTCCAGCGCGATATGGCCAAGTATGACGCGGCGAATGCGGTTGTGCTCGGCGTGAGCCTGGATACGGTGGAGGGGCATAAGACCTGGTGCTCGAAGGATACGTTCAGCTTTAAGCTGCTCGCTGATCCGGATCACAAGGTTGTCGACATGTACGGCGTTCCGGTGAAGAACTACGGCGTGATGAAGTTTGCCAATCGCGAGACATTTCTGATTTCGCCGGATGGCAAGGTCGTGAAGGTCTGGGAGAAGGTCGATCCGAACGTCCACAGCACAGAAGTTCTTGCTGAGATCGCAGCCAACAAAAAGTAAATATTTATCAGCAGACGCAAAAAGGCCCGGGCTCTCAATTGAGGAGTCCGGGCCTATTTGCTTGCCTTGAAAGGGTTTACTACTTTACAGCTTTCTTCACGGCCTTCTTTGCTGGGGCCTTCTTCGCTACTGCCTTCTTGACGGCCTTCTT
>CAZZZG010000137.1:0-10091 GCA_964658525.1 uncultured Edaphobacter sp.
AACCGTATCCTCGACATTCGGCTCGCCGACAAACACAATCTGAAACCGACGCTCCAACGCCGCGTCCTTCTCGATGTACTTCCTGTACTCCGCGAGCGTCGTTGCCCCGATCGCACGCAGCGCGCCGCGAGCCAGTGCCGGCTTCAACATGTTGCTGGCATCAAGCGATCCTTCGCTCGCTCCCGCGCCCACCAGAGTATGTAACTCATCGATGAACAAAATCACTTCGCCGTTCGACTCTTCAATCTCCTTCAGCACCGCCTTCAAACGGTCCTCGAACTCACCGCGAAACTTCGCTCCGGCGATCATCGCGCCCAGATCAAGCGAGCACACGCGTTTGTTCTTCAGAATCTCCGGCACATCGCCCTGAATAATCCTTCGCGCCAAACCCTCCACGATCGCAGTCTTACCCACGCCAGGCTCGCCGATCAGCACCGGGTTGTTCTTCGTCCGACGGCTCAGAACCTGCACCACGCGACGAATCTCTTCATCGCGACCAATCACCGGGTCGAGCTTTCCTCGCCGCGCTAGATCCGTCAGGTCCTTCGCATACTTCTCCAGCGCCTGAAACTTCCCTTCAGGATTCTGGTCCGTCACCCGCTGACTCCCTCGCACCGCACTCAGCGCCTTCAGAATCGCCTCATACGTCCCGCCCAGCGCGGCCAGCGCAAGCTGCACCGGATCGTTCTTCGCCTTCGACAGTGCCAGCAGCAGATGCTCCGTCGAGACGAACTCGTCCTTGAAGTTTTCCGCTTCTTTGAACCCCTGCTCCAGCACCTTCTGCAGCGCATTCGACAGCCCAGGCTGCTGCCCTCCACCCTGAACCTTCGGCAGCTTTTCAATCGCCGAGTTCACCCCAGACAACAACTGCTCCACCGGCACCCCAATCTTCTCCAGCACCGGGATCACCACTCCCTCGCGGTCCTCCAGCAACGCCGCCATCAGATGCAGCGGCAGCACCTCGGGATTGCCATTCTCAGCAGCATGTCCCCCCGCCGCCTGCACCGCCTCCTGCGACTTCACCGTCAACCGATCCCATTTGATCGCCATAAATCTCTATCTCCTCAACCCCTTCAACAAATTTGAGCTTTTTGCTTAAGTTAGACGCCTGAAACTAACAGAAGATGCGGAAATCTGATAATAACTCACTCACATATTGGCGGCGGACCCAGCTGAATACTCGCACCGATCGCTTTCAACCTAAAACGTCCCGAAAAAAGGCTAACCGCGACTCCAAAAACAAGGATCAAAAATGCTGCCTATAGAGAGAGCCCATAGACAATGGATATGTCCTCAACCCTCATGACGACCAACGCCACGCCCGAGTCCAGCACTCTATCCGATGCGCTGATCCTCGCCAGTACTGGCGGCCTCCTCGACTCCTTCGTCTACCTCAACCATGGCCACGTCTTCGCCAACTCCATGACCGGAAACGTCGCGCTCCTCGGTATCACCCTTCTCGGACACCAGTGGCGTGAGGTCATTCCCCATCTCGTCCCCATCCTGGGCTTCTTCGCCGGCGTAATCTCGGCCCGCTATCTGCGCACACGTAACAATCGCGCCGCCATCATCGCCCTGACCTTCGAGATCCTCGCGCTCTTTGCCCTGGGCTGGGTGCCGTCCGACTTTCCCGACATACCTTTCACCGCGATCGTCGCCTACGTCGCCGCCTTCCAGGTCTCCAGCTTCCGCCACGTCTACCAGCTACCCTTCAACTCCACCTTCATCACCGGCAATCTCCGCCAGGCAGCCGAAGGCCTCTACGACGCACTCGACCCCGCCGCTACACCCGACATCCGCGAAAAAGGCCGCACTCAGGGCCTTAACCTGAGTCTCATCTGTCTCTGTTTCCTGGCCGGAGCCGCTCTCGGGGCATGGGCCGCACCCCGTCTCGCCAACCGCTCCCTCTGGCTCACCGAACCGCTACTGCTCTTCGTAGCTCTCCGCATCCCGCGCCGCGCTGCTAAACTCGAATCTCCCCACCTCGCAGCGTCGAACGCAGACCCTTCAAAATAGCCCCTCGACTTCCAGCCAGACTCTCCACCCAACCTGACCCACAGAGACCTACTGTAGGCTTCGCCCTGCTTCGACATACTCCACTTCGCCGCTGGGGTAATCTATCTTGAGCGTTGAGCCACTGGCAGGCTTGACCATCCCATCGGCTTGGTGCCGCTCCACGCAAGTAATGTGGCATTCAGGCATCATTCGCCGCATCTGGTCCAGCCCCGCGTGAGTACCGTCCCAGAAGACTGTATTGCCGACATGGCTGCCATACTCGTCGGTTCGCGTCTCTTGTTCAGGCGCGAGAACCAGTAGAAATCGGCGGATCGGTGCAGCAAACCATGAGAGAGTGATAAGTTTCAACAGGCTCGCACCGTGAGCGTGCAGTGCGCCTGCTTCCCGGCGGACTTTATAGCACCTTAGGTAGAGCGCTGTTTAGCTCTCTTTAGTAACCAACTTGGAACGTTACCGTCCCGCAAACGAAGAGAAGGGAAGGCGCACGCCTTCCCTTCCAAAAGTTGTCGTAGCAAATTACTGAGCCGTCTCTGCCTCAACCTGCTTCTGACTGCCCACCTGCACCTTAATCTGCTTCGGCTGCGCCTCTGCCTTCTTAGGCAACGAGATCGTCAACACGCCTGCGTCCGACGAAGCTGTCACACCCTCTGTGCTCACAGTCTGCGGCAGAGTGAAGCTCCGAACGAAGCTTCCAAATCGCCGTTCGATCCTGTGGAAGTTTTCAGCCTTCTCCGTCTGCTCAAACTTCCGCTCACCCTTGATCACCAGAGTCTGGTTCTCCAGCCGGATGTCCAGATCTTCCTGTTTTACGCCGGGAATCTCGAGCTTCAGAACCAGCTTGTCCGCGTCTTCGTAAACGTCCACCGCCGGAGTAAAGCCCGCGTTGGAGCCCTCCACCGATCCAGCAAAGTCGTTGAAGATGGAGTTCAATCGCTTCTGCAATCCCGCAACATCTTCAAAAGGCGTCCGCAACGGCACAAATCGAGTCATCGTCGTCATAAACCCTCCTGTACAGATACTTGAATGTTTGGGAGCAGTCTTCAAAACCGCCCCGCACAATTATAGACGCAAATCAGCTTCAAAGGTTGCATATAATTTGATAGTAAATCACTCATAGTGTTTATACCGCTCAAAAATAATCACTTAGGTCACCCTCGAAATGCGATAATTCAAACTGCAAAGAAGAAAAGACTCACTGGCGTCATCCCCTACGCCACCCTCGGTGCTCTACAATCCTCCATGCAGCAAGAGGGCTAGGCGAATGACTGTTTCTGTCGTAATGCCCACCTATAACGCTCAGCCCTTCCTCCACGACGCCATCGCCAGCGTTCTCGCTCAGACCTGGACCGACTTCGAACTCATCGTTCTCGACGACGGTTCTACCGACGGTTCGCTCGCCGTGGCGCAGTCTCTCGCCCAGACCGATCCCCGCGTCAAAGTCTTCAGCCAGGCCAACGCCGGCACGGCCAACACGCTCAACCGCGCCATCGAGCTCGCCTCTTCCGAGTGGGTCTTCATCATGCACTCCGACGACGTCATGCACCCCAATCGCCTCGAGCGCCAGCTGGCCTTTCTCGACAATCACCCCGAACTCGCCGTCGCCAGCAGCCTCGTCCGCCATATCGATCAGAATGGAAGAGTCATCGGCAAGGACAACTCCTTCTTATTCACTCACGCAGACATCGAAGAAAAAGTCCGCCTCAACAAGCTCATCGGCTTCAACCATCCCGCCGTCGTGCTTCGCAAAAGCGTCATTCAAAGCATCGGAGGATATCGGCAGGAGTTCTGGCCAGCCGAAGACATCGACCTTTGGAATCGCCTCGCCGAGCAGGGCCACAAGATCCTCGTCCAACCCGAAACTCTCCTCGACTACCGCATCCACGGCGGCTCGGCCTCCATCTCCCGCGCACGCCTCACCCGACTCAAAGTCCGCTGGCTCAAAGACTCCATGCTCCGTCGCCGCAGCAACCAACCCGAGCTCACTTGGGACCAGTTCCTCGGCCTCCGCCGCAAGTATCCCCTCAAGCGCCGAATCAACGAAGAGCGAGTTGACTTCTCGCAGATCTTCTACAAAGCCGCCGTCGGACACTTCTCCAAGAGGCAATATCTCCAAACCATCGGCAACGCGGCCCTCGCCGTTCTCCTTCGCCCCTGGTACATCTCCTCCGAGATCGTCACCAAATCGAAGTGGCGGGTAAAGGGAAACACGAATCCAACCGAGTCGTCCCTCTAACCCGCCACCTCTCCATCGCCAGAACCCGGCTACTTCCCGTCCTCGGTTCCCCGGATAAATGCCGCCACATCCGTATGGAACTGCTTCAGAACGTCTTCATTCACGTACACCATGTGGCCGCTCTGGTAATAGTGGTAGCTGATATTGGCCTGTAGCTTCTGCGGAATCTGCAGATGATGCATCTCGAACTTGCCCTCAAAGTAAGGCGTCGCCAGGTCGTAGTATCCACCCGCCAGCATCACCTTCATCTTCGGGTTCGACTTCATTGTGTACGCCAGATCCGGCATGACATTCGTCCCGCCCCACTGCTGATTCGCCGGCGGCCCACCCGGTGGCTGGTGCCTCAGATCCCACGAAAAGTCCGCATCCGCATAGGCCCCGGGCTTATATGTCTGATCCTCGCCGTACTTCAGATCCGTCCGCATGTACTGGTTCAACGCCGCCGTATATGCCGAGGAGATCGCATTGCTCTGCGGGTCATACTCCGCATCTGCGCTCAACGGATCGATATCCGGTCCCTTATAGCGTGTATCCAGCCGTCCCGTCGTCGTCTCGTCATCAAGCTGCAGCTGCTTGCTGAATGCCGCACCGGTCACCCGCAGATTCGCCCTCATCAAATACGCCACTGGCAGCCCAGTATACTGATGCAGCTTCTCCGCCACCGCCTGCTTGCTGGCCTCCGGCAGCTCCGACCCCTTCAGCAGAGCGCTCATATAATCGCCCATCGCATACTGCTCCACCTCGGCTAGAAACGGCTCCAGCGCCGCTGGCTGCGTCGGCAGCTTGTGATGATAAAAGGCGCTCGCCGCAAACGTAGGCAGACCCAGCGCATACGCCTGATCCACGCCGGGATTCCACTTCGGCCCATCGATGCTGTTATCGAAGCTCAAAATCTGCGATAGCAAAATGATCCCGTTCAAGTCCACGTTCTGCAGATCGGCCGACAGCACCGCACTCCGCGGCGTCCCATAGCTCTCGCCCAGCAGATACTTCGGCGAGTTCCAACGGTTGAACTTCGTCAGAAACCTGCGAATAAATCGGTCAAACGCATGCGCATCCTGGTCCACCCCCCAGAACTCCTTCTCCTTGTCCTTACCCGTGATCCGGCTGAACCCGGTCCCCGGCGCGTCGATAAAAACCACATCGCTCACATCCAGCAGGCTGTAGTCGTTATTTACGATCTTGTACGGCGCGCCTTCATCATGCTGTGCATCGGTCGTCACCACGCGCTTAGGCCCAAACGAGCCCATATGCAGCCACATCGATGCCGACCCCGGCCCGCCGTTATACAGAAACGTCACCGGCCTTCCCGTAGGCGCATCCTTCTTGAAGTAAGCCACGTAAAACATCCGCGCCGTCGCGGGCGCCTCATCGGGTTTCTCCGGATCCGGCGCCTTCTCGCCCGTATCCGGCAGCATCTTCCCATCCAGGCCCAACATCGCATCCTGAGAGTCGCTTGAGCCCACCGTCAGCGTACCTGCCACTGCACGATAAGCAATCTTCTCCCCGCCCACCGTCACTGAGCCATCTGTAACCGAGTCCGTCGGCGGCTCCGCAGCCTCCACTACCGGCGTCCCCGTCACCACAAGCTTCTGATCCTTCTTCTTATCGCTGTCTTTCTTCTCCTGCGCTCCCGCTCCCATCGCAAAAGCCGCAAACGCCAGCAACACACCGCAAGACACACCCTTCCAAACCAAATTCCTCGACATCCTCACACTCTCCAAGAGCCAGATTTCCAGTGCGAGCAGTATATCTACGTATCCTCTACAGAATCTCCCCAGCAGAACGCACTAAGCCGCCGTGCAGCTCAGGCCTCTCGCAGAAACTCTGTGCGGTAGCGGGGAGCGAGTTCCTCGGCTTTCTTCTTTAACGCAGCCTGTTGCTCCTCCGTTGGCTTCGCAGGAGCAGTCGTGCGAGTCGCAACCGGGACCCCAACCTCCCTGAAGAACTTCTCCTGCCCTGCAGGAGAACAGATACATATCATCCGCACAGGCTGCGACGAAATGTTCTTGAATTGATGCGGAGCATTCGCCGGAACGGTCACCGTCTCGCCCGCCTTGATCGTTGACTTTTCTCCACGAAACGTCGCCTCCAGCTCACCTTCCAGCAGGATGAAGGTCTCCTCAAAGTCGTGTCGATGAGGCGGTGGTCCGCCCCCGGGCGGGACATGCATATCGACAACGCAGTATCGCCCCGCAGTATCGTCGCCCGTCACCGTAACGGTATAGGTATCGCCCACCAGGCCGATGTGCGGAAGGTTCTCAACCTTGCCAACCGCAAGCTTACGACTGAGATCGTCCGGAGGAACTCCCGAATTTCCTTGCTTCTCTATCGCCATGATCTGCTCTCCTTTTAACCGTTGCTGTCGTGCTGCCTCCTACCTTAGATGTTGGTAGTCGACCAGACGAAAACTTGTCTCGATCGCGGATTTGATTGTATGTTGTCTGAGACAACACTCGTCCCAGGACACGCCATGTCTACAGTCGATCAGGTTCGCAGCTTCAATCGGTTTTACACGCGAGAAATCGGCCTGTTAGCCGAACACCTGCCATCGAGCGAACTGTCCCTCGCGGAGGCTAGGGTACTGTACGAGCTGGCCCAGTCTAAGGAGTTAACCGCCGCCGACATCATCCGCACTTTGGGCATGGACAAAGCACATGTCAGTCGCATCATCGCCCGTTTTCGACGGAAACACCTCGTGAAGAGCCGGACGAGTCCGCACCACGCGAAACAGAAGCTACTCTCATTGACCGCAACCGGCAGACGACTCTTTGCTACCGTGAATCGCGGAACCAACTCGCAGATCGAAGAACTCCTGACAAGAGTGCCGCCTGACGATCGTCCGCGACTGGTGACCAGTATGCAGACGATTCAAACGCTCCTCAAGCCAGAAGAAGTATCTGCGAACGCAGTTCAACTGCGATCGCCACGCGTAGGAGACCTCGGCTGGATCACCTCACGGCAAGCGATTCTCTACGAACGCGAATACGGGTGGGATTGGACCTACGAGGCGCTCGTCGCCCGCATTCTTGGTGAGTTCGTCGCGCAGTTCGACGCGAATCGGGAGGACGCGTGGATAGCTGAAACGCGCGGCAACATCGTCGGGTCGGTGTTTCTCATGAAGACCGAAGACCCGCACACAGCGAAGTTGCGATTGCTCTATGTCGAACCATCCGCCAGAGGTCTTGGCGTCGGTTCGCGGCTCGTTAAAACATGCGTAGAACGAGCACGCGAACTCGGATACCGAACACTGACACTCTGGACCAACAGCGTGCTCTCCTCAGCCCGGCACATCTACGAGCGCGAAGGATTCTTCCTCATCAAAGAGGAGCGACACCACTCCTTCGGCCATAACCTCCTCGGTCAAACCTGGGCACTCAATCTCTCAGAACCGGCTTCTTGAAAGGATGAAGCATTCTCGATAGCCCACTGCCGCAAAGAGATGGCTTTGCGTCCGAGAATACGTTCAACGTCATCAGTAACCCGCGCCAGACGGTCTTCTCGAATAGCGCGCCACAAAGCCACATGAGCTTCTGTCTCTTCTGAAGAACCACTGATCCTCGCATACCGATCTCGCGCTTCTTCGTCGGAGATAGCTCGGAACTCAAGCGGCTTCCCTATCGCAGTCGCAATAATCTCCGTCGCCTGTGCGAACGTCAGAGACTCTGGGCCAGTAAGTGGAAGGCACTCTCCCCGGTAGCTCTCGCCCAGTAACGCCTCGACCGACACAGCGGCAATATCTTCGGAATGGATGAATGGCCGGTGACCGTCTCCAGCCGAGGAACGGACCACTCCCTCATGTTTAATGGAGTTCGACCATGCAAGAAGATTGGACATGAAACCCGACGGCCGAACAAAAGTGTAAGGGATACCCGTTGCACGTATCGCAGCCTCTCCCTTCTCATGCCACGCGCCTATGGCCAGGCCGTGCTCCACATCCATAGACGAAAGCTTCACGATGCGCTTCACTCCCTTTTCTTTCGCCACCACAGCCGCCATCTCGTCACGCTGAGGAATCTGCGGGCCAACATTGACGAGATAGACGATCTCTACACCATCGAATGCACGTAGCAGATCCGAAGCCTCAGCAAGATCTCCCACGACAACATCGACGCGATCGCCGAATAACGAAGCCGCTTTCGCCTCATCGCGAACCAGGACCCTCAGCCGAATGTCCCGCTCCAATAGCTGCTTCACAACTCGGGAGCCGACATCTCCTGTTGCTCCCGTTATCAGGTATTTCATCATCCCTCAATTCCGCAAGCTCCACACCCAACGGGCCTGCCATAGGAGGAAGACTATCCGCGAAATAACACTTGTCTACTCACATGACAGCAAGCGCGATTCTCCAAATAATGTGGTCTTTATCTCAAAACATAGAGAAAAGCTCACATTTTCATTTACCGTTGAACTCGCGATGGCTAAGGAAAAGCAAAACAACACACGCCGCAGGCCGGTCCAGAAGCGTGCACAGATCACCGTGGAGGCAATGCTCGATGCAGCCATAAAGCTGCTGAAACGCGCAGGGTCCACCTCACTCACAACCAATCGAATCGCCGAAACTGCAGGCGTCAGCATCGGC
This sequence comes from uncultured Edaphobacter sp., assembly GCA_964658525.1. Taxonomy (GTDB): domain Bacteria; phylum Acidobacteriota; class Terriglobia; order Terriglobales; family Acidobacteriaceae; genus Edaphobacter. Next base: position 8,832 of record CAZZZG010000137.1, read on the forward strand.
TCTGTCTACCAGTACTTCCCTGACAAGCAGGCCATCTACCGCGCCCTTCACGACCGTCACATAGCGCAGGTCGATAGCGTGATGCGGCGACGTCTACTCGAATGTGCAGACGCAACCCTGGAAGAACTCATCGGATCCATGATTGATGGAATGATCGAGGCTCACGAAGCAGATCCCGAACTTTCGATCCTCCTGCAATCGCAGGTGCCACATCGCTCCGGCAATACCGTGGACTTCTCCATTCGAAATCTCACTCTCTTCCGAGATGCTCTTGCCCCACACAGAAAAGAGTTCGGCCGAAAGATCGACTTGAATTTGCAAACTTTTGTCGTCATCAAAATGATCGACTCGCTCGGACACGGAATTGTTCTTCAAAGACCTTCTGGATCGTCCCTCTCACGAGCCCGAGCAGAGGTCATCCAAGCAGTCGCCGCGTACCTCCGATCGTGACTGGACCGAGTGGGCGTTCATGGTTGCAGAAGACCACCGACCGCAAATTGCCGCTCAAACACAGCCAGGAAAAAGTGATTCGTCAACGAGCTTCTTCGAAGTGGCTATCGTGCCCCACGCGCCGTTCAATGTGAGCCGTTGAAGAGATGATCGTCTCCCGAGCATTTTTCGCAGGAAACCTGACTTTCGGGCACACCGCAATTTTTTTTCGAAAGCCGTAACACCGCTTGATATACCGTGTTTGCACTACCAAACCCGAGGGTTCCATGAAACTTTCGTTCCTCCGCGCGCTGTTCCTCTTCGCTCTCGCCGCCGGCCTCTCTCACTACGTCCCTGCGCAACAGCCATCACCCGCCCCACCCCCAACCCAAAATCCGCAACCCCAAACCCCGCCAACGCCGCAGCCAGCCACATCGCAGCCCACCAAAGACGCCAACGGCGTCTACACCATTCGCCGCAACGCCCGCCTCGTCATCCTCGACATGGTCGTCACCGACGCCAAAGGCAACATCGTCACCGACCTCAAGCGTGACGACTTCCACGTCACCGAGGCCAACGAGCCCGAGAAGATCCTCAACTTCGACGCCCCTGCCGCCCACACCCTCGACCCCGAGCTCACCATCAACTCCACCGAAGAGCTCGACCGCCTCGCACCCAACGCCCCCGTCAACATCATCCTCCTCGACGAATTCAACACCCGCTTCGAGGACATGGCCTTCGCCCGCTACTCTCTCAAAAAATTCCTCAACCGTCAGCCCGGCAAGCTCGACACCCCCACTATGCTCCTCGCCGTCGACCTCCAGCACTTCA
>CAZZZG010000138.1:0-10003 GCA_964658525.1 uncultured Edaphobacter sp.
AGGCCCCACCAATGAAAGGCGAGAAGATTCATCCGGCGACACGCACCTTTCAGGCACTTCGAATTCGCGTGAATAACGAGTTGGGAGAGATTCAATCGCTGCTGAAGAGCGCGGGATCTCTGTTGAAGCCGGGAGGAAGGCTGGTGTTGATCAGCTTCCACTCTTTGGAGGACCGGCTGGTAAAAGATGCGTTCAAGGCGGCAAAGGACGCGAAGGTGTTTGAGGTTTTGACGAAGAAGCCGGTGGTAGCGGCGGAGCAAGAGCAGATGAGAAATCCGCGGTCGCGCAGTGCCAAGATGAGGGCGGCTGAAAAAATTTAGGCAAGAGATTCTCTGTTGCACTGAAAATGGTGCAGTCTATATATAGAGAAAACATGTGATCGGGCCGGGGTTGTCCCACCTTCTTTCAGGCGAAAGACAACTCTGCAACAAAAAGTCCCTTCCTCCAATAGCGATCCCGGCCCGGTTCGTACGTTGAGGAGAGTGGCAAGAGATTTCGGGCTCATGGATTTGAGAGAGGTTTGAGAGAGGTACACGATGGCGGCTTCGGCGATGGCAGGACAACAGCTAGAGATGTTGGGTTCGCGGGCGCAGAGCCGTGCGGAGTCGCTGGCGGCGCGGAATCGCGAGATGTTTGAGAACCAACGGCGTGCGCGGCGTGGTCCGACGCCTGAGGTGTTCTTTACGAAACACATCGATAACAGCCGCATTGTGAAGGCTGACGATCCGGAGCGCCGGCGTGAGATGCGTACGTTCTCTGCGGTGATGAGCGTGTTGTTCGTGCTGGTGATGGTCTATGTGTGGCAGCACTTTTCGGCGATTGAGATTGGCTACCACGTTGAGGCGCAGAAGGCGCAGGTGGAGCAGTTGCGCGAGGAGAATCGCCAGCTGCGTTTGACCGAGGCGCAGTTGACGGATCCGGGGCGGATCGACAAGATTGCGAAGCAGCTTGGACTGGGAGAGCCACAGCCGGGACAGGTGGTGAGGCCAGAGGGTGGGGATCCTAACGCGCCTGTGCTGGCGCAGGCAAATACTGCAGCGATGCAGATTGCGCAGTAACTGGAATGTGCGACGATCAATGGGGTGGTTCGACTTGGCAGAGAAAGTCTGACGAAGAGGGCTCGGAAGTAAACTAACTTTGAAGCAGGGATGAGATGAACAAGGCGCCACGGCAGACGTTGACCGCTCCGATACGGAGGATCCGTTTCGCCTATGTGGCGCTGTTTTTTTGTGCGTGGACGGCGTTGATTGCGGTGCGGCTGGGGTGGCTGCAGGTGGTAAGGCACTCGGACTTTGTGCATCGCGCGGCGATGCAGCAGCAGAGGACGTTTGAAGTGGCTCCGCGGCGGGGTATGTTGTATGACCGCAATCTGCGGGAGCTTGCGGTGACGGTGCAGGTGGACAGCGTGTATGCGGTGCCGTCGGAGCTTGGGGACAATCGTGCGAGCGCGGCGGAGATACTCGCTGAGATTGTGCACGCTGACCCGACGGACAACTTTACGTCTCAGCAGCAGATGTTGGCGCGATTCAACGCTTCGAGGAACTTTGCGTGGGTGGCGCGAAAGGTTGATCCGAGTATCGCTGATCGGTTGCGCGAGTTGAATTTGAAGGGTGTTTATTTTCAGAAGGAGTTTAAGCGGTTTTATCCGAACAATGATTTGGCCGCCCAGGTGTTGGGGTATGTCGGCACAGATGATATAGGGCTGGGTGGGTTGGAGCGGCAGTTTGATGAAGATATGCATGGCGAGCCTGGGCATATGTTGACTGCGCTCGATGCGAAGCGACATGTGTTGGGGAGTGAAGAGAGCCAGCCGATGCCGGGTGAGAATCTGGTGTTGTCGATTGATGCGAATATTCAGTACATGGCGGAGCGTGCGCTGGATGCGCAGATGTTGAAGACGCGAGCGCTGCATGGGACTGTGGTGGTGCAGGATCCTCACACGGGACAGATTCTGGCGCTGGCGATTTCGCCGCGGTTCAATCCGAATGATCAGAAGCATATGGATTCGAGTGTGCTGCAGAACCTGGCGGTGAGCGATGTGTATGAGCCGGGGTCGACGTTCAAGCTGGTGACGTATTCGGCGGCGCTGGATGGCGCGGGGGTGCAGCCTACGGATCTGGTGGATTGCCAGAATGGGGCGATGACGATGTATGGCCGTACTCTGCATGACGACCATAGCGACCACTTTGGCGTGGTGACGGTGCAGTATGCGCTGGAGCACTCGAGCGACGTGGGCGCGGCGAAGATGGCGTTGAAGCTGGGGCCGAATAAGTTCTACAGCTACATGCGTGGATTTGGTTTTGGCGACCGGTCGGGGATTGAACTACCGAGCGAGACGCGCGGTCTGTTGAGAGCGCCGAAGAAGTGGGGATCGACGAGTATTTTGTCGATGGCGATCGGGCAGGAGGTTGGTGTGACGCCGGTTCAGTTGGTGACGATGGTGAGTGCGCTTGCGAATGGCGGGGTGTACATGCCGCCGCATGTGCTGCTGCAGTCGACCGATGAGATGAAGGGCGATGCGAGGTTGAAGCCAGCGGCGTTCCGGCCGTCCAATCAGCTGCCGACGACGCTGCCGGATGGAGCGCATCGGGTGATCTCGGAGATGACGTCGGCCAAGATGCGCATGATGATGCAGGGCATTGTGACGGAGGGTACGGGTAAGCTGGCGGCGTTGAATGGGTATAGCTCTGCCGGTAAGACCGGGACAGCGCAGAAGATCGATGTAGCGACGCATACGTACTCGCACACGAAGCTGGTGGCAAGCTTTGCGGGTTTTGCGCCGGTGAGCAATCCGGCGATTTCGATTGCTGTGGTCATCGATACGCCGACGGCTGGCGGGGAAGCGGCGCACTATGGCGGAGCAGCGAGTGCGCCGGTGTTTGCGGATGTGGCGCAGCAGGTGTTGGAGTATCTGGGAGTGCCGCACGATCAGCCGTTGAAGACGAAGAAGGAGTTGCAGATCGCGCAGAAGGATGCGGTGGATGACTCTCCTGCGGATAGTACGACGGACCTGAGCGCGATGTTTGACGATGTGAATAGTTTGCCCGCGGATGATCCGTTGCGCGCGCCTGCGAATGCAGCGGCTGCGGATGTTGCGGCTAACGAGAAGCCGGTTGTACGCACGGCGAAGGCGTCGGGCGATTCGCCGGGGATTCTGAATCTGCTTCCAGCGAAGGTGCTTGCGGCGTTTCGGACAGATGGGGCAGCGGGAGAGGCGGAGACCGCACGGCTAAAGGCTCAGAAGACTGCGTCGACTGTTGAAACGAAGGAGAAGGATGCCGTTGTGGTGGACGCCAGCCTGCGAGTTCCTGTGCCTTCGTTTGATGGCATGGGGTTGCGGGGTGTCGTGGAAAAAGCGGATGCAGTGGGCCTGCGCGTGCAAGCGGTGGGAAACGGGTTGGCACGGGAACAGGTGCCAGCGGCTGGAACGATGGTGGGGGCAGGAACAGAGATCGTGGTGCGGTTCAGCCGATGATGGCTTTGTGCTGCGAAATATTCGAATTCTCGGCTAGCATGCGTTTATGAACTGGGAGAACCTTTGTAAGGGGCTGAGTGCTGAGGATCGTTTTTGTGTTTCCGCCGAGCTTTCGGGGGTTCAGTATGATTCTCGGCAAGTGGGGCGTGGGGATGTGTTTGTCGCGATGAAGGGTGAGGCGACGGATGGCAATCGCTACATGGAAGCGGCTATCGGAGCGGGTGCGTCGGCAGTGGTGACGGATTCTCGCGAAGCATATGAGAAGCTGCGTCGAGAACATGCTGAGGTAGGGGCTGCGTTGGTTGAGCGAGGCAGGAGAGCGCTCGCGGAAGTTAGCTCAGAGGTGATGGGACACCCGGAACGCAAGCTTGCGTTGAGTGGAGTGACCGGGACGAACGGTAAGACGACGACAGCATTCCTGCTTGAGGCCATGCTGCGAAGTGTGGGACGGACTTGTGTGTTGATCGGGACGATTGAGACGCATGTAGGAGATGAAGTGCGTGTTTCTCCGCACACCACGCCGGAGTCTCGAGATGTGCTGGAGATTTTTGAGAGCGGAGTGAGGGTTGGGGCGACGGAGGCTGTGATGGAGATGTCGTCGCATGCGCTGGAGCAGGAGAGAGTCTGGGGACTGCCGGTGGATGTGGCGATGTTCACTAATCTGACTCAGGACCATCTGGACTATCACGGCACGATGGAGAATTATTTCGCGGCTAAGGCCAGGCTGTTTGAGGGTGTTGGTGCACCACCACCGCGAGTCGCGGTGATCAACAGCGATGATCCTTACGGAAAGCGTCTTGTCGCGGAATCTCGGGCATCTCAATTGATGACATACGGGCTTGAGCCATTGAGCGGAGAGTACAGGGCGGAGGAGATCACGCTGCACGCAGGGGAGACGCGATTTATCTTCAAAACTCCGAACGGAGATGCACCTATACGGTCTTCTTTGACGGGGAGAGTGAATGTTTACAACCTGCTGGCGGCATCCTGTGCGGCGTTGGCGCGAGGGTTGACGTTGGAAGAGATTGTCGCGGGAGCGGCTTCGGGAGCCCAGGTGCCGGGACGATTTGAGGTGGTGCCTTCGTCAAACAATCTGACAGTGGTGGTGGACTACGCTCACACGGATGACGCTTTGCGGAATTTAATTTCGCTGGCTCGGGAGTTGGTGAAGGAGCGCGGCGGCAAGGTGATTACGCTGTTTGGTTGCGGCGGGGACCGGGATAAGACGAAGCGTCCGCGGATGGGCAGGGCGGCTGGGGAGGGAAGCGATCTGGTGGTGCTGACGAGTGATAATCCTCGAAGCGAAGATCCGATGTTGATTATCGAAGAGGCTCTGGCGGGAGTGAATGAGACGGGGACCACATGTATTGTGGAGCAGGATCGGAGGGGGGCGATCGAGATCGCGATTCGTGCGGCACGGGTCGGAGATATTGTTCTGCTTGCGGGGAAGGGGCATGAAAAGATACAGATCTTGCGGGACGGGACGGTGCAGTTCGATGATGTTGCCGTGGCGGCTGGAGTCTTGAAGGAGATCGGGTGAAGCTTACATTAGGGCAGATTGCTGACTGGATCCATGCAGATGGAGAGTTCAACACTTCGGCAGAAGCAATAGGGTACGGGATTGATTCGCGGACGATTGGTGGTGGCGAGCTGTTTTTCGCGGTGCGTGGCGAACGGTTGGATGGACATGACTATGTGCAGACGGCGCTCACAAACGGGGCTGTCGCAGCGGTGGTAAGCAATATGTGGGTGGTGCCGGCGGAGGTGGATGAGAAACGTCTGCTGCGGGTTTCGGATGGGGACGACTGCGTGCTGCGGGCGCTTCAGCAGTTGGCCCACGCAGTGCGGAGGGAGTGGGGCGGCAGGGTGATTGGAGTGACGGGGTCGGCGGGGAAGACGACTACCAAGGAAGCGATTGCTCAGGTTCTAAGCGCGAAGTTCAAGGTATTGAAGTCGGCTGGCAACCTGAACAACGCGTTTGGTCTGCCGTTGCAACTCCTGAAGCTGGAGCGAGAGCATGAGATCGCTGTCATCGAGATGGGAATGAACCATGCCGGAGAGATTGCTGCGCTAGCGAGGATTGCCGAGCCGAATTGGGCGGTAGTTTCGAATGTGGGGCCGGTACATCTTGAGTTCTTTCCTGATGGTATTGCTGGAATTGCACGGGCGAAGTATGAGTTGATTGAAGGGCTGCCTGAGGATGGCATTGCGGTTTTGAACTTCGATGATGCTTACGTGGCGGCGTTTGGGCGCGGGTTGGGCACACGCGCAGTGTTCTACGGGGCCGGCGAGGGTGCCGATGTAAGAGCCGTGAATGTTACGGAGGTAGGCGCGGAGGGTGTGGTGTTTACGGTCGAGGCTAGAGGCCAGCGTGCGAGCGTGCAGTTGAAGATGTTAGGGCGACACAACGTTCCAAATGCTCTGGCTGCGATCGCGGTCGGATTGCAGGGTGGGATGGAGCTTAGCGAGTGTGCGGCGGCAGTGGGTGAACTGCGGGCGGGTGACAAACGTGGTGAGGTGCTTGAGTGGCATGGAGCGACGCTCATCAATGATTGCTACAACTCCAACCCGACAGCGTTGAATGCGATGGTCGATGCGGCGATGGCAATTCCTGCGGAACGACATATCGTGGTGGCAGGAGAGATGTTGGAGCTTGGTCCCGACGGTGCATCGCTGCATGCGGGCTGTGGTGCGCGGATGATAGAGCGGGGAGTGGATTTTATCGTCGGGGTGCGTGGACTGGCGCAGGATTTAGTGGATGCCGCACGAACCGCCGGTGCAGAGGCTCTATTTGTAACCAGCCCTGAAGAAGCGGGAGAGTGGCTGGTTGCGAATCTGAAGCCGGGCGACGTAGTGTTGTTGAAGGCTTCTCGGGGAGTACGGCTGGAGAAGGTTTTGACGGTCCTTGCTGGTTCGAAGTAGCACGTCGTATTGAAGCGTATCGAAACGAGATCGTATGGAGCGGACTATGTCGACTAAGGGAGCACTTGTTAAGCACGAAGCCAAGACTGCGCTGAAAAAGCACGCGAAGAAGGCTATCAAACACGCTGCAAAGAAAACTGCAAAGAAGAGTACTCCAAAGAAAAGTGCGAAGAAAGCTGCGAAGCAGGCGGCAGACAGGTTCAGCGGAGGCAGAGTGGTGTATGCCACAGACTATGGGCTCATGACAGCGTTTCACCATATGCAGAGAGCTTCGGTGGTGATTTCGCTGATGGAAAAAGGCACTGGGGAAGATCTGGTGGCCCTTCTGGAGAGAGGTGTCAAGCTCTACCGCAAGGCCACAGAAGGTGAAGAAGGAAACAAGTTTGTGCTGCGGGCAATTGGGGTTTTGCGTGCAGCGGAGCACCTGTCGCTAGCCGGGCTCTATTCCGCCAGACAGAAGCACAAGCAGAAGGTTGCGTCGCCCGCACCGGAGTGGCTGGAGAAGTTTATTGCGGAGGCGGATCGCAGGTTGGAGAAGATTGAGCACGCTGAGCGTGGCAAAGGAACGGACCTTTTCCCGGTGACGGTGGAGTTATTGCGGCAGGCGGAAGACTCTGATCACGATGCTCAGCTGGCGTACGAGCTTGCAATGGCCGCTGATGCGCTGTGTTTTGCGCTGGAGAACGGGCTCTAGCGCGGATTTCGCGAGTAGTGGGGATTCGGGTTGGTTCGCAGGTGAGATAACCACAGTGGGTTGGGGCACTGTGCTGTTAAGATAGCCGTGACTCGCAACGGAATCGGGCCTAAAGCTGCGGGTAAAAGGTGGAGACGTTTTGCTCTATTGGTTGCTGTATCAAAAGCTGTTTCCCTACTTTCGACTGTTTCGCATCTTTCGATACCTGACGTTTCGCACAGTGTTTGCGAGTCTTACGGCGTTGCTGATCGGTCTTCTGATCGGTCCGTACGTGATCGATAAACTGCGCGAGTTTCAGATTGGGCAGTACATTCGCGAAGAGGGACCGCAGTCGCACCAGAAGAAGAGCGGGACGCCCACGATGGGCGGGGTGCTGATCTGTATCTCGATCCTGGTGCCGACGCTGATGTGGTCCGATCTTTCGAATCCCTATGTATGGCTGGTGATGTTGTCTACGCTTGCGTTTGGCGCGATCGGATTTACGGATGACTATATAAAAGTTGTGCACCGGGAGAATCAGGGATTGACAGCGAAGGCCAAGCTTGGCCTCCAATTTGTAGTGAGTGCGGTGGTGGCGGCAACCCTGGTTGTGATGGAGATTCGTGGTGGGTATTCGACTCGGCTGATGGTGCCGTTTGCGAAACGGTTTCGACCGGACCTGGTGTGGGAGTGGATGGGCCATGTTCCGCATATGCACTGGTTGGTGTTTGTACCGTTCGTTATTTTTGTGATGATCGTGATTGCGGGGGCTAGCAATGCGGTGAATTTGACCGATGGGCTCGATGGACTGGCGATCGGTTGCACAATCATTGCGGCCGGAGCGCTAACGGTGCTGACTTATGTGAGTGGGCATGTTGTGTTTTCTGATTATCTGGAACTGCAGAGGATGCCAATGGTGAGTGAGTTGACGGTGTTCTGCGGGTCTATGGTTGGGGCGAGTATTGGGTTTCTTTGGTACAACGCTCATCCGGCTGAGATTTTCATGGGGGATGTTGGGAGTCTTGCGCTGGGCGGCGCGATTGGGACTGTGGCGGTTGTGATTAAGCAGGAGCTCTTGCTTCCGTTTATTGGGGGCGTGTTTATTCTTGAGGCGTTGAGTGTGATGCTTCAGGTGGGCAGCTATAAGTTAAGGAATGGCAGACGCATCTTTAAGATGGCTCCGCTGCACCATCATTTTGAATTGATGGGCTGGTCTGAATCGAAGGTGATTACGCGATTCTGGATTCTGGCGCTGGTGTTTGCATTGTTCGCGTTGACTACTTTGAAGCTGCGATGAGAGTGTTGAAGGCATGATGGATTTGAAGAATAAGCGGGTGTTGGTTGTGGGACTTGGAAAGTCCGGGTTGTCGGCGGCGATGTTTCTGCGCGCGCAAGGTGCTCGGGTGACCGTAAGCGATTCGCGGAGTGCGGTGGCCCTCGCGAAGGAGATTCCTGCGTTGCTGGAAGCGGGGATTATGGTCGAATCGGGTGGGCATGGGCTTCTTACGTTTCGGAGGCAGGATCTGATTGTAGTTTCTCCAGGTGTGCCGTTGGATACACCGGAGGTGAAGCAGGTTGTGGCGTTTGGGTTGACCGTGATCGGGGAGTTGGAGCTGGCGAGCCGCTACCTTCAGGGGGAAGTGGTCGCGATTACCGGGTCGAATGGGAAGACCACGACTACTACGCTGGTGGGGAAGATTCTGAGTGACTCTGGCGTGGCGACCCAGGTGGGAGGGAACATTGGGTTGCCTGTGATCGACCTGGTGGCGAAGAGCACACCTGAGACGGTGAATGTGCTGGAGGTGTCGAGCTTTCAGTTGGAGACGATTGACGAGTTTCATCCGCGGATTGCGGTGATTCTGAATATTACGCCGGACCACTTGGATCGACATGGGAGCTTTGAGAAGTATGTGGCGGCCAAGGAGCGGATCTTCGAGCGGCAAGGAGCCGGTGATGCGCTGGTGTTGAATGGGGATGACCGCGTGACACAGATGTGTGCTGCGCGGGCGAAGAGTGAGGTGTTCTGGTTCAGCGGGACGAAGGCGGTTCGGCGCGGTGCGTTTGTGCGTGATGGCGTGATTGTCTGGGTGGAGAAGGAAGGTGGTGTTACCGAGCCGATTATGCCGGTTTCGGAGGTGCACCTGAAGGGTGCTCACAACATCGAGAATGTGCTTGCAGCGGTCTGTGCGGCTCGGCTGGCGAAGGTTTCGGCGGAGAGTATTCGTGCTTCGGTGGCTACTTTTACCGCTGTGGAGCATCGGCTGGAGTTGGTGAGGAAGCTGAATGGCATTGAGTTCTACAACGACTCGAAGGCGACCAATGTGGATGCGACGATGAAGGCTGTGGCTTCGTTCCAGAAAGGAATTCACTTGATTCTTGGTGGGAAGGACAAGGACTCGGATTACGGGACGATGGCGGAGCTGCTGAAGGAGCGGGTGAAGGCTGTTTATACGATTGGTTCGGCCGCAGAAAAGATTGAGCGTCAGCTTCACGGAGTCGTGAAGATGGTGGCAGCGGGAACGATGCAGACTGCGGTGACTGAGGCGGCCAAGGCTGCTACGGCTGGTGATGTGGTGCTGCTGTCGCCTGCCTGCTCGAGCTTCGACCAGTTTGAGAACTATGAGCATAGGGGCCGCGTGTTTCGGCAGCTGGTAGACGAACTAATTTAGCGAAGAAGTGGAAGTGAAGCATGGCGAAGAGAGTTGGGGTGGACAAGTGGCTCTTCGGAGTAGTGCTGCTGCTGGTGCTGTTTGGGCTGGTGATGGTGTTCTCTGCGTCGGCGGTGATGGCGCAATCGAGTTTAGGTTCTCCTTATCCTTATGTGGCCAATCAGGCTAAGTGGGCGGTGCTTGGCCTGTTGGTGATGGTTTGGCTGATGCGCGTGGACTATCGCCGCTATAACAACCCTCGTGTTGTGTTTCCAGCAGTTACGG
>CAZZZG010000139.1:0-9948 GCA_964658525.1 uncultured Edaphobacter sp.
GAGGATCTTGCCGGTGGCCTTGTCCTTGTAGCTGACGCCGAGGATTTCGTTGAGAGGCTTCCCGTTGGCGTATTCGACGACGGAGAAGTCAAACTCGCGGCGGCAGATGAAGTCGATGGCGGGGCACTCGTTGAGGGCCTTGTCGGGTGAGGTGGTCACCGGGGGCCCGACGAATGCGATTTTGATGCTGGGGTAGGTCTGCTTGATGACCTCGGCCATCCTCTGGTCACCGTCCCAGCCCATGGTGCTGGTGAAGAGCACGAGGAACTCGTAGTCCTTGAGGATTTCGACGACTTCCTGCCACTTGATGTGGTGGGGCGGGGCGTCGACGAGACGGGAGCCTTCCAGCATGCCGGCGGGATAGGTGAGCCAGACAGGATACCAGTAGGACTCGATCTCGCGGGTTGCGGGCCAACGGGAGCTGGCGCCACCGTCAAATTTCTCGAAGGAGGGCGGATTCAGAAAGAGCGTCTTTAGAGGCATAATGATAGCTTGATTTTACCATTCAGTTAAGGGGTTAAGTGGCTTTTCTGGAGTTTCCTGTGAGGTATCTCCGACGATGCCTGGGTCGGCCAGACGATTCATTACAAAAAAGATAGGCGTGTATTTGGCCTAGTGCCTGGCGGGGGCCACGGGCTGGGCGTCAAAGGCCGCGGAGAGCCAGCTCTCCAGGTCGCCGGATTCTCTCATGAGACTGATCTGTGCCTGTTGTAACTCGAAGTTGGCGTTGAGAACTGCGAGGAACTTTTCCCGCTCGGCGATGCGTGAGGTCTGCTCGTCTTTCGGGGTCATCTGCGCTGTGGCCGAGTTTCCATTGCCCGAGTTCAGTTGAACCATGAGGGCGTCGAGGTTTTGCTGAGCGAGCTGCTGGTCGAGTGTGGCGATTTCGGCCCTGACGGCTAGCTCGGCGGTGGCGTGTTGGGCTTTGAGCCGGAGATCCAGAAACTGATCGCGGATGGAGTCGGCGTCGTGTTCGGCGTGGGCTGCGTCAGCGTCGGCTCCGCGAGCTTTGGCTTTACGAGCGGCATCGAAGAAGGGAAGCGTGATCTGCACGCCGATGGCGGCGTTGTTCTGCTGGAAGCGGAAGTAGTAGTCCTGAAGGTTGTTGAACTTTGCGAAGCGGCTGTATTGCGCATCGAGGGTGATCTGAGGTCGCAGGAGGTAGCGGTTTTCGGCGAAGGCAATCTCACGCTTCGAAGCAGCGAGTGCGTAAGCAGACGCGACGGCGGGACTGGTGGTGGTGGCCGAGATGGTGGCAGTTGACGGATTGGCGGATTGTGCGGGGACAATGGGCGGGACGCTGCTTACAGATGTGTCCAGGCCTTGCGGTGGGAGTCCGATAAGGCGAGCGAGGTGAGCCTGATCTGCGATGGTTTCATCGTTCATTCGCAGACGGGCGAGATGGATCTGTGCAGCGGTAAGCCGGGCGGAGGTCAGGTCGATGGGTGTGTCCTGGCCGGCGGAGAGACGGTCCTGAACGATGGTGACTAAGTGGTCTGCAAAGCCCTGTTGCTCCCGGAGGACGGCCTGCCGCTCGAGGTCGCGGTTGAGAGCGAGGTAGGTGATAGCGGTATCTTCGGCCACTGATTCACGAACGTCTTTCAGCGAAAGGGTGGATGCTTCGAGCGATGCCTTCGCAGCGCGAACATAGTCGCGTTGAGGATAGCTGAAGACAAGAGACTGCGAGTTGAGATTGTAGATGGAGGGTTGGCCGAGGGGGAATCCATAGGAGGGAGGGCCGATGGCAGAGGCGCCGACAACGTTTGGGATGTATGCGTCTTTCAACTCCTCGAGGGTGGCTCTTGCTTTGTCTACGTCGGCCTGGGCGGTTTTTACCTTTGGACTGTTCTTCAGAGCCAGAGTGACCGCGCTGGTGAAAGATATCTGCGCGATGGCGGGTGTTACCGCACAAGCCAGGGCAGAGCATGCGATCAATTGGCGACGGAGACGGATCATACTTGCTGAGAGATTCCTTAGTGCTGGCTAGAACTCATGGTATCGCCTTTTGTGTGCGATGCCTGCAATGCTTTGAGGGCGGGTACATAGTTCGATGCGAGGGATGTTGCTGCGAGGTATTCGCGATGCGCTCCGGCGGCGTCTCCGTCCTGTGCGAGAAGACAACCTAACTGGAGATGAACTTTGAAGGCGGGGGCGCCGTCGGTCTTTGCAGAGGACGCAAGATAAGTGCGAAGCAGACTGATGGCGAGTTGAGGAGAGTTGTGGGCCTCGGTGAGAGTGCTTGCTGCATCGACAAGGGGAGGTCCCTTGCTCCGATCGGCGGCTACGGCGGAGCGGAGGGCGTCGAGCATCTTGTCCGGCTGATTTTCACGCCGGTAGAAGTCGCCGAGATTGATGTAGGCTTCGGGTGTTTTACCTGCATCGACGGCGGCGAGATATTCGGCTTCGGCGGCGGTAGGGTCTTTTTTCTTTTCGGCGACCAGGGCTAAGAGGCGGTGTGATTGGGCGGGGAATTTGGGCTGCATTCTGGCGGCGAGGCCCTGTGCTCGATCCAGTCCGCCGCCGATGATGGAAGGGGCTGCGACGTAGTATTCGCCGAGGTCGCTCATGGCCTGAAAGTTTTCGGGATCGAGTTGGACGGCGCGTTCGAATTCGTTGTGAACTTTGACGGCGAGGCTAAGTGCAGAGAAGGGGCTGGCGTGAGCTGCTTTGTGCCCGTAGGCACGGGCCAGCCACATGTGATTGTCGCTGTCGTTGGGTGCGTTGGCGACGGCGAGTTCACACTCATGGATGGCGGGATCGGTCTTGCTCTGAGAGTAGAAGACGCGGCAGAAAAGCTGATGGGCCTGCGCGTTCCCGGGTTCGTTACTGAGGAGTTCCTGAAGCATGGCGGCGGCTTCGTCAACGCGTCCCTGTTGAAGCAGGGCATTGGCCTCTGTTTCGTCGGCAACGAGGAGATGTGTCGTTGCGAGGAGACCGAATAGAAACGCGAGGCGAAGACGAAACGGGTGGGGAAGAAGGAACATGGCTACTCGACGACTTTTACGGGGAGCCCATTGGTGAGTTCACGATTGTTGACAGCGTTGAGGGCGACGGTGTCTTTCTCGGATAGGCCGCTGAGGATCTCGACGCGAGTGAGATTGACTCCAACTCCGACCTGAACGGGGGTGCGAACGAGCCGGTTGTTGACGACGCGGAAGACGAAGTCACCGCCTTCGGTGTGGAGGGCTTCGCGGGGGACGCTGAGGACGTTGAAGCGCTGCGAGATGGTGACGGTGACGACGACGTTGGTGTTGGGCAGGAGGTCGCCTTTGGCGTCGTCGACAGCGATGATGCACTCGCCCACGTTGCGTGTGCCGTAGGTGATGACGGTGCTGGGGGCGCGAGTGATGTGGCCGTGCCATGTCTGGGTGGGCTTTGCATCCCAGGCGATTTTGACTGCCTGTCCGACTGCGAGTTTACCGATCTCCGGCTCATCAAAGTAGGCGCGAATCTGAATTCTGTTGAGGTCGGCCATGTCGAGCAGATTTTCGCCGGCGGGGACGAAGTCGTAGTTGGATACGGGGATGGAGTAGACGGTGCCGGCGAAGGGTGCGCGGATGTTGTCGTTGGCGTAAGCAGCTTGTGCAGCGGCGAGGGCGGCGCGGGCATCGGCCAGCTGGGCTTCGGCGCGGGCGCGGTCGGTGGTGCTGTATCGCTGGGTGCTGCGCGTCTGAAGGCCTTTGGCGGAGCTTTCGGCGGTTAGCAGCCGCTGTTCGGCGGAGGCGACTTCGCTGGCCGAGGCGGCGCCTTTTTGCTGGAGGGCCTGAAGGGCTGCGAGGTCCTTTGCGGCTTGTTGCTGCTGCTGCTGCGCACGGCTGAGGTCGCCGGAGAAGCCGATGCGCTCGTCCTGGGAGCCACCCTGGTCGATGTCGTGGAGGGTGGCTTCGGCGGAGTGTACGGCAGCGTTTGCAGTAGCGATTTTGGCGAGCGCGTCGGCGTCATCTAATTTGAGAAGAAGCTCGCCTGCTTTTACCTTCTGGCCTACCTCGACGTACACCTTTGCGACGACACCGGGAGCGGGTGCGTAGGCGGGGAACTCATCGATGGGCTCAACTTTTCCGCTGGTCGATACCGAGGTGAGAATGTTCTGATGGTCAACGACTGCAACGCGAACAGCGACCAGATCTCGCGTGGTCGAGCGCACGATGATGAAACCGATAACGATAATTCCAAAGAAGATGCCCCACAGCATCGCGGGATTCAGGCGTCTTGTCTCAGTAGTAGGCATCAGGTCGAAGGTTCAGTATATAAGACGCTGCACAGTGTTAGATTGGACCAGAAACTTTTGAGGATAAGGTAGTTAACGCCCGCGATGGAGCTGGTCACGTGAGGCGGAGATCGACTAGCTCAAGCTCCAGACCGGGGAATTGGGGGTTGGTCTTAGCCTTCAGCATGTACGCGACATCGACCAGGGAGCCGGTAGTAAGAGCCATTTCGGCGCATCGGGCAGGCCAATCGGTGGTGCGACTCCATCCGAGTGCACTGAAGCGAATGGTCTCGCCGGGAGGTTGAAGCTGCAGGCAGATGTGTCTTTCTTTGATGAAGCGGACGGGAGCGGTGAGTTTCAGGTTGCGGGTCAGGAAGACGGGTTCGCGGTTGCTGATGCCGAAGGGTTCGCATCGGGTGAGCCAGTCGTAGAAATCCTGGGTGAGGTCGCTGAAGAGAAGTTCGGCATCGCACTCAAGCGGCGGGGCCATGATCTCTTCGGTGAGCTTTGAGGAGCCGTAGAGCTCCATTCGTTCCCGCATGAGATCGGTGTGGCCGGAGGGCATCGAGAAGCCCACGGCGTGAGCGTGACCGCCGAATCGCGCGAAGAGTGAGGGGGCGGCGACTTCGTGAATTGCGGTCAGGGCGTCGAGTAAATGGAATCCATTGATGGATCGGCCGGATCCGTGCGCGTGGCCGTCTTCGTGCGTCATCACGATCGCGGGCCTGCCGGTGCGGTCGACGACGCGGGAGGCGAGTATGCCGAGGACGCCGCGATGCCACTCGGGGTCGTCGAGGATGATGCATCCGGCTGGGAACTGTCCGAGGTTTTCTCGTAGAGCTGCCAGTCGGAGTTCGATGGCTTCGAGGGCTTTTGCTTCGGTGGCGCGGCGGTCGTCGTTGAGGCGGTTGAGCTTTTCTGCGAGGTCGGTGGCGCGGGCGGGGTCTTTGGTGAGGAAGAGCTCTACAACGTCGCTGGCGATGTCCATGCGGCCAGCAGCGTTGATGCGAGGTGCGAGTCGAAAGCCTACTTCAGTGGCGGTCGGAGGGCGGTTGATGGGGATCTGCGCTATTTGCATGAGGGCGCGGAGGCCGGGCT
Organism: uncultured Edaphobacter sp.; assembly: GCA_964658525.1. Taxonomy (GTDB): domain Bacteria; phylum Acidobacteriota; class Terriglobia; order Terriglobales; family Acidobacteriaceae; genus Edaphobacter. The sequence continues at coordinate 5,306 of CAZZZG010000139.1, forward strand.
GGACCGGGTTGCGAAGCTCTCTCAAGCCGAGGGCTGCGATCACGCGATTTTCGCCTTCAAGGGGCACGGAATCGGCGATTGTGGCGATGGAAACGAGTTTTAAGAATGAGGGGATGAGACCACGCTTTAGCTTTGCTCGTTGCTCTTCGGTTTCGGCTGCGGCGAGCAGAAGCGCGTGGGCTAGTTTGAAGGCGACGGCTGCCCCGCAAAGAGATTTGAAAGGATAGGGACAGTTTTCCTGTGCGGGATTGAGGACAGCTACTGCCTCTGGAATGCCGATGGCACCGTCGGGGAGGTGGTGGTCTGTGACGATGAGGTCCATGCCAAGGGCTTTGGCTTCTTCTGCGGCTGCGAAGGCGCGGATGCCGGTGTCGACGCTGATGACGAGTCGAATGCCTGAGGCAGCGGCTTCTCCGAGGACGCCGGTCTGCATGCCGTAGCCCTCGCGGATTCGATGCGGAACGTGGTAGGTGACCTTTGCTGGGATCTCTTTGGTCGCGATGCGCTCGATGGCGGTCTTGAGGAGCACGGTGGCGGTGGTGCCGTCGACGTCGTAGTCGCCGTAGATGAGCATGGGCTCGCTGGAGCGAACGGCTTGCTGGATGCGAGCGACGGCGATGTCCATGCCGAGCATGAGCATGGGATCGATGAGGTGGTCGATGGAAGGAGCGAAAAAGGTGTGGGCGGCTGCGGGATCGGAGATACCACGGGAGACGAGAAGCCTGGCGATGGCATTCGGGCAGCGTAGATGCTCAGCGAGATGCTGGACGGCGGCATCGTCTGCTGAGCGTGTGATCCACGGCGGTGGCCCGATCTGGGCGGTGGACATTGTCTTGGCTACTCGTCGCTGTCGTCGACTACGATACCGCCGAGGTCGGTGACGGTCTCCATGAGGTTCTGGAAGCTGTCGTACCAGTCGGTTGCAACTTCGAAGATGAACATGACGCCCTGATGGGCGAATCCGAGCTGAAGGTAGCCGACTTTGCCGACGTGGTTGACGAGATATTCGGCGTCGTCGATCTCTTCGGAGTTGTCGTCGGGAAAAGTCTGGTCGCGAAGCTGCTCGAGCAGGATGGCGACGTCAGCCTTCTCGAGGATGACTTCGCTCATCGTGACAAACGGGGAGCCTGCTGCCTTGGCGTGCTCGACGAAGTCCTTCCACCCATCGGGATTTTCTTCTTCGAAGATAACGGTAGGGACGTCTTCGGTTACGTAAGCGTTGAGGCGACGCATGCCGTGGCCGGCGATGAAGGCCACCATGTCGTCTTTGAGCGAGATAAGATTGTCAGGTTGCATTCGATAAGTATTGTCTCAGAAACGCCGGTGCATCGCACAGGAAAGACGCGGTTGCGCGTTTGGCATAACGGGTTGTTAGAAGGGAAGTCGCGATTGGCGAAGTTTAAGCACCACGTTTTTATCTGCACCAATGAGCGGGACGAAAGCGCCGCACGGCCAAGTTGCAGCCGGGAGCACAGCGGGAAGCTGAAGTCGGCTTTTAAGGATGCGGTGAAGGAGGCCGGACTGAAGGGACAGGTCCGCGCCAACGAACTGGGTTGCCTGGACCAGTGCGAGCATGGGCCAGTTGTGGTGGTCTATCCAGACGCCGTCTGGTATGGGTTTGTTCACGTGAAAGATGTGGATGAGATTGTGAACGAACATCTTGTGCATGGACGGCCCGTGGAACGGTTGCGGCTGGCAGATACGTGCCTCAATACCGAGCGTTGCCCGCATAAGCCAATGGAAAAACACAAGTGATCAAGCACCGACGTAAGTGATGGATAGAAGGTGGATGCGTCGAGTCGCGTGTTATATTCGAAGGAAAGTCAAATGATTTTTTCAAAAGATTACGTTGGATACCTGGCGCGCCAGACTGTGAAACATTTGGTCGCGGAGAAGATGATCCACACCGACAAGCCGGCCCTGGTGAACGAACGCATCACCGCCGGAATGGTGGATGAACTGGCGCTGGAAGACCGGATCAACGATGAAGTTCGGGTGATTCTTGAAGCTTTCCAGGATGATATGCGCAAGTCGGGCGCGAGCTATCCTGAGATGTTCAAAAAGGTGAAGAACGAGCTCGCCCGTAAGTACAAGGCGGTGCTGTGAGAATCTCTCGCGACAAACTGAATAAGCTGGCTCATACGGTTGCCGATACTCTGGCGGAGATTCCTGAGGTTGATTTCCTGGAGGATCGAAACACGATTCGACAGGAGGCTCGGAAGGCGCTGGAGAAGTTGCTGACGGAAGAGACGAAGATCGATGCGGCGGCACGACAGAAGATTGCTTCGCAGCGGAAGATCATCGTGGAAGGGTCGCAGGAGTGGGACATCCTGTATCGCAAGTACTACAACGATGAGGTGAAGAAGCTCGGGTTGTAAGAGCTTCTTTTTCAGAGGTCGGCGGGCCGCTCGGCTGCGTTATTAGCTGATATAATTTGTTTATCGCAGTGGAGAAGTACCTCTCCTGTTTGGTTTCTGGCGTCATGGTGTAACTGGTTAACACGCCGCCCTCTCAAGGCGGAGAGTACGGGTTCGATCCCCGTTGACGCTACCAATCCTTTCATTCTGCAACTTCGTGTTTTGGCGCCATGGTGTAACTGGTTAACACGCGGCCCTTTCAAGGCTGAGAGTACGGGTTCGATCCCCGTTGGCGCTACCAAAATTACCAACTCAAGATAGCGATGTAGCAAAAGGGCTCAGATATACACGATCTGATGCGCTAGGTGCAGCCAGTTGCATCTTGAGACTTCAGTCGCCAGACTGGGCAGGACCGATGTCTAATGAGAGACCGGGACATAGCCAATTGACAGATACAGCTGAAAAAGGGTCGGCCCTACAAGGGGCGTCAAGTTTGTGGCGGCCGTTGCGCGTGCCGACCTTCCGCAATCTGTTGGCTGCGAATGTGGTTTCGGATATCGGCGCGTTCATGCAGACCGTAGGCGCTGGTTGGTTAATGGTGTCACTCCATGCCGGGCCGATTTACGTCGCGCTCACGCAGACTGCTTCGTCTCTGCCGTATTTTCTGCTATCACTTCCTGCCGGTTCTGCTGGAGATATTGTGGACCGCCGCAAGCTGATTCTCGCCGCCGAAGTGTGGATGGCGGGTGTGGCACTCCTTCTGTGCGTGTTAACCATCGGGGGATTCATGTCTCCCTGGTTGTTGCTGATATTGACGTTTGCACTGTCGTCGGGCGAGGCATTCGAAACCCCATCGTGGCGCGCAATCCTGCCTGAACTGGTGCCTAAGGAGGACCTCGCGGCGGCGTCAGCACTGAATGGGATCGAATTCAATCTTGCGCGGGCTGTCGGACCTGCACTCGCCGGTGTCGTCATCGCTGTCGCCGGTGTCGCCGCGGCATTTGTAACAAACTTCGTAGCATTTTTCGGAGTTATTCTGGTTGTTGCAAAGTGGAGGAGGCCTGTTCGCAAGCTGACCACGCCACCGGAGACGTTCACAGGAGCCACGGTTGCCGCCATTCGCTATGTCCGCTACTCGCCTGAAATCCTCACCGTGGTGGTTCGGACTGGCGTGGTCACATTTTTCGCAAGCGCTCTTTTTGCGTTGTTGCCAACAGTTGCTCACAGCGTCAACAAGAGCGCAATTGGCTACGGACTCTTACTCGGATGCTTTGGGTTTGGCGCAGTCTTAGGTGCTTTGATCATGCAGCGGGCCCGTGCGAGATGGTCGACGGAGGTTATTCTCTCGTCGGGAGTAGTGATTCTCGGGGCTGCGATTGCAATGACCAGCGGTTTTCATCGGTTGAGCACACTCGCTCCCGTCATGCTGATTGGCGGTGCGGCATGGATACTTTTTATTTCACTGATCAACACCCTGGTACAGAATCTTGCGCCAGAGTGGGTACGGGCGCGAGTCCTCGCAGTCTTCATTCTGGTCTTTCAGGGATGTTTCTCTCTTGGGAGCGTGGTCTGGGGCGCTGTCGCCCAGAGAGCGGGCGTCGGGATTGCTCTTATCTCAGCCGGAATTGGAACAATCGCGACGACTGCGCTCGCGCTGTTCGCAAAGTTTCCTGACACACCCGCGGACCTGAGTCCCTGGAACCACTGGCGTATGCCTGTTGTTGTTGGCGACAATGACTTAGAGCAGGGACCCGTGCTGGTTACGATCGAATATTCTGTTATCCCAGAACGAACTGTGGAATTCGTGGACGCGATTCATCAGTATGGTCGGATACGACGTCGGGACGGCGCGTATAGCTGGGGAGTCTTTCACGACATCGAAGTTGCGGACCGCTATTTGGAGATAATGCTGGTGAATTCGTGGGCGGAACATCTGCGCCAGCATGAGCGACTTACCCGAGCGGATACCGAATTGGAGCGCCGCATGTTGAGTTATCTCGCCAAAGATATAGTCTCGCGTCACCTGATTTATACACACTCAAAAGAAAGTTAGCGTCTGAGAAAGGCTCACCTGCTGTGTCTAGTGGGAGCTCTTCTGCTTTTTTCGAGCTTGTACGCTGTGGACTGAGGGTGGCTCGGGCGATTCGCTGATTTTGCGGTATTTTGTTTATTCTTGAAGGCTTAGCCGATGTAGTGGCGGAGAGACAGGGATTCGAACCCTGGATACCTTGCGGTATACACGCTTTCCAAGCGTGCGCCTTCAGCCACTCGGCCATCTCTCCGCAG
>CAZZZG010000140.1:0-9935 GCA_964658525.1 uncultured Edaphobacter sp.
CGCATCGAAGCCTCCGGCGTCAACTTCATCGACACCTACTTCCGCGAAGGCCGCTACCCCGCCAAACTCCCCTACACCCTCGGTCAGGAAGCCGCCGGCACCATCGTCTCCGTCGCCTCCGACGTCACCACCTTCAAGCCTGGCGACCGCGTAGCCTGGTGCCTCATCCCCGGCACCTACGCCCAGTTAGCCGTAGCTCCCGCCGCACGCCTCGTAGCCATCCCTGACGGCGTCACCACCCAGCAAGCCGCAGCCGCGATCCTCCAGGGGATGACCGCCGACTATCTCCTCCGCGCCGCCTATCCCGTTCAATCCGGAGACGAGGTCCTCATCCACGCCGGCGCAGGCGGCACCGGCCTCCTCTTCATCCAGATGGCGAAAGCCTTGGGCGCCCGCGTCTTCACCACCGTCTCCACCGAAGAAAAAGCCACGCTCGCCCGCGCAGCCGGCGCCGACGAGATCATCTTCTACACCCAGGAAGACTTCGCCGCAAAGGTCAAATCCCTGACCGGCAACAAGGGCCTTCCCGTCGTCTACGACTCCGTCGGCAAAACCACCTTCGAGCAGTCTCTCCAATGCCTCCGTCCCCGAGGCGTCATGGTTCTCTTCGGCGGAGCCAGCGGGGCCGTCCCACCCTTCGATCTCATTCGCCTCTCCACCATGGGCTCCCTCTTCATCACTCGCCCCACCCTCAAGGACTACATCGCTACCCGCGCCGATCTCGAAGCCCGCGCCAATGACGTCTTCGATGCAATCGCAAACGGCACACTAAGGCTTCGCGTCGAACACGTCTACCCACTCGCCGACGCCGCCCAGGCCCATCGCGACCTCGAGTCCCGCCGAACCACAGGCAAAATCCTCCTCATCCCATAAAAAGCGAAGTCCCTTGCCGCCACGTGGTTGTCATAACCAAGCGGCCATCTGCTATTCGTTTCAACTCCTCATCCAGAGAAGTTCCCACGAGCAACTTACAATCAAAAGATGCTTCTTCCGGCATCTCGCGGCACGATCAGACAACTCCTCCCCTTCGTCGCCGCCCTTTTCCTCACCTTACCTGTCCACGCTGTAGTCGTCCGAGGCACCGTCACAACACCACTCGGCGCTCCCCTCGGCAACGCTCGTGTTCAGCTCGTTCAAGGGCAGCAGGTCATCGCATTCACCATCTCTCTCATGGACGGCACCTACGAAATTCGCAGCTCCCTCTCCGGCCGCTTCGTCCTCCTCACCGCATCTGCGCCGTTCACACCCAGCATCAGCGACGCCTTCTACGGCGGCCGCACCTCTGTCGTCACCCGCGGCATTGTCATGGAGTACTCCAAGGTAACGCCACAACTCGCCGTCACAGCCTCCGGCATCTCCACGCCCATCGAGCAGACCCCCGCCGCCATCACCCTCATCCCGCAAAAAGACCTCGATACCGAAGTCAATCTCCTCAATGGCTTCCGTCAGGTTCCCGGCACCAATGCCGTCCAGACAGGCCAGGCCGGCGGTCCCATCACCCTCTACGTGCGCGGCGGCCGCCCCGAAGCTAACAAGGTCCTTATCGACACTATCCCCGCCACCGACATAGGCGGCAACTTCGACTTCAGCTCAGTCTCCACCACCTCCCTCAACGCTCCTGAGATCTATCGCGGAGCCAACAGCGCTCTCTACGGCACCGGCGCCGAAGCCTCAGCTGTCAACCTCGCCACCACTCGCAGCAACTTCCTCAGCCCCACCGTCAACTACACCGGCGACGCCGGAAACTTTCGCACCTACCGCAACGAAGCCATCCTCTCCGGCGCCTTGAGCAGGCTCGACTATCAGGCCGCCTTCAGCCGCTTCAACACCTCCAACGCTCTCCCGCTCGACCAGTACCACCTCATCACCAGCGCCGCCAACATCGGCTACAACATCCTCTCCAGCACCTCCGCCCGCTTCACCATCCGCAACGCCGACTCCGCCGTCGGCCTCCCGCAGGCGCATGACATCTACGGCTTCTCCGCCTCAGGCAAACAAGCCGACCAGGACCTCTACTCCGGCCTCACCATCGAAAACACACTAGGAGGGAACTGGCACAACCTCGCCCGCTACGGCATCGCCCGCAAGCGCGAACAAGAGCAGCAGTTCGATCAATCCACCGTCGTCATCAACGGAGTCGCCGAACCCACCACAAACTACGGCGATATCGTCACCCTCCGCGGAGCGAACGGCTACACCGCCACCGGCCAGGCCGCCTTCATCTCTCCCACACTCGACAATGTCCACAACCGCGACGAGTTCTACTACCAGACCGACTACATCTTTCCCTTCCGCATCGGCACCCTCTTCGGCTTCCACTACGAAGACGAGCGTGGTCGTCTCTACAATCCCACCAGCGGCTTCAACCAGCAGGCCGACCGCACCAACTACCAATACACCTTCCAACTCCATGGCGACTTCAACCACCGGGTCTTCTACTCCTTCGGCGGAGCCATCGAACGCAACCACCTCTACGGCACCGAAGGCACACCGCGTTTCGGCCTCACATACGTTATGGCCCCTCAAGGCAACGACTTCTTTCGCGGCACCGTCATTCGAGCCAATGGCGCCACTGGCGTGCAGGAGCCCACCCTCGAAGATCAGTTCACTAGCCTCTCCACACTTCTCGAACAGACCGGCAACGAATCCGCAATCACTACCTACAACATCCGCCCAATCTCCGCCGAGCGCTCCCGCACCTTCGACATTGGCCTCGACCAAAGCATCGTCGGTCAGAAGCTCATCCTCAAAGCCGACTACTTCCACAATCAGTTCAGCCATCAGATCGAGCGCCTCGCACCCAACGGCCTCGAAGAATTCTTCGGCATCCCGGCCAACATCGCCCTTCAGATACCAAGCGCCTCGCTGAACTCCCTCGCCTACATCGCCCGAGGCTATGAAGCCGAGCTGCAATACCAACCACTCACTCGCCTCTTCCTCCGCGCCGGCTACACCTACCTCAACTCCCAGGTCGAGCAGTCCTTCACCTCCGACAACGTCGCACCCACCTTCAACCCCGAACTCCCCGGAATCCCCATCGGCGCTCTCTCGCCCATCATCGGCAACCGTCCCTTCCGCCTGCCCCCCGACACAGGCCTCTTCGCCGTCCAATACTCATCCAAAAAGCTCTCCGCCGCCATCAGCGGCGCTTTCGCCAGCCGCAGCGACGACTCGACTTTCCAGCTCCACAACGATCGCAACGGCGGCAACACACTCCTGCTCCCCAACCGCAATCTCGACTTCGGCTACGCCAAACTAGACATGAATCTTCTCTACTACGCCACCCGCCACGTCACGGCCTTCACGCAGCTCGACAACCTTCTCAGCCAGCAACACATCGGCCCCATCGGCTACCCCGGCCTGCCCTTCACCATTCGAGCCGGAATGAAGATTCGCATCGGTGGCGGCAACTAAGTTTGTCTCTTCGGTGTTTCTATCTTGTATGTTCTTGTGCTCTCTGAATCACGGAGCCCCGCTGGACCGTCTAAATCACCGAAGGGAAACAAAAATGACCCGATATCTTCTTGCACTTACTCTCCTCGCAGCAACGGCAGCAAATGCCCAGGAGGGCCTCACTGCCACCCAGGCTCTCGTCGCATTCGACTCGAAAAATCCCGTTAGACCCGCCACAAACAACCTCACGATAAAGGTCGACAACCGCGCCACCCAACTCGCCAACCTCACCGCGATTCCGCCCGGCGGAGCTCAGGTCGCGCTCTTGATCGACGATGGCCTGCGCACCAGCGTCGCACGCGAGATGAACAATCTGCGCTCCTTCATTACCAGCCTTCCCCCAGGTACTGAAGTCTTCGTCGGCTACATGCAGAACGGCACAGTCTTTCCCGGTACAGGCGCCTCAGGCTTCACCTCCAACCTCGCAGCCGTAGCCCAGGGAATCCGCATTCCCAGCGGCATCCCCGGCTCAAGCGCCAGCCCCTACTTCTGCCTCTCCGAGTTCGTAAAGAACTGGCCCGGTCGCGCCGAAAACGAGGTCAACCCGATTCAGCGCAGCGAAGGCCCCACCCACAAACCACGCTTCGTCCTCATGATCACCAACGGTGTCGACCCCTACAACGGCAGCACCAGCCCGCTCAATCAGAACAGCCCCTACGTTGACGCCACGGTCGCCGATGCGCAGCGCGCAGGCGTCCCTGTCTACTCCATCTTCTTCAACGACGCAGGATTCGGCCGCGGCCGCGGCAGCTTTAGCGGACAAAACTACCTGACTGAACTGGCAGAGGGAACCGGCGGTCTCTCCCTCTACCAAAGCACCGGTCAAAACCCCGTCTCCATGGCTCCATACCTCAAACAGTTTCAGGACGACATCGCCAACACCTACGTCGCCACCTTCCCTGTAGACTCCAACAAAAAACTCGTCAGTTTAAAGACCTCAACCGATCTGCCGAAGACCAAGCTTCGTGCCCCAACTCTGGTCCGTCCGGGAACCATCGTCTCGAACTAAACCTCAAACTTCTCACCACAGACGGCGGCGACCTCAAAGGAGCCGCCGTCTTCGTTTTAACTCTCGACCAGAAAATTCTTCTCCCTGCAACACACTAATGAGCAACCAAATTCGATTCGCAAATTAGTGCCGAGAGATGACAAGCCTCCGACATCTTCACGACATCGCGACTTCTTGCGCGCTCTACCTTGAAATTCAAATCGGGAATATCCGCACAGCGAGCGTGTTCTTCCCGATATGGATGAACACTGCATCTCTCCCCGCGTGCAGCACGATCCGCGTCTGCCGGAGCCGCGCGTCGCTCCGGGACGTAAACCAATCGCAGGGACTTACCGCATCAGGAGAAGTCGGATGAAGAACTTGATTCACACTGCCGCACGCATCTCATTGGCCCTGTCGTTCGCGACTGCTGCCTTCGGTCAAAACTACTCACAAGTCAACCTCGTCGCCAGCGCCGCGGGCATCGCACCCGTCACCGATCCCACCCTCATCAACCCCTGGGGACTCTCCCGCAGCAGCAACAGCGCTTGGTGGGTCTCCGACAATGGTTCCGGACTCGCCACGCTCTACAACGGAGCCGGCGCGAAACAGTCTCTGATCGTCACCATCCCAAAGGCAGATCCCAACAGCAAAACCTTTCCCACCGGCACTCCCACTGGAACCATCTTTAACGGCGCTCAAACCGACTTTTTGATCTCCGGCAAACCGGCAGCCTTCCTCTTCGCCACGCTTGACGGAACAATCTCCGCCTGGAACCCTGCGGTCGCCGTCGCTCCTGGCGCCGCGCCTCCTTCCACCCACGCCGTCGTTGCCGTCAAGACCACCGACGGGTCGGTCTACACTGGCCTCACCATGGCCTTCGTAGGCGGCAAGCCCTTCCTCTACGCTGCCAACTCTTCGAAGGGCCGTGTCGACGTCTATGACAATAACTTCGCTCCCGTCACCTTGCCCCGCGAAAAAGGAGCGACGCCCGCCTTCGTTGACTCCCAGCTCCCTCCGAACTACAACCCCTTCAACGTCCAGACCGTAGGGGATGATGTCGTCGTCACCTACGCCCTCATCCCTCCAGGCCAGCCTCGTGAGGTCGACGGTCCCGGTCTCGGATACGTCGATGTCTACAGCTCAACCGGCGTCTTACTCCTGCGCCTCGAGCACGGAGATTGGCTCAACGCTCCATGGGGCGTCGCACTCGCACCGCAGGACTTCGGCCTCTCCAGTCATAAGCTGCTCGTCGGACAGTTTGCAGGCGGGAGCACAACCGAAAACAGTGGAACCATCGCAATCTATGACCTCGTAAGCGGTCAGTTCGAGGGTCAGCTTAGAAACTCCGTCGGCACGGTCCTGGCCATCAACGGCCTCTGGTCCCTCAGCCCGGCAAACAGTGTTGCTCCAGGCAGCTACGACGAAGCCGGCTCCCCTGGAGCTGAAATCTACTTCACCGCTGGCTCCAATCAGGAAACAGGCGGCCTCTTCGGTTATCTCAAACCCTTCGCCGACGAACTGACCGAAGGCAACAGCCAGTAAGCACCATCTGAACCCAACCCAGCAGCGGGTGACGCGCCACTTCAAGCACGCCACCCGCTGCCACCACTCCCAACGAAAAGTCTTCGATGATCGCGCCTGTTACATGCTGGAGTTAAACGACACCGCCAGCTACACAATGTTTATGCAGATGCACCCGCACGCGCGGCCTCGATCGCGGCGATGTCGATCTTTCGCATCGTCATCATCGCGTCCATCGCGCGCTTGGCTGCGGCGCGATCCGGATCCTGCGTCGCCGCCAGCAGCGCACGCGGTGTGATCTGCCATGAAAAGCCCCAGCGGTCCTTGCACCAACCGCACATGCTTTCCTCGCCGCCGTTGCTGACGATAGCGTTCCACAAGCGGTCTGTCTCGGCCTGATCTTCGGTGCGAATGATGAAGCTGACCGATTCGTTGGGGACGAACTTCGGACCGCCATTCAGGCCCAGAAAATCGCGCCCGCATACGGTGAACTCGACGAGGAGTTCCTGGCCTTTGGGGCCCGACGGCGTGTCCGTGGGTGACGCGCTGGCCTTACCGATGCGGCTGTCGGGGAAGGTAGCGGCATAGAATTCAGCTGCTTCGCGAGCTTTCCCGTGATCGAACCACAGGCAGGTAATCATCTTCTCGGACATGTTGCTCTCTCCTCTCACGTTTTCAAAACTCGTCGTAACTTCGACCGCAGCCGCCGTTCTTCTGCGAATGAAGAACGGCTTCGCCGCGTATGGGCTACATTGCGGTTACGATTTTGGTCCCTGCATCAAAGCAAAGTGGCCCTTCTGGTCATCTGTGGCCTGCAGGATGCGCGAGCCTCCGGGCACGTCCATGGGAGGCATCACGATCTCGCCGCCCGCTTCGATAACACGTTTCTGGGCCGCTTCGATGTCATCGACGATGAAATAAAACTGCCAGTGTGGCGGAATCCCTTCAGGCATCCCAGGACCTTTGCGATTCATCATTCCGCCGGTGTAGAGAGGCTTGTCGGTGCGGAAGGTTTGATAGGTCCCCATGGCGCCCATGTCGTGCGCAAGATCCTTCTGCCAGCCGTAATGCTTGGAATAATAGTCGAAGGCTTTTGCTGCATCATCGGTAAGCAGTTCGTGCCAGCCCACATTGCCCACCGCCATCTGATCCAAACGAGGCGGAGCATCTCCCTTTCCAGGTTCGAAGAGCAGGTATTTCACCTTTTGGGGATCCATCACGACGGCAAAGCGGCCCACGCCGGGGATCTCCTGAGCCGGCTTCACAATAGTTCCGCCATCAGCGGTTACAGCCTTCAGCTCTTCGTCAAGCTTCGCGGTGTGGATGTGGCCCATCCACTCAGGAGGAAGTTCAGGCGCTCCTGCGCCAGCCCAGGTCATCATTCCGCCCACATCTTTTCCATCTTTACCGAAGATCATGTAGGTAAAACCGGGCATACCTGCGTCCTTCACGTCCCAGCCGACGACCTTCCTGTAAAAGTTGACTGCCTTGTCCATGTCATTGGTGACAAGTTCATACCAGATAAATCCGTCCGCCATTTCGCATCCCCTTTTGAGCGACGTATCGCCATAAAGTAAACACAGTCCACATACGCTACCACCGGAAAGTGGATGCTGTCTACATTAGCTCCCTCCGCGATACACTGTTCTTGAACAGACAATGAAAAAGAACGTCACCATTGAGAAACGCAAGACCTTTCGTCATGGCGATCTACGCAACGCGCTCGTTACAGCCGGGCTTGAGATGGCCCGTCTTGGAGGGCCCAATGCAGTTGTTCTACGAGAAGCGACCCGGCAGGCGGGCGTCTCTCCGAATGCAGCTTACAGACACTTCGCCGGGCAAGCTGAGTTGCTGGATGCGGTGCGGTCGGCATGCCTGTCGCGAGTCGCCGCAGCAATTGAAGAGGAGATGAACAAGTGTCATCCAGGACGAAATCCACAAGCATTTGCGCGAAAGAGTCTGCGCGCGGTAGGCATGGGTTATCTCGGATTCGCAATGACAGAGCCGGGGATGTTTCGCACAGCTTTCTCGGTTCCACCAGCTGTACATGAGCAAAACCCTGCGAACACAGCCTCTATGGGGCTGAATCCGTTTCAACTCCTTTCGCTTGCTCTGGATCGCATGCAGGAGAGCGGCTTGCTCGGCAAGAAGGTTCGCCGGGACGCGGAGTATCTTGCATGGTCGACAGTTCACGGGCTGGCGCTTCTGGTGCTTGAAGGACCGCTGCACAAGATGCCACGAGTAATGGTGCTGGAGTTAGGCGAGCGGCTGGTGGCCATGGTGGAACGTGGTCTGGGCAAGCCTTAGTAACGAGAGACGCGATTCTCAGAGATGTCCGCTATACTCCTCGTCACTTCCCACAAGCCCACTTCACGATACAGATCCGCTCCCGTCCGACCGAGTTGCGTCGGATACAAGATGGTCACTCTTTCGTCCGAATGACTATCTTGCCCGGACTACCGGCAATCGAGCCAAGGTAAGCGTGATCAGCTTCTTCCATTGGCAGCTCAGCTTTCACAAATGCTTTCAGCACTCCCGAATCGAAAAGCTTGCCTAGTGCTGCTAGTTGTGCCCCATCCTGCTCGACGATGAAAAAGGCACTCTTCACTCGTGGGTCGGTATTTGATTCTGCGTCCGCAGCAATTGTGACCAACCTGCCACCGGTCTTAAGAAGACTCCAGGATCTGTCTAGGGTTTCTCCACCCACCGTATCGAAAATTACATCGACCAGGCCCCCTTCTTCAAAACGGCGTTCCCGATAGTCGATAACTTCATTGGCTCCCAGCTGTTCTACAAAATCGACGTTCCCCTTGGAGGACGTAGCAATCACATACGCTCCTTGCGATTTTGCGAGTTGAACTGCGAAAAGCCCTACTGCCCCCGCCCCTCCTTGTATGAGAACTCGTTCACCTTTCTGTAATTTTGCTCGGAAATGCAGCCCCTGCCATGCAGTTAGCAAGCCAATCGGGGTTGAGGCTGCCTCGATGTGGGAAAGAGAATCTGGCTTCGGGGAAAGATTGGATGGTTTCGTTATGCAGAACTCAGCCGTAGCACCCTCTGCGAACCAATCATTGAAACCGAAAACTGCATCTCCCAGGCTATAGTCAGTCACTCCCGCACCTAACCCTGCAACTGCGCCTGAGAACTCATGTCCGGGAATCGCCTTGGATCGCGCTGCACCGTCCGCATGGTGGCTGGTGGTATACCAGAGCTTCTCGGTAGGCGTCACTCCAGCAGCAAAGACCTGAATCAAGACTTTGCCCGCCAGCGGCTCGGGTACTGGACGTCTTGTTAGTTGCAAGTTCAATCCGTCGGTAAACTCCATCGCTTTCATCTCAGCCATTGCTTCGCTCCGTGGAACTCGCTGTTAGTCAGAATCGGGAAAGGGAGATGCAGCGATCAGGTCGCAGGCATTAGGAGCTTTATAACCAGGGAGGAGACGCTCACAGATGCTGGCGTTCACGGTTCCGTAGGTCGTACCGGGCTTGTGCTCGAAGCCGGCAAAGTATTCCTGAATGAAGCCTTCCTTGAAATGCTTTCGAGGGTATTCAGCCACGATCCTCTCGCGCAACTCAGAAGGAAACTGACCAAAGCCCCTTCCAATCACATCGAGACCAACTCCCGAATAGAGTAGAGCTACTTCGGGGCGCATGTATTGAGTAATGCCGGGAGTGGTGTGCAGAGCAATGGCCGCCCATGCAATTTCTATCTGTTCTTCAGGAACATCATGTGCCGTAAGGAACTGACGGGCCGCGTTTGCGCCATCGACTTCGAATCGTTCGTCTGGGCTCGAGAATTTCCTGATGAGACCGAAATCGTGAAAGGCGGCCGCTACATAGAGCAATTCGGAATCGAAGCGAAGCTTTCGTTGACGGCCCAGCTCAGCCGCGAAGAAGTAGACGCGCATCGAGTGGTTAAAGAGCAGATTCGTGGAGTGCTCACGCAGGAGATCAGTGGCTTCTTTCGCAAG
>CAZZZG010000141.1:0-9627 GCA_964658525.1 uncultured Edaphobacter sp.
CGGCGGGTGTCTTCCTGAAGCTTGAGGTCGATCTCGCCGATGAGGATCTCTTCTTTGTCGTGGCTGGCTTGCGCGATGACGCGCCCGAAGGGGTCCGCGATGAAGCTGCCACCCCAGAACTCGAGGCCGGATTTGGGCGTGTGATCGCCGGGGCCGCGCATCTCGACGCCGTTGTGGATGACGTCGCCGTGCTCGTGGCCTACGCGGTTGACGGCGCCGACGAAGACTCCGTTCGAAATGGCGTGGGCGCGTTGAGTGGTCTGCCAGGCGGAGTACTGGGCGTCACCATACTCGGCTTTCTCAGAGGGGTGCCAGCCGATGGCGGTGGGATAGAAAAGAGTGCTGGCGCCACGGAGTGCGGTCTCGCGTGCGGCTTCGGGGTACCACTGGTCCCAGCAGACGAGTGTTCCTATCGAGCCCTGGCTTGTGGCGAAGGCTTTGAAGCCGAGGTCGCCGGGGGTGAAGTAGAACTTCTCGTAGTAGAGCGGGTCGTCGGGGATGTGCATCTTGCGGTAGATGCCCTTGATGGCGCCGTCGGATTCGATGACGGCAGCGGTGTTGTGGTAGAGGCCGGGCGCGCGGCGCTCGAAGACGCTGGCGATGACGACCACATTTTCTTCTTTGGCGACGGCGCTGAGGCGCTCGGTCGAGGGGCCGGGGATGGACTCGGCGGTGTCGAAGAGAGCGTGCTCTTCGCGCTGGCAGAAGTATTGGGCGCGGAAGAGCTCGGGGAGGCAGATGACGTTGGCTCCGGCGCGTGCGGCTTCGCGGACACGGTCGGCGGCTTTGTCGAGGTTGGCTGCGGTGTCAGGGACGCAGGACATCTGGATGAGGCCGATGCGTTTGTTCGTTTTGGTCTTGCTGTTCGTTGTTGTCATGATGGTCCTGTTCAAGTTTATAGGCGTTTGCGGGACTGATCGGGCTGCGGACGCCTTTCATATTTGCTGAACGTTAATGTGAGCAGCAGGACAACGCTTGTTGGGAACGATCTCCTGTTGCGGACTTATGATTTGCCGGGCGTGACCGGCGCGGTGCGGGCGATTGGCTCGAGGCGATTGGCGCTTTGGAAGGGAAGCATCCAGCCAGGGTACTCGGGTGGCAGCGCGCTGACTTCGTCGAGTTGCCTGAGTTCGTCGGCGGTGAGCTTGAGGTCGACCGCAGCGAGATTGTCTTCGAGCTGGTCGAGGCGTTTCGCTCCGATGATGATGGAGGTGACGACGGGCTTGGCGAGGAGCCACGCGAGAGAGATGCGGGCGGGGCTGCAGTTGTGGCTTTTGGCGATGGGGGCCATGACGTCGAGGATGCGCCATGTGCGCTCTTTGTCGACGAGAGGGAAGTCGAACTCGGAGCGGCGGGAGCCTTCGGGCTTTTGATTTTCGCGGGAGAACTTGCCGGAGAGGAGGCCGCCGGCGAGTGGGCTCCAGACCAGGAGGCCGGTTTTTTCAGCTTCGAGCAAAGGGACGATGTCGCGCTCGAGATCGCGGCCAGCGATGGAGTAGTAGGCCTGGAGGGTGTCGAAGCGGGCGAGGTTTTTGAATTGGGAGATACCCAGGGCTTTGGCGATCTTCCAGGCGTGCCAGTTGGAGACGCCGATGTAGCGGACTTTGCCTTGCTGGACGAGGGTGTCGAGAGCGCGGATGGTCTCTTCGATCGGGGTGACGGAGTCGTTGCCGTGGATCTGGTAGAGATCGATGTGGTCGGTCTGAAGGCGGCGGAGGCTTGCGTCGACGGCGTCCATGATGTGGCCGCGGGATGCGCCGACTTCATTGCGGCCAGGGCCGGTGCGGCCGAAGACCTTGGTGGCGATGACTACGCTGTGGCGAGGGATGTTGAGATTTTTGAGGGACTGACCGAGGGCTTTTTCGCTCTCGCCTTCGGAGTAGACGTCGGCGGTGTCGAAGAAGTTGATGCCGGCGTCGATGGAGGCTTTGATGAGCGCGTCGGCTCCAGCCTGGTCGACGTTGCCGATGTTCTGCCAGAAGCCTGAACCGCCGTGGAAGGTCATTGTGCCGAAACAAAGCGTGGAAACGAGAAGGCCAGTGTCGCCGAGGGTCTTGTATTGCATAGACATCCTTTATCCGAGAGCTTCGAACAACAGGAGATTAGACGTCGTGAACAGGCTGTGTGATTCAAGGCGGCAAGGTAGAGGGGCTTTCCTTTGACTTTTCGCGTTTGTAGCTTTTTTGTCGATGAATTTTCTGTTAGTTTTGAGTTGTAGAGCGGTCAGATCACGGTCAGACACGCCCTCTTCCAATCACCTAAAAACATCTTTCCCAGTAGTTGCAGCAAGACGTGTATCTCATTGCAGAAGGAGTGTTATTTTGAGCGAATTTCGTGATTTTCTGGAGCTTTCCTACGGCGAACTCGAGGACCTGAACCTGGCGGCGAAGGAGCAGCGGAGGAAGCGTGTTGCGGCCGATGTGATTCGGGAGGAGCGGCTGAAGTACCTGACCGATGAGAAGCGGATCAAGGCTGTGACGGTGCTCTTCAGCGATCTTGAAGGCCGTCTGCACATGCTGGACTACGACAAGAAGTTTCTGGTGAAGAGCTACGACAACCTGACGTTTGACGGCTCGTCGATTCGCGGATTCACGGCGCAGCGGGAGAGCGATCTGCGGCTGGGGATTGACTGGACCGCGTTTTACTGGGTGCCGGCGGATGTGTTTGGCGCGGGTAAAGTGATGGTGTTTGGCGAGGTGATCGATAAGAACGGCGCGACGTACAGCGCGGATATTCGCGGAGTGTTGAAGTCGTTTTCGCAGGAGCTGTTCGACAAACAGGGCTACACGCTAAATGCGGCGAATGAGATTGAAGGATTTCTGTTCGAAGGGATTGATGCGGAGCGGAGCTATCACGAGACCGGTAGCTTCGAGTATGTGAACAAGGGCGGCTACTATCATTCGCTGCCTGGTGATCCACTGCGCGAGTTTATCGACACGACGGCTGAAGTGCAGCGGGCAATGGGTTTTGAGAATGAGAAGGACCATCCTGAGGTTGCTCCTTCGCAGTTCGAGATCAACTACAGCTACGGAGAAGTGGTTGCTGCTGCGGATCAGATTCAGCTTTACAAGCTGATCTGCCGGCAGGTGGCGACGCAGATGGGAATGACGGCGAGCTTTCTGCCGAAGCCGGTTGTTGGCGTGAATGGCAGCGGCATGCATACTAATGTGTCCATTACCAAGGGCGGGAAGAATCTTTTCTGGGATCCGAAGGGCGAGGAGAAGATTTCGAAGCTGGCGTGGCAGTTTACGGATCGCATTCTGACGCATGGAAATGATATTTGTTTGCTGTTGAACGCGAGCGTGAATGCTTATCGTCGGCTGGATCCTCACTTCGAAGCGCCGAATCAGATCAAGGCTTCGGCGACGGATCGTGGATCGATGGTGCGGATTCCGATTGGGAATGAGAAGTCGGCGCGCGTTGAGGTTCGTTCGGTTGGGCCGGATGCAAATCCTTACCTGGTGCTGTTCTCGATCTTCAAGAGCGGATTGCATGGCGAGACTTCGAAGATCAAGAACCTGCGACAGGCGGAGCGATATCTGCCGGACAATGTCTACACGGCGCTGGAGAACTTCCGTGAAGCGGAGTGGACGACGACGTTGCTGGGCGAGGATGTGAAAGGCCGTTATGCGGATCTGAAGCAGGCTTCGGCGGATCGTTGTGCTCGGTTGCTGGGGACGATCGTGAAGGCGCCTGAGGTGCAGTTCCATCATGATGTTTACAATCAGCTGCTCTGGAATAACTTCTAAAGCGAGATGAAAATTGAGAAGGGCCGATGAGTGTTCATCGGCTTTTCTTTTTTGATGGGCACGGGATGTGGTGCGTGCTAGAGTTCGAATCGACATGAACGTTCGGGCCTTGTTTTCTTTTGCGGTATTTGGATCCTTGCTGATTGGTTGTGGTGGGGGAAGTCCTAAGCAGGCGGCTCCGGCTGTCAGTCCACTGGCGGGAAACTGGTTGATCACTGGACCCATGCCGACCGCCGGCTTTATTGCTCCCGGGAGCGGTGTATTCAGCCTCGCAATGAGCTTTGACGTTACCGACAACAACATAACCGCGTCCGGATATGGCAGCGGATTTTGCGCGTCGGCATCTGTGCCTCCGGTTTACGACGACGCATTCTCCTTTAGTACCTTGACGACCGGGGTAATCGCCGCGGACGGTAGTTTTATATTGCAAACACCTTCTACCATCGCCAGCTACTCGCTATCCGTTCAGGGCACAGTTCCGGGGATGAATGCAGAGCAGTTTGTGGGGACGTATGCAGCAGGTTTCAATTCGACGATCGGCCGGGGCTGTGTTGGGAACTCTGCCGGGAGTTTTACGGCAACTTCCTTTCCGATTGTGAGCGGGGTTTATAGCGGAACGGGGAAGTTCCAGTCGGTCACAAATGGAGTTTCAACTGCAACCCCTGTGACGATAGAGGTGACCCTGCAACAAGGTGCGCCTGTGCTTGATCCCAAAACCGGGCTTGCCAAGCCGAGCAACACTGCGATTCGCGGGAGCATTCGTGTGCAGGGATCTCCTTGCTTTACTTCCGGCGTCGCAAGCACAAGCCTATTCGGCCTGGGTAATGAGCCATTGAGCTCGATTCATGGCAATATCATGAACATGAATTTCAAGATGAACGACGGGTCCATGTTGTCTATGGATGGCGCATTGACTGATTCAACGGAGAGCCATATTTCAGCTATCTTTTCTGTTGACCCGTTCGTGCAAGGATGTGGGGCGGGTGCCATCATTCTTCCATCTGTGGATCTGACCAGGCAGAGCTAGACAATTGGTTATCTGTTTGCAGCGACCATGGCTTCGACACGGGCCGGGCGGTAAGAGGATTCCGGAATTGTGGCTAACCTGGAAGGATGCACTTCTTCGCCGAGGCCGAAGAACCGGCAGAAGCTCATGATCAAAGGGCGCCATTTTTCGGGATCGACGTGGTTTTTTTCGCCTTCGAGTTTTAGTTCCGGGGCTATGTGGACGCGAAGGATCTTTATTTCGAGTGCGATGAGGCGTCCGGGAGACTCCTGGGTCGCAAGAGGATGGCTTTCGGTTAGTTCTGCTTCGAGTTGAATCGGACATTCTGCTATGCGTGGCGGGGCGACCAAATGGGACTGAAGCGGGGTAAATCCAGAGGCGGCAAACTTGTCGCGGTGGTAGACATAGCCTTTTTCGATTTTGTTCGGTGGCACAGGATTAGAACCAGTGAGGAGAGCGAGCCTGTCGACGTTCGCGACCTGATCGATCGATGGGAGATTGAGGACGCATTGACCCGTGCGCTGCAGGTTCTGCGGGGTCTTCGAGTGAGCGCCGAAGCCGAGTACAGCATTCCAACCTAACCACCACGCCGAAGAGATGGGAGAGAGGTTGGGAGAGCCGTCTTCGTTGAGAGTGCTGACGACTACTACGGGGGTTCCGAAGTAGAGGATGGAAGGGTGGATGATCTCGTGCATTGCTGTCTCCGTTGATGAATATGGAGTGAGCGTAACGAAGGACCGCTCGAGATACTATCCGGTTTGCAACATGGAACTCACATGCGCCGAGAGAGGCACGAGTGACCGGCTGCACATCTTTTTCTTATCGGTTGACACGGCGTTTGCTCTGCTGCATTCTGCTGCTGTTGTGCGGACGGAGGGTTTTCTGTTGGAGACGGAACGATCTTCGTTGTTTGCTCCTGCGGCAGTAGTTGGCGTTTGTTTATTGGTGGGGTTGGTGGCGGGTGGATGGATCCTGGGGTCGGAGATTAAGGACATCAGGTTGGCGGACCGGTATGTGACGGTGAAGGGACTGGTGGAGAGGACCGTGAAGTCCGACATGGCGACCTGGCCGGTGAGCTTTAAGGAGGCAGGAAATGACCTGCCGCAGGTGTTTGCCAAAAGTGAAGCAGATAAGACGTCGGTGCTGAAGTTCTTTGCGGGGCAGGGGATTGCGCCTGGAGAGATCACCGTGGGGCAGATCAAAGTGACCGACAAACTGGCGAACGAGTATGGCGGGAACAACACGGGACCGCGATACATCGTGGAGCAGACGGTGACCGTGCAGTCGAAGGATGTGGACAAGATTTCGAAGGCAGGGCAGAAGACCGCGGACCTGGTGCAGGCGGGGATCGTTGTGGGTGGTGCGAATGGGCAGCAGGGTGGGATTCGGTATGAATTTACGGGGCTGAATGCGCTGAAGCCGGACATGATTACGGAGGCGACTCGGAATGCGCGGGCTTCGGCGGATCGGTTTGCAGCGGACTCCGGGAGCCTAGGTGGGATCGATTCGGTCGGCGAATCAGGGAGTGTTTTCGATCTCACCTGCGGGCAGTGGGGCTGCGCCAGATGAGGGTGGTGGGGGAGGAGATGCGGACGCGAGCATCATGAAGAAAGTGCGCGTGGTTTCGACGGTCGATTATTACCTCGTTCGATAAACGAACTGCTGTGCCGCATACCGTTTGCAAGCCGTGTTGCGCGAATGGTAGCCTCGGTCTTCGATTTCTTCTCGGAGATGATAACGATGCAGACGAGCTACAACGGAATTCCAGTGCCGACAAATGGGCAGGCGATCGAGTACAACAACGGGAAGTTTACGATTCCCGATCATCCGATTATTCCGTTTATCGAAGGGGATGGGACGGGGCGTGATATCTGGAAGGCTTCGCAGCGGGTGTTCGATGCGGCGGTGGCGAAGGCTTATGGTGGGACGCGGTCGGTGGTTTGGTACGAGGTGCTGGCGGGAGAGAAGGCTTATCGTCAGACGAAGAACTGGTTGCCGGATGACACGGTGAAAGCAACGGTGGACTTTCGCGTCTCGATTAAAGGGCCCCTGACGACGCCGGTGGGTGGGGGGATTCGTTCACTGAACGTTGCGTTGCGGCAGTTGATGGATCTTTATCAGTGCGTGCGTCCGGTGAAGTACTACGCTGGTGTGCCGAGTCCGGTGAAGCACCCGGAGAAGCTGGATGTCGTGATCTTCCGCGAGAATACGGAGGATATTTATGCGGGGATTGAGTTTCGGCAGGGAACGCCTGAGGCTGACAAGTTCATCGCTTTTGTGAACGATGACATGCTGAAGGGAACGAAGAAGAAGATTCGGCTGGACTCGGGCGTGGGGGTGAAACCGATCTCGATTACTGGGTCGAAGCGGTTGGTGCGAGCGGCGATTCAGTATGCGCTCGATAACAAGCGCAAGACTGTGACGTTGGTGCACAAGGGGAATATTCAGAAGTTCACCGAAGGGGCGTTTCGCGAGTGGGGCTATGAGGTCGCCTCGCAGGAGTTCCGCGACCAGACGGTGACTGAGCGGGAGAGCTGGATTCTGGGGAATCTGGAGGCGAATCCGAAGTTGACTGCGGAGGAGAACGCAGCGTTGATTGAGCCGGGGATTGAGTTTGCTGCTAAAGAGTTTGGTGAGGAGGTAATTGCTGAGGTGAAGTCGGTGATTGCTTCAATTGGTGATTCGCACGGCGGCGGGAAGTGGAAGAGCAAGATTCTGGTGAATGACCGGATCGCTGATTCGATCTTTCAGCAGATTATTTTGCGGCCTGAAGACTACAGCGTGCTGGCGACGACGAATCTGAATGGTGATTACATTTCGGATGCGGCGGCAGCGCAGGTTGGTGGGTTGGGTATCGCGCCGGGTGGGAATATTGGCGATGGATATGCTGTGTTTGAGGCAACGCACGGTACGGCTCCGAAGTATGCGGATAAGGATGTGATCAATCCTGGGTCGGTCATTCTTTCGGGCGTGATGCTGTTTGATTTCCTTGGTTGGACTGAAGCAGCGAGGCTGATCGAAAGCTCGATGGAGAAGACGATTGGGCAGAAGTTCGTGACGTATGACTTCGAGCGTGGAATGCAGGGTGCGACGAAGGCGAAGACGAGCGAGTTTGCTACGCGCATGATTGAAAATATGTAGCAAAAGATAGGGACGGTTCGTTTGTTTGAGGACTGTCCCTGTTTTGTTGCTTAAAGTTTGGTGCGGTATTCGGTTGAGTTGGGCGATATTAAGCCGGCGGATATCGTGAGGACTTTAGAATAGGGAGTGAGAGCTTTAGCGAAACGATAAGGGAGAGATGATGCGGAAGAAAGTAACGATTGTTGGTTCGGGCAATGTGGGCGCGACGGCTGCGCATTGGATTGCGGCGAAGGAACTTGCGGATGTGGTGTTGCTCGATGTTGTGGAGGGTGTGCCCCAGGGCAAGGCTCTTGATTTGTTGCAGGCGATGCCGATTGAGAAGCGTGATTGCAGCATCATTGGGACCAATGATTACGCGGATACGGCGAACTCCGATGTGGTGGTGATTACGGCGGGTATTGCGCGTAAGCCGGGGATGAGCCGTGATGATCTGCTGACGACGAATCATGGGATTATGTCGAAGGTTGTGGGTGAGGTGGTGAAGGCGTCACCGAATACGATCATCATCGTGGTATCGAATCCGCTGGATGCGATGGCGCAGACGGCGTTCAAGCATGCCGGATTTCCTCGCGAGCGCGTGATTGGGATGGCTGGTGTGTTGGACTCGGCGCGCTTCCGCACGTTTATTGCTGAAGAGTTGAAGGTGTCGGTGGAGAACGTGACGGCGTTTGTGCTGGGTGGGCATGGGGATACGATGGTTCCGCTGTCGCGCTACTCGACTGTGGCAGGGATTCCCATTACGGAGTTGATTGCGCCCGATCGGTTGAAAGAGTTGGAGACGCGCACGGCCAATGGTGGTGCGGAGATTGTGAAGCATCTGAAGACGGGGTCGGCTTACTATGCTCCGAGCGCTGCGGCGGTTGAGATGGTTGAGGCGATTCTGAAGGATAAGAAGAAGATTCTTCCTTGCGCTGCTTATCTGCAGGGGGAGTATGGGATCTCGGGCCTGTATGTTGGCGTGCCTTGTAAGCTTGGGGCGAAGGGGTTGGAGCAGATCATTGAGATCAAGCTGACCCCGGAGGAACAGGCTGCGCTGCAGAAGAGTGCGGATTCGGTGAAGGAGCTTTGCACTGTGATTGGCGTGGCTTAGTAGATCGCGGCTAGTGCGAATAGCACGACGAAAAAAGCCCGCTTATCGAGCGGGCTTTCTTTTCGAATAGCGAGGAATGATACGAGAATGATTTGGCGCGTGAGGTTGGGTCATAATGGTCCAATGTTGAAGTTCCTATGCTGCGCTTCACTGAACTTCTTTCTTGCGACTTGGACTTTTGGGCAGACTCCAGGGGCGTGCCGAGACCAAAAGGTGACCTATGGATCGGCTCCTGCATTCATTCAAAAAAGGATTAGCCTGACGCGGTTGGACGCTTCGGCTAAGGTTGCTACTTCTGGGAACAGGGTTTTTTCTCCGGAGGGGAATCGATGGTTCATTAGTGTGAGCCCTGACTACTCCAAAAGTGGGCCTCGAACCACGACACTGTATATAGGCAACCGCGCAGGCGGCGCGGCTGCGCTGCAGGCTAGGTTCACTGATGACGATAAGGATTTCGCGGCGAATTGGATTAATGACAAGCTTCTCTTTATCCAGGTGTGGTGGGGGCGAATCACCTCGAGCGATTTGATTCTCGACGTGGACAAGGGAACATTCCTCTATGACGAGTTCGCAAACTATGGGGAGCTTGTAGAACCCTGCCATTGAATTTTAATGAGGAGCTTAAAAAGCCCGCTCGATTT
>CAZZZG010000141.1:9637-9846 GCA_964658525.1 uncultured Edaphobacter sp.
AGCGGGC
This sequence comes from uncultured Edaphobacter sp., assembly GCA_964658525.1. Taxonomy (GTDB): domain Bacteria; phylum Acidobacteriota; class Terriglobia; order Terriglobales; family Acidobacteriaceae; genus Edaphobacter. The sequence goes on from CAZZZG010000141.1 coordinate 9,645, forward strand.
TTTTTATATGTTGCGAATGAAAGTTTTAGGCTACGCGTTCGATGGTGACAGATTCGAGGACTACTGGGGTTTTGGGGCGGTCCATGCCGTCTTTGCTGACTTTGCTGATCTTCTCTACTACGTCGTAGCCTTCGACTACTTCACCGAAGATGGTGTGCTTGCCGGTGAGCCAGCTGGTGTCGGCGACGGTGATGAAGAACTG
>CAZZZG010000142.1:0-9711 GCA_964658525.1 uncultured Edaphobacter sp.
CATCTCCTCGCCCCGCCACCGACCCGAAGCCCCTCCCATACCTCCACTCCGCCGAAGACCAAAAGCACGGCAGCTTCAATGTAAAACTTGAAGTTTTACTTCTAACCAAAACCATGAAAGCCAATAAACTTGAAGCGTTTTCGCTAAGCCAGTCCAACGCGCAAGACCTCTATTGGACCCCGGCCCAACTGATCGCACACCACGCCAGCAACGGCTGCAACCTTCAGGTTGGCGACATCCTCGCCACTGGAACCATCTCCGGACCCGCCGAAACTTCCGCCGGCTGCCTCCTGGAGCTCACCCTCAACGGTGCCCAACCCATCCTCCTCCCCACAGCCGAAACCCGCACCTTCCTCGAAGACGGCGACGAGATCATCCTTCGCGGCTCCTGCGAATCTCCTGGCCACCCCCGCATCGGCCTCGGCGAGTGTCGCGCTACCATCCTTCCCGCACTCACCTGATTTTTCCGTTTTGCTTTTGCAGTTGCTGTTGCCTTTCTTGTTGTCATCCCGAAGGGGATCTGTTGTTTTACTTGTCTTTTGCTATTGCCCTTTTCCATACAACACAGTCACGATCATCTTCGCCGAACGCTGTGCGGAGCCACCCACCCTAGCCAACCTCAACCCCCTTGAACTATCCTCATCCTGCACGCAGGCCACACCTGCACCGCACCGGAGACTCACTATGGCAACACACGCCACGACCCAGACCCTGTCCCAGCCCGAATCCAATATCGACTTCCTCCCCCTCAAGGGCACAGATCACGTCGAGTTCTACGTCGGCAACGCCCGCCAGGCTGCCTACTTCTACCGCGCAGCCTTCGGCATGTCTTTAGTCGCCTACGCTGGCCCCGAGACCGGTCAACGCGACCGCGCCAGCTACGTCCTCCAGCAGGGAAAGGTCCGCTTCGTTCTCACCACCGCCCTCCGCACCGACTCCGACATCGCCCGCCACGTCGACAAGCACGGCGACGGCGTTCACTCCATCGCCCTCTGGGTCGACGACGCCCGCCAGTCCTGGCTCGAGACCACCAGCCGAGGCGCCCGCAGCGTCCAGGAGCCCACCGAAGCCAAAGACGACCACGGCACCGTAACCACTGCCAGCATCGCAGCCTACGGTGACACCATCCACACCTTCGTCGAGCGCACCAACTACACCGGCGCCTTTCTCCCCGGCTACCACGCCGTCAAACACGACCACATCGCCCGCCCCGTGGGCCTCCTCCACATCGACCACATCGTCGGCAACGTCGGCTGGAACTCCATGAACGAGTGGGTCGACTTCTACGCCAAGGTCATGGGCTTCTCCCTCTACCAGCACTTCGACGACAACGACATCTCCACCGAGTACTCCGCCCTCATGTCCAAGGTCATGGCCAATGGCAACGGCTACGTCAAATTCCCCATCAACGAGCCCGCTGAAGGTCGCCGCAAATCCCAGATTGAGGAGTACCTCGACTTCTATCAAGGGCCCGGCGTTCAGCACATGGCCCTGGCCACCAAAGACATCCTCGCCACCGTCTCCGCCATGAAGCAGCAGGGTGTCGACTTCCTCACTGTCCCCCACTCCTACTACACCGAGCTGCAATCCCGCATCGGCAAGATCGACGAACCCATCGAGGAGCTCGAAAAACTCGGCATCCTCGTCGACCGCGACAACGAAGGCTACATGCTCCAGATCTTCACCAAGCCAGTCGAAGACCGCCCCACCGTCTTCTACGAGATCATCCAGCGCAAGGGAAGCCGTAGCTTCGGCAAAGGCAACTTCAAAGCGCTCTTCGAAGCCATCGAACGCGAACAGGAACTCCGCGGAAATCTGTAGACATCGCAATCCGATAAACAGAAGCGACGAGGCAGCTCCAAAGCGGAGCTGCCTTGTGTCGTTAGACAGCACAGACATCTTCAGCCGACCATCGGGAGGCCGAGAGGCAAAGCCGGTATACACCCCACGAAGTGGGCGCTGCCCGCGCAGGGCGCACCTGAATCTATTTGTTCCAAAAATGTATCTTTATACGCCAACCATGCATAATCATTAGTGTTGACGCGGCTTTTGCGATCCTCCATGCTCATCATGGAGAGACATTCAGACATGAGCACGCAACCCATCGAGATCCCCACCCCGGCGATTCTCGCCAGCATCGCATACACCCCGGCCACCTTCCTCATGTGTCCCCCCAAGCTCTATGACGTCAACTACGTCATCAACCCCTGGATGGCCGGCAACGTCCACGCCTCCTCGCGCACCCGCGCCGCCGAGCAGTGGCAGCGCCTCTACGAAGCCGTCACCACCATCGCCCAGGTCCAACTCGTCGAGCCCCAGCCCGGTTCGCCCGACATGGTCTTCACTGCCAACGCAGGCCTCGAGCGCAACGGCACCGTCGCCATCAGCAGCTTCTTCCACCCCGAGCGTCAGGGCGAAGAGCCTCACTTCCGCCGCTGGTTCCAACTCGCCGGCTACACCGTCGTCGACACGCCTCGCACCACGCCCTTCGAAGGCGAAGGCGACGCCCTCTTCTCCACCGACGGCACACGCCTCTGGGTTGGCTACGGCCCCCGCACCGACCCCTCCAGCCACAACCCCCTGCGCAAGATCTGGGGCATCGAGGTCACCTCTCTCCACCTCATCGACCCCCGCTTCTACCACCTCGACACCTGCTTCGCCCCACTCGCCGGCGGCTACGTGATGTACTTTCCCGAGGCCTTCGACAAAGCTTCCCGCGCAAAGATCGAAGCCTTCTACCCAGCCGAAAAGCGAATCATCGTCAGCGAATCCGACGCCATCTGCTTCGCCTGCAACGCCATCAACGTCGACCGCACCATCATCCTCAACAACATCAGCACCGACCTCCGCCACCAACTCGAAACCCGCGGCTTCAACGTCATCGAAGTCACCCTCACCGAGTTCCTCAAAGCCGGCGGCGCCGCCAAATGCCTCGTCATGAAGCTCAGCCGTCCCGAGAAGGAAGCAGTCAGCTTAGCGTCATAAAACTGGCTCGTTCTCTTCATCCACTAAAAAGACATCGTTATCTCGACCGCAGCTGTTCACAGTCTCACCGTGAACAGCGCAGCGGAGAGACCCCCGCAGTTCGCTTGAGTGCCTGAACACCATCGAATCCGCAAGGGCAGGGAACTAAAGCTTCTTCCCCGCATCGCCCCCCAAAATGAGCTACTCAAACCGCAGATGAACCTCACCCGCAGTAGAAAACTTCACATCTGCCGCAGACCCCGGATCACCAGATGTCACGCCCGTCCAGCTTCCCGTTGTCACCCACTGCCCAGCCTTCAACCCACCTGTGCGCTTAGAGCCTTCATTCGCCAGCCATGGCAGCAAACGCATCAGGTCTCCCGAAGTATTCGATCCCGTCCGCTCCACCCTCACCGCGCCATCGACGGCGATAAACACATGCTCCGTCTTGAAATCGATCTTCTGCCAGCCCGCAACCGCCGGCCCGTACACAAACCCGCCATGCATCTGCAGATCGCCAATCATTGACAACTTCGCCGCCTTCAACGGATCGCGCAGCCCACTCTCAATCACCTCAATCGCCGGATGACAACTCGCAATGGCACTCACGACCTCTCCTGAAGCATAGGGCGTAGCCTTCGCAGGCAGATCCTTACCCAACAAAAACGCGATCTCCGACTCCAGCCCGCGATACCTCCTCACCCCTCCAATGACTGCTCCATCAGCTGCCATCCAGGCCAACGGCATCGGCGCAAACACCGGCGTAGCGTCCGCAGCAGCTGCCCCGATCTTCCACCCACCAATCTCTCCAAACGCTTCTGCAATACGATCCTGCAGCGCATAAGCCTCGTCCAGATCCTTCGGCTGCAAAGCCTCCGGCAGATCCTCGATCGGCTCTCCGCTCCGCCGCGCATCGAGCAACAGATCCGCCGCCTCAATCAACTGTTTCTCTCTCTCACCAGTCATCATGTCGTCCAGTGTCTCTCAGCCAACCCGAATCTGTCTCGCGGTTAACCGCAGTTGCATTTGTCTTTCTAGTTGTCATCCCCGAAGGGGATCTGCTGTTGTCTTTGTCTCTTCTTTTCCGCGTTCACCAACGAACTACTTCGCCGCCCCGCTCCTCCCCAAACTCAACAGATTCGCAAACAACCGATAAGCCCCCGGCACTCCCTCCGGTAGTTCACGATACAGCGCCAGCGCAACATATACATAAGCGCCCTTACCCGTCTTCGCTACCAGCAGCCCACCCTTCTGCGGATCCTGCCCCGGATCATGCGTCTCCAGCGGAGCAACATATTGCGCATCCCACGTTCCCATAAACCCGTGCCCACGCTCCTCCACCCATCCATCGAAGTCCCGCTCCGTAATCTTGTTCGGCCAGTTCAACACCGGGCTATCAGGGACCACCAACTGCACCGGAGCCTTCTCATCCACCACCTTCTCCGCTTCTCCCAGCGAATACGAGTACGGCCCATAGTCAAAGTTGCCCAGGTTGTACTGCACAATCACCACGCCGCCATTCTTCGCATACTGCAGCAACTGCCCATTCGCCGCAGCAAGCCCGGGATGCGCAGCATAAGCCCTCACCCCCAGCACCACCACGTCATACCCACTCAATCTTCCGGCAGCAACATCGCCCATCGTCAACGTCGTAGCATGCACGCCAAGATTCTCCAACGAAGCCTGCACCTCATCCCCAGTCCCCGGCAGATACCCCACCTTCAATCCCGGAGCCACCTTCACATCCGCTCCCCGCGCCCGATATGTCGCAGGCCGATACAAATTCGCCGGCAACAACCCCGCATACCCAACCGTCTTGTATCCCTCGCGATACTCCTTCCCGCCATAGCTCGCCACCGCGGTCATCGTATAAGCCTTCTCCGCCATCCTCATCGGAGTCACAACAAACGGCACATCCACCGAATCCCCATCCTTCGCCAGCGAAAACTCCGCCTTCTCCGGCGATGCCGTCCATCCCTTCGGCAACTCGAGCCCTACCTTCCCCGTCGCCGCACCCTTCACATTGCTCTTCAGCTTCGCCGTCACCATTAGCGTCTTCTCCGTCAGGGGCACCACCCCCGCCGAAGGCGACACCGCCACCGAGATCGCCGGAGCTACCACCAGCGGCTCATACACCGTCCCTTGCCCAGTCACCCGATGCAGCGTCTGCACCTCCTGCCCCAGCTTCACCTCCACGCCGTCGTAGTCCAACGTCACCCACGCCGTCAAAGCAGGCAAAGGAAGCGAAGCATTTCGCAACGCCGGATCGGCCACATCGTAATAAGACTGCTCAATTCCCGGCCGCGTAAACGGAGGCCGCGTCACCTTCGCATCCTCAGGCAGCTTCACCTGAAACAAATCGTCATAAACCTCCCCACTCACCACCGTCTTCCCCGCAGCCTTCGCACCCGCGTCCTCAAAGGTCGCCCCCGCATTCGATTGCAGCCCCGCACCCTTCAACGTCACAGGCACCTTGCTCCCATTCGCCACGCGAATCTGCACGCCAAAACTCTGCCCCGGCACCGCCGTCACAAACGTATCTGAACCATCCCCAAACCGCGCAAACGGCCCATTGTCGGCCTTCCCCGCAACCTGCGCCCGCAGACTCAGACCCAGCGCCTGCACAATCGCATCGTTGAACTGCACCCTCTTCACCCTTAGCTCATGCAGCAGATCGTACTTCTCCCTATCCGTAAGCCCGCTAGCCTCTACCTTCGCAATCAGCTCATCCGTCGCCTTCAATCCATCCCGCAAAAACGGAGCCGTCTTCTCCGGCGCAGCAATCTTATAAACCGCAGCAGTCTGCCCCACCAGCCCATCGATCTTCGCCAAATCCTGCTTCAAAAAAGTCGTCTCATCCGGAGCCAACGAGCTCATCCCAACAAGCGAAACATCCACGCCATCAAAAAAACTCTTCTCCTCCTCGCCTGTCTTCACCCGCGAAGCATACCGGTGATACGCCACATCGTACCGACCCGCAGCTGGCACACCCATGCCGCCATTCTGCGTCTTCTGCAACCCCAGCCCCATCCGCGCAAACTGCAAATAAGTCATCCCCAGCACAGGGCTGTACTCTCCCTCCGGTACCGTCACATTCGCCTTCGGAGTCTCCGTCGTCCACTCCTTGGTCACGTAGTTATAAAATCGCGCCGGTGCATACTTTCCCGTCGCATAGTCATACATCCCCTTCGCCGAGACAGAAAAAAACGGCTCCCGCGCATAAACCTTCAGCGGACTCCACGGCATCAATCCCGCCGCAATCTGATCCGGAAACACCTTCGGATCACCCGCCGCATCAAAAACCTCCTGCGCCATCTCACCCGACACCTGGTGCTGCCCATGCCCATCCGTGATCCCGCCAATAAACACCGCCGTCACCACCAGCGGCCGATACAGCCTCACCGCCCTCACCGCGTCATACAACACGCGATCATGCCCCCAGTTCTCCAGCGCCTCCTCCTTCGTCTTCGAAAATCCGAAGTCCACCTCGGTCCCCCACATCTGGTCGATCCCCATATAGCGGCCTGCCGCCAGCAGCTCCTGCGTCCGCACCAACCCCAGCGCATCATCGAAATCCGCAGACATCAGATTCTGCCCACCCTCGCCGCGAGTCAGCGTCAGCATCGCCACATGCGCGCCCTGCCCACGCGCCTCGTACGTCAGCATCCCGCCATCCTCATCATCCGGATGCGCCACAATCATCATCAAGCTCGCCCGTGTACGCAGCTTCACCAAACTCTGCCACAGCGCAGCCGATCCATCATTCGCCGCAATCCCTCGAACCCCAACCGCCGCCTTCACCTGCTCAGCGGCCAGATTCGCCCTGTCCATCCGCGCTGCATCTCGCAGCTCCTGGCAGCTCAACACCCCACCCGCCACCACCAGCCCCATCACCGATACCGCAGCCAGACCCGCGAAAACCCGTTGAGAAGTCATTACTTTCTAATCTCTCACACCCAACCGCCTCAAATCACTCACGAAAGCCCACCATCCACTGCGTCCACCCACGCGTATCTGTAACCAGCAGCCACATTCCGAGTCCCATCGAATAGCAGTAAGCTGTCAACAGAAGGAACCCCGCATGCTCATCCGCAAATCGCCCAGCCTCGAAGCGACCATCCGCTCCTCCGAAATCACCCCCCAGAGCGTCTTCGAGCAGCCTCATCCTACCCGCCGCCGCTTCCTCACCTCCGCCGCCACCCTCGGCGCAGCCGCCCTCGCCGCCCGCACCATCCCCTCGCTCATCAGCCCTCCAACAACGGTTGAAGCCGCCGAACAACTCAAAACCATCCCCAGCAAATACACCTTGGACGATCCGCAAACTCCCCTCTCCAAGGCCAGCACCTATAACAATTTTTACGAATTCGGCACCGACAAGTCCGACCCCTCCCACGAAGCCCACCGCCTGCCCACCCGCCCCTGGCCCATCCAGATCACCGGCATGGTCAAAAAGCCCCAGACCATCAACATCGACGACCTCATCCACTACCGCCCGCTCGAATCGCGCGTCTACCGCTTCCGCTGCGTCGAAGCCTGGTCCATGATCATCCCCTGGGACGGCTACTCCCTCTCCGAGTTCATCAACTTCTGCCAGCCCCTCCCCAGCGCCAAATACATCCAGTTCTTCTCCTACAACAACAAAAAAGTCATGCCCGACGAGCCCTCCGGCTACGACTGGCCCTATCGCGAAGGCCTCCGCATGGACGAGGCCATGAACCCCCTCACCCTCCTCACCTTCGGCTGCTACGGCCAGGTCCTTCCCAACCAGAACGGCGCGCCCGTCCGCGTCATCGTCCCCTGGAAGTACGGCTTCAAATCCGCGAAGTCCATCGTCCGTTTCCACTTCACCGACAAAGAGCCCGAGACCACCTGGAACCAAGCCGACGGCGGCGAATACGGCTTCTACTCCAACGTCAATCCCAACTACGACAACGCCCGCTGGTCCCAGGCCCACGAGCGCCGTCTCGACACAAGCACCTTCCCTCGCAACATCCCCACCCTGATGTTCAACGGCTACGGAGATCAGGTCGCCAGCATGTACGCCGGTATGGATCTCAAAAAGTTCTACTGAAGTTACAAATCCTAGTAAGCTCGCCAGGCTCTGATACTCCGTGCGCGCACATCGTCCATAATCGGAACAAATGCCAGCATTAACAACAGCACTGCCAGCGGCACCGTAGCAACGAAACCCACGCGGTTGAATCCCACCGCCCCAACTACTCCACCAATAAAGAAAAGACCCACCAGCGAAATCAACAGCCACAGCTTCTTGTAATCGGACCTCACCGCTACATATCCTTCGTTCTCGCTCCGTCGGTTCCAGTACAAAGCCTTCCCAAGCTCGATCCCAATATCGGTCACCATCCCGGTCACATGCGTTGTCCTGATCTCCGCATTGGAAATCTTCGTGATGATCGCGTTCTGAAGTCCCATCGTGAAGCACAGCAGTGCGACTGTCGAAGGCACCAAAAACCACTCGTGGCGAGCCAGATGTCTCCCCATCAGCCCGAAGCACAGGAGTAATGCCGCCTCAACCATCATTGGCAACGCATACTCGCTCTTGAGCTCGCGCCGCCGACCCCAGTTCACCAGCATCGCAGTGCACGCCGCCCCGGCCAGAAATACCAGCAGAGCGCTCGCCCCCGCCGCCAGCACATCAATATCCTGTACCGCCGTCGCGTCTGCCATCGCCGACACGATCCCCGACATGTGCGACGTGTATTGCTTTACAGCAACAAATCCAAACTTTGATTGCGGAGTTAGTTTGCAGCGGGATTATCGCCGGTCCAGCATTCGCCGCCCCAGCAATAAAAGCGAGAAAGTGCGCAAGCTCCCGGTTAGCCTTCTGGGTGCGCTCATTTCCAGTCAATCTGCGAAGGTAGACAATCGGCATTGCAACCGCCTCTTCCTATCATCGCAGGTTTCTCTACCCGCAAACTCGCTCAGAAATACCGCTGTAACTCAAATCTCCTCCGTGCGTCCCATCCAACAGCCAAGCTAAACTAACCGCAACAATGTCCAAGCGCGCCATCATCCTCCTTAAGGTCCTCACCCATCTCCTTTGCCTGGCCCCACTCGCCTGGCTCGTGCACTTCTACACCTCAGGCGCGCTCGCCCTCAACGCCGACCCCGTCAACTACATCACCCACTTCACCGGCGACTGGACCCTCTACACCCTCTTCGCCTCCCTCGCCATCACTCCCATCCGCCGCCTCGCCACCAGCCTCGGCTTCCTCATCCGCTTCCGCCGCCTCATCGGCCTCTACGCCTTCTTCTACGCGACCCTCCACCTGGCCACCTACATCTTCCTCTTCTCCGGATACGACATCACCACCGCCCTCACCGGCCTCCGCACCGGTCACCCCGGCGTACTCGTCACGCAGTGGAAGCTCATCTGGCCCGGCATGGTCGACGACGTCCTCAAACGCCGCTTCATCCAGGTAGGCCTCTTCGCCTGGCTCATCCTCCTCGCTCTCGCATGCACCTCACCCGCCTTCATCATGCGAGCCATGGGCGGCAAAAACTGGCAGCGTCTCCACCGCCTCGTCTACGTCGCCGGCATCGCCGGTGTCATCCACTTCTGGTGGCTAGTCAAAAAAGGCAACAACGCCCCATGGAAGGTCACCGTAGTCCTCACGATCCTGCTCCTGGCCCGCGTAGCCTACACAGCTACGAAGCGCCTCAAAAAGCCCACCCCCATCCCCACCCGCCCCAGCTCCGTCTAGCCTCTGCATTGCAGTCGCAGTC
>CAZZZG010000143.1:0-9569 GCA_964658525.1 uncultured Edaphobacter sp.
ACCTCCGTCTCGCGATAGTGCTCTTCATCAAACGGCAGCGCCTTCCACGCCTTCAACTCATCCGCCGTAGGCTTCTGCACCTTGTCATAAAATCCCGGGATCAAAATCTTTCCATTCTCATCCTTCAACTTCGCAATCACCTGAGCCAGCGCGACAAATGGATTCGGCGCCGCGCCGCCATACATGCCCGAGTGCAGATCGACCTTCGCCCCTCGCGCTTCAATCTCCGTATAAATCATCCCTCGCAACCCCACACACAACGTCGGCAACTCCGGCGCAAACATCTCCGTATCGCTCACCAACGCGACATCCGCCTTTAGCTGATCTCCATGCTCGCGCACGAACGCAGCGATCCCCTCGCCCCCAACCTCTTCTTCGCCCTCAACGATCACCCGCACATTCACCGGCAGCTTCCCACTACCCGCAGCCATCAACGATTCCAGCGCCTTCACATGCATCCACATCTGCCCCTTGTCATCCACCGCACCGCGAGCATAGATATTTCCATCGCGCTCCGTCGGCTCAAACGGCGGCGTCTTCCACTCATCCAACGGCTCGGCAGGCTGCACATCATAGTGCCCATAGCAGAGCACCGTAGGCTTCGCCTTCCCATCAGCTCCCGGCGCCGCATGCAGCCAGTCCGCATACACCAACGGATGCCCCTTGCGCTCCGCCGTCGTCGTCTCGATCAGACGGACGTTCTCCATCCCAATCCTCTTCAGCTCCGCTGCAACAAACTCCGCAGCCCGCCGCACATCCCCCACATGCTCAGGAGCAGTGGACACCGAAGGAATCCGCAACAACGCCTTCAACTCCTCCACAAACCGCCCTTTGTTCTCCCGCCCAAACGCAACCGCCGCTGTCATTTCCGTAGTCACTGATCTACTCCTCAAAGAGCATTCTTCCGCCGGCGGCAATCTGCTACCGCAGCGAAACATAAGTATAGGCAACAACCACCCGCCCCGCCTCGCAACCCATTCACCATCGCCTGTCTCCCAGTGGAAGGAGTAAACTCTCAGCCAATAAAGGAGCGTCTGCCATGACAACCTCCCAGCAAGACGGCACCATGATCGACAAGATCGCGCAGTTCGACCTCGCCAAAGAAATTGCCGACGCCGAGCAAAAAAAACCCTGGCCAGCCGGCCTCTACTCCAAAACCCTCTTCAAGAAGCACGACCTAAGAGTCGTCCTCATCTCAATGCAGAGCGACGCCCGCATGAAAGAGCATCACGCCGACGGCACCCTCTCTCTCCACGTCCTTAAGGGTCAAATCCGCGTCTCCGTCAACGGCAAGCCGCACGATCTCCCCACCGGCACTCTCTTCACCCTTGGCGCCTCCATCCGACACGACGTAGAAGCCAAAAGCGACTCGGTCTTTCTCCTCACAATCTCCTGGCCCAGCAACGAGGAACTCGCCGCCATGAAGCATCGCGGCTACGGCTCCTGATTTCACCGGGGCGGGAAAACAATCTTGACCATCCGAATCAAACGAGTCTACGACGAGCCCACTGAAGAAGACGGCACTCGCATTCTCGTCGACAGGCTCTGGCCGCGCGGCCTGACCAAAGAAAAGGCCCGCGTCGACCTATGGCTCAAAGAGATCGCACCCACCAACGATCTACGAAAGTGGTTCGCTCACGACCCGGCAAGATGGCCCGAATTCAAAACCCGCTACCACGCAGCGCTGAAACATAGTCCCGAGCAGATGGCGCTCCTCCATCAAGCCATCGCAAAGGCACCCGCCACGCTCCTCTACGCTACAAAGGATACCGAACACAACGAAGCCGTCGTTCTTCTCGAGTTATTGAGCCACAAAAATCTCTATAAATCCCTGCGTCGCACCGCTTCATCCCAAACATAAGACTGTGACAATCGCAAACCAACCACCCATCCCCGCTTATCCGGCCGTCGTTAATTCTTATCTTCCCCATCGCCGCCCGCCCCTTGACGGACAATGACCTTATGACGACTCACGGCAACTCCGCATCGCCCGCCACCGGACAGACTTGGAACACCGAAGCCTACGCCGCCAACGGCCGCTTCGTCGCCACCCTCGCCTCCGACGTCGTCGCCCTCCTCGCACCACAACCCGGCGAACACATTCTCGACCTCGGTTGCGGCGACGGCGCCCTCACCGAACAACTCGCCGCGACAGGCGCCATCGTCACCGGCGTCGACGCATCACATTCCATGCTCGCCGCCGCGCGTGAACGCATCCTCCACAGCACCACCAGCTTTTCTCTAGAACATCACGACGCCACCGCCCTCCCCTACAACCAACAGTTCGACGCCGTCTTCTCGAACGCCGCGCTCCATTGGATCACCGGCACTTCCGGCCATCAGGCGATGCTCTCCGGCGTCCACCGCGCACTCCGCCACGAAAATCCAAAAGCCCGCTTCGTCGCCGAGATGGGCGGTCAAGGCAACGTCGCCGCCATCCGCACCGCGCTCCAGGCCGTACTCGCACCCTTCCACATCGACGCCGAAGCCACCGCCGCAAGCTTCTTCCCCTCACCCGCCACCTATCGTCGCCTACTCGAATCAGCAGGCTTCGCCGTTCAATCTATCGAACTCATCCCTCGCCCAACACCTCTACCCAATGGCATGGAGTCGTGGCTCAACACCTTCCGCAACGGCGTCCTCGACCGCCTCAATCCGCACGATCGCGCCGTCGCCGTCACCAACACCATCGCCCTGCTCGAGCCCATCCTGCGCGATGCCGACGGCAACTGGACCGCCGACTACGTTCGTCTCCGCTTCCACGCCACCCTCCGCTAGGCGCAAACGAGACAGAACAAAAACCCGCATTTTACCCGTCTCTCAAGCAACCTTGCCGTGGGACAATCAAATAGACGAGGAATGAATCTTCTCGTGTGGCCAAAACATCCTACTTCCACGTCTAATCAACTAACAACGCATCGAACCTATGAATATAAAAATCCCCTATGCCGTCTGCACGGCCAATTTGTTCCTGTCACTGTATCTTTTCTGCGGAAACGCAAACGCGCAGGACAGCATTGACTCCCCTTCAGACAAGCCAGCCACGCTCAAAACTGTAAGCATTGAAACGTCTTCCTCCCTCGGCAACGCCGACTATCCCGACGCGCCTCAGGCCCAGCCTCAGCGGGCTTCTCACGATTCAGCCGCCGAAGCCGCACAGGGCGAGGGCCAGCAGACCAAGCGCATCCTCGGCATATTTCCTAACTTCCGTGCTGTCAGCGCAAACGTCCATCTTCCCCCGCAGACTGTAAAAGAGAAGTTCCTCACCGCCACCCAGGACAGTTTCGACTACTCTTCCATCTTCATTCCAGGAATCGTCGCGGGCTACAACCAGGCCACCAACAACACTCCGGAGTTTCACCAGGGAGCCGCCGGCTTCGGCCGCTACTACTGGCACGCCTACGTCGACCAGGCCAGTGAAAACTATTTCGTTGAGTTCATCGTCCCCGTCATCACCCACGAAGACACTCGCTACTACACCCTGGGGTCCGGAGGCTTCTGGAAACGCACCGGATACTCTCTCAGCCGCGCCATCATCACTCGCAACGACGAAGGCCACGACACCTTCAACATCAGCGAAGTCGTTGGAGCTGGTGCCGCAGCCGGCGTCTCAAACCTCTACTACCCATCGCGAGAGCGCACATTCAGCAACACGGCAGACAGATGGGGCCAGAACATCGGCATCGACGCCGCAACCTTCCTGTTCCACGAGTTCTGGCCAGACATCAACCGCGCGCTCTTCCACAAAAAGCAGCCCCAGTAGGCCAAAGCCGGCATCTGTCCAACCAGATGCCGGCGGAACTTCTTTCAAAACTCACGCAACCCAACTAAGCGCCGTTCGACTCCGACCCAAGATTCGCAAGGCATTGCTCTAACACCGCATTCAAAGCCTCGACCGAGTCTTCCGTCACTCCCCGCCACAACTTCCCCTCTATCACCTTCGCTGCCTTCTCCGCAGTCTCCAGCAACTTCTCTCCCTCAGGGGTCACACGGGCCGCAAGAATCCGGTCATTCCCTCGCCCTTTACTCCGTACAACCCATCCATCTCGTTGAAGCCCCGTCAGAAGCGACTGCGCAGACTGCGGAGTCATATAGCACGACCGAGCCAACTGAGCACCCGACGCCCCCGGTTCTTCCCGGATCGTCTTCAACAAACGCAGCTGGGCGATCGTAACTCCCTGAGGGCGCAGCGCCTCGTCCATCTGGCTGTGAAAATGGATCAGGATGCGCTTCATCATCTGCGCAGCCCGTCTCCTTTCGACCTGTCTTTTTTTCTCGTTCAAATTTAAAGAAGCCATATCAGTCTCCTGATATCATATCAGGAGACTGATATGGCAACGATGACCGCACCCTCCCCGGCACTCCCCCGGCCAAAGCCCGCCCCTGCCGCGTCAGCTGCCTGGAAGCCGCACCACAACCCCTGGGCCATCGCCCTTACGGTCACCCTCGCCACCTTTATGGAGGTCCTCGACACCTCCATCGCCAACGTCGCCCTGCCTCACATCGCCGGCACACTCGGCGCCAGCTCCGAAGAAGCCACCTGGGTCCTCACCAGCTACCTCGTCTCAAGCGCCGTCGTGCTCCCCATCTCCGGCTGGCTCTCCGACCGCTTCGGCCGCAAACGCTTCTACATGACCTGCGTGGTCATCTTCACCATCTGCTCCTTCCTCTGCGGCATCGCAAACACGCTCCCTCTCCTCATCGTCGCGCGCATCCTGCAAGGCGCAGGCGGCGGTGGCCTCGCGCCCAGCGAGCAGGCCATCCTCGCCGACACCTTCCCCGTCGAAAAACGCGGACAGGCCTTCGCCGTATACGGCATGGCCGTCGTCGTCGCTCCCGCCATCGGCCCCACCCTCGGCGGCTGGATCACCGACAACTTCAACTGGCACTGGATCTTCTTCATCAATATCCCCTTCGGCCTGCTCTCGCTCTTCCTCTCCAACCGAATGGTCGAAGACCCACCCCATCTCAAGGCTCGCAGAGAAAACTCCAAGCACCGCAAAGTCGACTTCATGGGACTCGGCCTCGTCGCCGTCGGCGTAGGCTGTCTCGAATTCACCCTCGACAAGGGCCAGGAAAAAGATTGGTTCGGCGATCCCATGATCCGCACCTTCGCCATTCTCGCCGCCGCCACCCTCATCTTCTTCACCTGGTGGGAGTGGCACCACCCTGACCCGATTGTCGACCTGAAGCTGCTGAAAAATCGAAACTTCGGGACCGCCGTCTTCCTCCAACTCATCCTCGGCATGGTTCTCTTCGGCTCCACTGTCCTCATCCCCCAGTACCTTCAGGTGCTCCTGGGCTATACCGCCGAACGCGCGGGCATGGTGCTCTCCCCCGCAGGCTTCGTCATGATGGCCATGATGGCCGTCGCAGGTCGCACCGTCGGCAAATTCGACCCACGCGCGATGGTTTGCCTGGGCTATCTCGCCACAGCAATTGGCCTCTACAACCTCACCCGCCTCGACCTCAACACAGCCTATGGCACCGTCACGCTTTGGCGCATGTTCCAGGTCATCGGCCTGGCCTTTATCTTTATCCCCATCAGTACGCTCAACTACGTCGGCGTCCCACCAACCAAGATGAACCAGATCTCCAGTCTCTCTAACTTCGCCCGCAACCTCGGCGGAAGCGCCGGCACTGCGCTGCTCACGACCTTCCTCGCGCGCAACGCCCAGGTTAATCAGGTCACCCTCTCGGCGAACGTCACCCCCGGCAGCATTCAGTACAACCACTACATGGACCGCATGAAAGAGATGATGATGTCGCAGGGAATGTCCGCCGCGAATGCCTCGCAGATGGCCATCGGCCAGGCCTATCAGCAGATGCTCCGCCAGGCCTCCATGCTCAGCTACAGAAACGCCTTCGCCATCCTGGCCTTCACCATCTTTCTGCTCACGCCGCTACCCTTCCTCATGCGCCTGCCCAAAAAAATGGCCAAGCCCGACCCCGAAGCCCTCGGCGGCCACTAGTCACCCAAACCCACTCTTACGGAACTCCGCGCGCCTTGCCTGCGTAGAAACCATTACGCAGCGAAAGGTGCTGCTGATGGCTGCCCGTACCTCTAGTTAGAAAACCACGACTGAAAATACGGGGAACACCTATGTTTCAATGAGAGGGCCGACTTCATGACTCAGCTCCACCAAAACTGACATGACCGACAGACCCCTTTCTCTAAAAAAGAAAATAACCCGCTTCCTCAATGAAAAGCTAACGCCCAGCGGATATGCCTCTCGCGATCACTTCGAAGAGATTCTGCTCGAAGTTGGCCGCACACTCTCTCTTGACGAGTTGCTCGTCAACTGCCCCCGCAATATCTCGTCCGCCCTGCACCTATCTTCCTTCCACATCCTGCTTCGTGAAGACTCCGGCTTCGTCCCTCAGGGCCCCGCCCGCGACCTTACCTCCGGCTTCATCTTTCCCGCCAGCTCCGCCACCATCCTCCGCCTCAAACGCGAGCGAAGGCCCTCCCCTTTCAAAAAGCACACGCCCGATGGCTGGCAACTACTCGCCAGCTCCCATGAGATAGCCGCCCTCGAAGCTCTCGGAGCACAGCTCCTCATACCCTTCGAAGGCCGCACCGGCCTACGCGGCTTCGCCACCCTTGCCAAATCCGGGGGAAAACACTTCCTCCGTCACGAGCTTCGTTTCCTCCGCGAACTCAGCCAGCACATGGGCCGCGGGCTCGAGACCGCCCGCCACGTCAAATCCCTCAGCGAAGAAGCCGTCAGACGTGCCAAAGTTAACCGCGAACTCGATCTCGCCCGCGAGGTCCAGGAGCGACTCCTGCCCCAGTCCCTCCCCACCGTCCCCGGCATCGACTCCGCAGCTACCTACAAAAGCGCCGATGAAGTCGGCGGCGACTATTACGACCTCTTCATCACCTGGAAAGGTCTCCTCTGCTGCGTCGTCGCGGATGTCAGCGGCAAAGGCATTGCGTCTGCCCTGCTCATGGCAACCCTTCGCGCCTCGCTTCGCAGCCTCATGATCAATCACCGCGATGACCCCGTCACCGCAGTCATCGAAGACCTCAACCGCCTCCTCTACGAAGCCTCCTCCGCCAGCCGCTACGCCACGCTCGTCTTCTTCGTCTACGATCCCTCAGCCCAGACCCTCACCTATGTCAACGCAGGTCACAATCCTCCTCTGCTGCTTAACGGCCAGGTCACCAGGCTCGAGTGCGGCGGCCCTGTCCTCGGCCTTCTCCCCGACGCGACCTATGAAGAGCAGACCCTCGCCTTCAACCCTGGCGACACCCTCACCATTTACACCGACGGCATCACCGAAGCCATCAACCCTCGCGGCGCCGAATGGGAAGAGCAAGGCCTCCTCGCAGCAGTCCTCAAACAAAACTCGCATTCCGCCGCAGCCGCCGTACAGGACATCCTTTCTACACTCGACTCCTTTGCCTCCGGCACTCCCCAGGTCGACGACATGACCCTCCTCGTCCTTCGCAGAACATAACCCCGGCTAATGCGCCGCATCCAGCTGCATCATCTTCTCCACACGCTCAAATGCAATCGGGCTCACCGACACCGAACCTTCAAACGGCCTCGCCAGATCCGCAATCGCCGACAGCGTCACCGCCACCACAAACGTCAGCGCCAACACCTGGCAGTAGTGCAGCCACTTATTGTCGTTCCCCAGCACGCACGAGGACAGCACAGTCGCTCCCCCGCCCGCCAGCAGCAAAATCCACAACACAACCGGCAGCCGTACCCGAACCTCCTCTTCCCGCAGGCTCCTCCGCTCCGAAAGATCACTCAGCACCTGGGTCAGATGGTCCACGCTGTTCGCCGAACCGGCCTCGTCCTTCACCGCCGCAAGCAGCTTCCACATCTCCACCTCGACCATCTCTCCTGCGCGGCTCTCTTGCTGCTTCTGCATCGCCGGCCACTCCTCCTTCACCACGGCCTCGGCATACCTCATTCCTAAAGTCCGAAACTCCTCCCGCGCCTCTGCCGGCAGCGCCGACGCAATTCTGGTCACGCTCAACAGCGAGCTGGCCTCCTGCGTCGCATTGATCTCAGCCGCCCGAAAATCAATCCACACCGTATACAGCATGAACCCAAGAATCACGCCATACGTCGTTCCCAGAATCCCCAGCTGCCATCCCGTCACGTCATTGATCAGTTTGCGATTCGGAATCGGCCACACCCAGTTCAGTACCAGCACCATGAACACCGACACCAGCATAGCTACAACGACCAACATGCCACTCTGCGCGTAACTCAACATAGAAGCTCCACCTGGAACCAAAAGCCGCACCGCCAAGCCAGCTTACATCGTGCCTCCGCTTCTCACCATTTCGTAACGAAAACGTCTCAACAGATCAGCAAAGAAAGACTAAAATTCTCACAGTGACTAAACCAGCTTCAAGCGCGGCCTATGTTGTCGTTGCAGTGGTGCTCATCCTCGCCTCGTCCGCGAGCGCGACCCCACTGCAATCCGCGTCGACTCTTCTGGCCTGCACCGCCGCCCAACTCTCGCTTTCGTTCGACAGCGAAGGCGGCAACTTCGACGGCATGTCGCAGTCCGGCACCCTCTTGGTCCTGCGCAACATCGGCGCTCAAACCTGCACCGTCCCCGGCCAACCCGCGCTCGTCTTCGAAGACGCCTCCCAGACCAGACTTCCCATCTCCCTCGAAACCCCACCCGGAATGCACCCCGGCCCTGTCATCCTCCCCGTAGCCGTCCCGGCAAACGCCGAAGCCACCGGCGAGCTTCACTGGGTCTCCGGCGAAGTCTACGACAACAGCCAGTGCTACTCCCCGGCCTTCGTAGCGATCACCTTCGGCACCGCCATCCTCCGCGCCCCCTTCACCGGACACCTCTGCGCGCCCTCGGGACAAGACGCGAAATACCGCTTTGCCTACCTCAAACGCGACCCAGTCTACGTGCGCTCGAAATCCTGAGCCCCGCCCAGACCCCGGTCCGCGTATACAACGGCCAGCCAGGCCGTTAGCCCGCCACCCTCCCGCACCATTTACACTAGTATTTGGGTCAAAGTGCGCCCAGAAGGATACCCGTTTTGCTCAACTCTGTCGTAGCCAAGGTCTTCGGTACCAGTAACGAACGCGCCATTAAGCGCATCCAGCCCACGGTCGCGCAGATCAACGCGCTCGAGCCCGCCATTCAGGCGCTCTCCGACGAGGCTCTGCGCAACAAGACCGCCGAGTTCCGCGAGAAAATTCGTAAAGCTGTCGAGGCCGCCGGAGGATCATACGGTGGAAGGAATGACGGTGGCTCACATGTTGCCGGCGCAGCCGATGAGAAGCCCAGCGATAGCGATAAAGACGCCATCTACGCCGCCGAAAAAGAAGCCCTCAACGCCATCCTGCCCGAAGCCTTCGCTGTCGTCCGCGAAGCCGGCAAGCGCGCCGTCGGCATGCGCCACTTCGACGTTCAGATGATCGGCGGCATCGTCCTCCACTCCGGCAAGATCGCCGAAATGAAGACCGGCGAAGGTAAAACCCTCGTCGCCACACTCCCCTGCTATCTCAACGCGCTAGCAGGCCGCGGCGTCCACGTCGTCACCGTCAACGACTACCTCGCCAAGCGCGACGCCG
>CAZZZG010000144.1:0-9546 GCA_964658525.1 uncultured Edaphobacter sp.
ATGCAATGGAAGTCATTCTGAAGGAAGACGTAAACAAGCTCGGACATCGCGGCGACGTGGTCAAGGTCGCTGACGGTTACGGGCGCAACTATCTGCTGCCGGAGAAGCTCGCGATCGAAGCGACTCTCGCAAACAAGGCAGTCATCGAGCAGATGAAGGCATCGGCGGTTCGCAAGTCCGCCAAGGAGAAGACCGGAGCCGAGCAGTTGGCGACCCAGCTCTCCGAGGTTGAGCTTGTGTTCGAGCGCAAGGTTGGCGAGAACGAGCATCTGTTCGGCTCGGTTACCTCGGGCGACATCGCGCAGCAGCTCGAAGCCAAGGGCTTCACCATCGATCGCCGCAAGATCTCCCTCGAGGAGCCTCTGAAGACGATCGGCGAGTACCACGTTCCCGTGAAGCTGCACCGCGAGGTCACCAGCCACGTGAAGGTGACGGTCAAGGGCGATCAACCCGAAGCCGAAGCAGTCGCGACAGCTTAATCGAATCACCTTCAAAACATCAAAACGCATTGACTTTCGCGAAATTCTGCGCGAGGGTCAATGCGTTTAATAGTCAGCGTTCGGTTGAGGGACGCGTTACTCGTACTTCAGCGTTTGCACGGGATCGAGCCGTGCGGCGCGGTTCGCTGGAAGAGTTCCGAAGAGAACTCCGACGAGCACGGAGCTTCCGAGTGCGAAGACGGGCGACCATGGATTGACGGGGATGCTGAACGGCGTAAGCAGCCCAAGGGTCAACGGCAGCGCCAGGCCAATGATCGTGCCGATGACCCCCCCGCTTAGCGACAGGAAGACCGACTCAGTCAGAAACTGCATCCTGATCTCGCGACTCGTGGCACCCAGCGCCTTCCGGATTCCAATCTCTTTCAGTCGCGACTGAACATTGGCCAACATGCTGTTCATAATGCCGACGCCGCTGACGATCATCGTGATACCCGCGCCAAGTGTGAGAACGATGGTCAGCATGTCTGCGATCTTCGCCATGCTGCTGAGAATATCGGTGAGCGTCGCAGCAGTGTAGACCGAACCCGCGTAGTGACGGGAGCGGACGATTTCAAGAATGCGTTCGCTGGCCGGAACCACCATCGACGCACTCCGCATGGTAAAAAATATCTCTTTCAGCGTGTTGGTTCCCGTGAAGTAGCGCACCACCGGGTAAGGCACCAGCATGGTGTGGTCGCTGATCTCCGACTGCCCATACGTATCGAAGGCCTCTTTGAACACTCCGATGACGACGAATGGAATGCCCTTGATACTGATCGTCTTGCCGACTGCGGCTTTGTCGCTGCCGTAGAGTTCCTCTGCGAACGGCTTTACTATCACCGCGACCTTCTCGTGGGCGAGTTCATCCTGATCGTCGAAGAAGCGTCCCGAAACAACGACGAGATTGCGCACGACACGATACTGAGGAGAGACGCCCAGTAGCGTCGTCTGCTTCGTGATGCCGCCGCCAAGACTCACGTTGTCGTGATATTCCAGCATGGGCGACGATGCGACGATGCCCGGAACCTGGTCGAGGACCGCGCGCATGTCGTCGAGCGTCATGTAGTCGGGAGTGCTGGTGTTGTCGGGGCCACTGATGTTGCCGCCACCGTACTGCAATTCGATCTTGTTCGGTCCAATGCTCGTCAGCTGATCCAAGGCATACTGTTTTCCGGTCGATCCGAGCGTCGCGACAAGAATGATCGAAGCGGAGCCGATGACCATACCCAGCATGGTGAGCAGAAACCGAGTTTTGCTGGCGCGAAAGCTATCGACCGCAAGCCTTGCGACCTCGCTGAACATCATCGTGGATCGCGCACTGGCTAGTGTGCGGTCGAACGAACTCGGCTTGGGGGGAGTAATGGTAGCCATTGGCCTAGAAAGTTAGACGCCTACCAGTATCGCAGCGGTTCATGGTTTCTTGCCAAAACCTTCTGGCCCGGCCCTCTGTCGGCACTGTCCCCTGGGATCTTTCCCTGCGGCCTTCAGCCGGCATTTCCTGGACAGTGGAAATGCATCCTCCTTGCTGACGAGCGCGAAAGTCACGGGAAATCACTACATCCGAGCGTTTTGCATCGAATCGCAGTATGAAGTCACTCCGAATCGGTACGGCTGGCTGGAGTATTCCGAAACAATTTGCAGCCCTCTCACCGCATGGAACCCATCTGGTCCGCTACTCACAAATCTTTAACTGCGCCGAGATCAACTCCTCTTTCTACCGCTCTCACCGACTCTCTACCTGGGAGAAATGGGCGAATTCGGTCCCAGACGGCTTTCGGTTCTCCGTCAAGGCGCCGAAGACGATCACTCACGAAGCAAAACTCGCTTGCACCCAGGCGCAGTTACAAAGCTTCCTGACCGAAGCAAATGCTCTCGGCGGCAAGCTGGGGACGATCCTCTTTCAGCTTCCGCCGAGCTTCGTCTTCAGCCCCACCGTCGCCAGAACGTTCTTCACCATGCTTCGCGATCTATACTCACGGAATACCGTCATTGAACCGCGCCACGCCACCTGGTTCACCCCTGAGGTCGGAGATCTAATGCAGAGTTTTCGAATCTCAAGGGTTGTCGCCGACCCTGTCCGTGTCCCTCAAGCGGCTTACGCCACTGGATGGGGCGAACTAATCTACTGCCGTCTTCATGGCAGTCCTCGCATTTACTACTCGTCCTATCCGGCAACTTATCTTCGATCTCTCGCTGCGACCATCGCGGCTCATCCAACACGAGAGATCTGGTGCATCTTCGATAACACTGCTTCTGGAGCCGCATTCGGAGACGCCCAAAGCCTCAAGCATCTTCTCGCCACTTGACCACTCTATTTGCCCAACGTTTTATCGATCGCCGCCTGCGCCAGTGGCGCCATAATCGCGTACCCCTGCGCATTCGGGTGCACTCCGTCGAAGCTGATGCCAGCCTTCATTCCGCCATCCGGCCCCACCATCGCCGAGTAGTAATCGAGGTACGTCACCGAGTGGTTCACGCAGTACCCTTTCAAC
The DNA here is from genome assembly GCA_964658525.1 of uncultured Edaphobacter sp. GTDB lineage: Bacteria > Acidobacteriota > Terriglobia > Terriglobales > Acidobacteriaceae > Edaphobacter. The sequence goes on from CAZZZG010000144.1 coordinate 2,972, forward strand.
CAGTCATTCAGTGTCCTTATCTTCGACGCGGGAGCCAGCCCCTTCTTCCACGGATAATCCGCGACTGGCAAAATCGACGCGACAATCACCCGAATCCCATTCGCCTTTGCCAGATCGATCATTGACCGGAAGTTGTCCTCGGTCATCTCGGGCGTCATCGGCCCCGTGTTCCCTGCGATGTCGTTGGTTCCCGCCAAAATCACGACCGCTGCCGGCCGCAGATCGATCACATCCTGCCGAAACCGCACCACCATCTGGGGTGTGGTCTGTCCGCTGATCCCGCGATTTACATACGGCTTACCCGGAAAGAACGCCCCCGTATCCCCCCTCCGGCCCCAGCTATCCGTGATTGAGTCTCCATAAAATACCACCCTCTGAGCACCCTCCGTCGCTGGAGCCAACGCTGCATTGTCCGCCCGATATCGCTCCAGCTGCGGCCAATCCGCCAGCTTCGCCTCCATCGTCGCTATCTGCTTCGCGGTCTCCTGCTCTGGTGTGGAAACAGACGGTGCCGGAGCCGGAGAAGTGACCTGCGGGGCTGCGACACCGGGTGCAGGCGTCTGGTGGACTGCGCTTTGACCTCGCATCTGCCCGCAAGCGATGACAAACCCCAAAACCACCCACCCTGCTGCAGAAATTAGCGTCACACCTCGCATTGAAACCTCCCTTTCTCAATTCCTAGCGTCCGATTGTAACCGTCCATTCTGTAAACGAATCTCTACATTCCCTTACAGATGGAACTGGGGCTTCACCATCGGCCTTATCGAAGGACCTACCTCTCCGCCGGCAGTCCCGGAGCCTGACACCCTCGCTTTGGTCGGTACGGGGCTTCTGGGTCTAATCACCCAGCGAAACGCAAGTTCTTCGCCTGAAATGAGAGATTTCTGATGTCTTCCATTCGGCTCTTCGATTTGGAGATTTAGTGGCGGAACACCCGTGTCCGATCTCTAGAGAACCCTTAAGCACCCTCTCTGCTGTACCTTAAGAGGTGATGCAATCCGGACTCTCTACCCACGTTTTCCTCCCGCAGCGCCTTCACCCCGGCCTGCTCGACGCTCTCCACAGATCCGGCGCTCAGGTCATCGAGCTCTTTGCCGCCCGTCATCACTTCGACTACACCGACCGCGCCGCCGTCCGCGACATCGCCACCTGGTTCAACTCGACCGGCGTGGGAGCTACGCTCCACCAGCCTCTCTACCTCAGCGATCGCGCCGACGCCCAGTGGTCTCGCCACGTAGCTCCCAACCTCAATCTGATCGACCCCGAAAAATCCCGTCGCATTTCCGCCATGGACGAGGTCAAGCGCGCCCTCGAGTCCGCCGAGCAGATCCCCATCTCCGCCTGCACCCTCCACCTTGGCCACAAAGATGACGCCTGGAACCTCCGTGCCCTCGAAAACTCACTCACTGCCATCGAGCACCTCAAGGCCTTCGCGCACCCACTCGGTGTCCGCATCCTGCTTGAGAATCTCCAAAACGAGATCACCACTCCCGAGCACCTCCTCGAAATCCTGAAGGTCGGCCACTTTGACCGCGTCGGCGTCACCCTGGACATAGGCCACGGGCATCTAGATGCCCCCGATGCCAACAAAGGCATCGACGAAGCTTTCGAGCTTCTCAAGCCCCGCATCGCCGAGCTCCACATCCACGACAACCTCGGCACCAAGGACGACCATCTCTGGCCCGGCACCGCCGGCATCGACTGGCACAACATCGCCAGACATATCGCCACGCTCCCAGCCAACACCCCGGGGATCTTAGAGATCGCTCACGAGCTGGACGAAACCACCGAGTCCGTCAACGCCAAGGCCACGCAAGCCTTCGACCTCCTCAAACGAGCCACCGAAAAGGTCGCATAAAGATCCGCACCGCTTCCTGGGGAATAAACCTCCCTCACTTGTGTCTATTCGATGAGACACAACGATCTAAAACAGGATAAGCGACGGCGATGGACGAACCACAGATGGATCAAATCCTGCAGACAGGTCTCGGCTTCTGGGCCTCGAAGACCTTGCTCAGCGCAGTCGAATTAGAGCTCTTCACCGAGCTGGCCAAAAACCCCGGAACCCTGGCCGAACTCAGAGACCGGCTCCGCCTGCACCCGCGCTCTGCACACGACTTCCTCGACGCCCTCGTCGCCCTCAACTTCCTCGAGCGCCGCGACGGCACCTACTACAACACGCCCTCAACAGACCTCTACCTCGACAAGCGCAAGCCCTCCTACATTGGCGGGATGTTGGAGATGGCGAACAATCGTCTCTACCAATTCTGGGGCGGGCTCACAACAGCCCTCCGCACCGGGGAGCCGCAAAGCGAAATCCTGACGGGGGTACAAGGCTTCTTTGAGCTCATCAGCTCGGATCCGGAAAAACTCCGCGGCTACCTCCAGGCCATGACGGGTCTCAGCCGTGGCTCCAACATCGCCATCTCTCAGAGATTTCCCTGGTCCGAATTCAAGACCGCCGTCGACGTCGGCACCGCACAAGGCGGCCTCATCACCCAGGTCGCCCTCGCCAACCCGCACATCGCCGGAATCGGCTTCGACCTGCCCCAGGTCCGCCCCGTCTTCGAGGACTACATCGCCGGCAACGGTCTCGCAGACCGCATCCACTTTCACCCCGGCAGCTTCTTCGCCCACCCCATACCCAGCGCCGACGTCCTCATGATGGGCCACATCCTCCACGACTGGAACCTTGAAGAAAAGAAGATGCTCATCCGCAAAGCCTACGAAGCTCTCCCGGCCGGAGGTGCTCTCATCGTCTACGACAGCATCATCGACGACGACCGCTCCAAAAACGTCTTCGGCCTTCTCATGAGTCTAAACATGCTCATCGAACACTCCGGCGGCTTCGACTACACCAGCGCCGACTGCATCGGTTGGATGAAAGAAGCCGGCTTCACCAGCACCTTCGTCGAGCACCTCGTCGGCCCCGACTCCATGGTCGTCGGCATCAAGTAAGCCCTAACGCAACAACCACTCGCTCTGGCGCACGCCGGGTGCCCCATTCATCGCGTCTTTGTCTCAGGCGATGGGTGGGACATCGAGGAAGCGAGACACCGCTCCTTTCCAGGACGACAAAGCTTAAGGGAGCCCGACCGCCAAGCCCCGCCCGACAAAACCGCGTAAACTTAAACCTTCATGGACACGACAGCAACCACAGCCCCTCCTGCCCCCATCACCACGATCTCCTCCCTCTCGTCGCATGAAGGCCAGACCATCACCCTCCGCGGCTGGCTCTACAACCTCCGCGCCTCGGGCAAGCTCCTCTTTCCCATCTTCCGCGACGGCACTGGCACCATTCAGGGCATCGTCCCCAAAGCCGCCGTCTCCGAAGAGGTCTTCGAGACACTGAAGAATCTCACTCTCGAGTCCAGCCTCACCGTCACCGGTAAAGTCCGTGCCGACTCCCGCGCTCCCTCCGGCTTCGAGCTCGACGTCGAAAGCATCGAAGTCCTCCAGCGCGTCCCCGAAGACACTCCCTTCCCCATCACCCTCAAAGAGCACGGCGTCGACTTCCTCATGGAGCACCGCCACCTCTGGCTCCGCACCCCGCGCCAGTCCGCCATCCTCCGCGTCCGCGCCACCATCATGCGCGCCGCAGCCGAGTACTTCGACACCAACGGCTTCATCCGCACCGATCCACCCATCCTCACCCCCAACGCCTGCGAAGGCACCTCCGAGCTCTTCGAGATGGACTACTTCGACGACGACAAGGCCTACCTCACCCAGTCCGGCCAGCTCTACATCGAAGCGACTGCCCTTGCGCTCGGCAAGGTCTACAGCTTCGGCCCCACCTTCCGCGCAGAAAAATCCAAAACCCGCCGCCACCTCACCGAGTTCTGGATGATCGAACCCGAGGTCGCCTTCCTCGAGCTCGACGGTCTCATGAATCTCGCCGAAGGTTTCATCACCCACATCGTCACTCGCGTGCTTGAGTCGCACCGCGCCGACCTCAAGGTCATTGGCAAAGACATCGCCAAGCTCGAAGCCGTCGTCGGACTAGTCCCAGACGCCGCTACCAACGACACCGCCACCAAGGACGCCGCCGATTCTTCTTTGTTGTCATCCCGTAGCGAAGCGGAGGGATCTGCTGTTAAGACCGCCGCAAACCGTTTCCCCCGCCTAAGCTACGACGAAGCCCACGCCATGCTCGACGAAGCCTACAAAGCCGGCAAGCTCGAAGCTCCGCACAAATACGGCGACGACTTCGGCAGCCCCGACGAGACCTACATCTCCAGTCAATTCGACAAGCCCGTCATGATCCACCGCTACCCCGCCGCCTTCAAGGCCTTCTACATGCAGCCCGACCCGCTCGACCCCAGCAAGGCCCTCTGCGTCGACGTCCTCGCCCCCGAAGGCTACGGCGAAATCATCGGCGGCTCCCAGCGCATCGACAGCTACGACCTCCTCAAGTCCCGCATCGAAGAGCACCATCTCCCGCTCGACGCCTTCCAGTGGTACCTCGACCTGCGCAAATACGGCAGCGTCCCCCACGCCGGCTTCGGCATGGGCATCGAGCGCGCCGTAGCCTGGATCTGCGGCCTCGACCACGTCCGCGAAACCATCCCCTTCGCCCGCACCCTCAACAGAATTTATCCATAAGGATCGTGTAGTCATATCGTCAGTTGATTAGACCGCGTTCAAAGTACAGTGTTCAGAGATCGGCAATACGCGGAGCAACCGATGATTGAGCACGTTTTTGGTGGAAGTTGGACAGAGGCTAAGTTGGCGCGATTAAAAGGCTATTTGAATGCCTATCGCGACATATTCACGGAGAATGCAAATGCAAGTTGGTTCACAACTTGGTATGTTGACGCATTCGCTGGCACCGGCACGCGTTTTCAAACTGAATCAAGTAAGCAAGGACCTGATGTTGATGAACTAAGCACGAATATTGAAATGTCACAATACTTGGCAGGGAGCGCTCAAATTGCTTTAGGCTTGAGCAAGCCCTTCGACAAGTATCTATTCATTGAAAAATCCAAGGCCAGAGTAGACGCTTTGCAGTCGATGATCGCTGAGCAATTTCCCGGGCTGCGATCAAGATGCGAATTTCGCCAACAAGATGCCAATGCAGCGATAAAGTCGTGGAGTAGCGAACGCGATTGGAAGAAAGAGCGTGCCGTTGTATTTCTTGACCCGTATGGAATGCAGGTCGATTGGGCAACGGTAAAACTGCTCGGAGAGACAAAGGGTGTTGATCTTTGGTATCTCTTTTCTCTGGCGGGCGTCATCCGTATGCTCACGAAAGATGGAGTCATAGAAGAAAGTTGGCAGAAGCGCCTAGATAATGTCTTCGGAGCAGATGACTGGCGAGAGTACTTCTATAAAACGACGGTAGAGCCGAGCTTATTCGGTGATCGAGACGTAGTTATTCGAGATGCTACGGTGAAGAATGTTCAGACTTATATCGAAAACCGACTTAGTACAGCCTTTCTAACAGTCGCTCCAAGTTTAGCTCTTCGTAATTCGCAGTCATTCCCGTTGTTCGCCTTATGCTTCGCGGCATCAAACGAACGGGGCTCGAAGATAGCGCTCAAAATAGCCACACACTTGCTGAAAGAAGATTAGGAGGAAGTATGGCGACAAAATCTTCCATTGAGTGGACGGAGATGACCTGGAATCCGGTAACCGGCTGCACTAAAGTCAGCCAAGGATGCAAGAACTGCTATGCGAACCGAATGGCACTCCGACTAAAAGCGATGGGTGCGGAGCGGTACTCAAATGGCTTCCTACCGACAGTCCATGAAGATCTCGTTGACCTCCCTAAGAAATGGCGAAAGCCGAGAACGATTTTTGTAAATTCGATGAGCGATCTCTTTCATGACGACATTCCCGACTCGTTCATAATGCGTGTCTTCGCGACAATGAGAGATTGCCCACAGCATACCTTTCAGATCCTGACAAAAAGAAGCAAGCGGCTGAAGTTACTCGGACTCTCTATCGATTGGCCATCCAACGTATGGATGGGTGTCAGTGTAGAGAGTGCGGAAGTTATGAGTCGAGTTACTGACTTGGCTGCAGTTCCAGCCAAACTGAGGTTCTTGTCTTGCGAACCTCTGATCGGCCCGCTAGATAGAATTCCACTAGGTGGCATTCACTGGGTAATCGTAGGCGGAGAGTCGGGACCCGGAGCAAGAACTATGCAATCGATGTGGGTAGAGTCGATACAGTTACAGTGTGATAACGCAGAAGTGCCTTTCTTTTTCAAACAGTGGGGCGGGGTTCGCAAACATAAAACCGGTAGAACACTGAACGGCCGAATTTTCGACGAGATGCCCGTTCTAGCTAGTTCGCCGAGATTTGTCCAGATCGCCTCGTAGCGTTTAGGTACTTCCAGACACATTGGGCTGCTTAGCCACTCAATCTCACATGACAAAATGCCCGGAAAAGCGTCTCATAGTATTGGAACCGAATCATCGGTGTCCAAGAACGTAGGAGCGAACCATGGCACTGAACGACTACCGCACGAACACCTACCCCGGCATCATCGACGTCCCTCGCGAGGAGACATCCTCCTTGCTCGCCAAGGTGCTTGCCATCACCTCGTTCGGCTTCTTCGTCACGGCCCTCGG
>CAZZZG010000145.1:0-9537 GCA_964658525.1 uncultured Edaphobacter sp.
CCCCTCCCGAGGACGGCCGTCCTTACCTTGCCTGGATAAATCGTCGGCGGAAGATGACTCTTACGCCTATCAATCCAATTCCAACAGCCGAGGTGACATCCTGGCTGTTGTGGCGATCAGATTGCTCTGCTAATAGGTGCAATCGGTAGACCAATCCGATGTTTGTTGTTTTCCTGTGGTTTCAGCGGATCGACATCGAGCCGTCAAAATTGGTGTGAGTTAAGTTGCAGTCAAAGTGGAAGGAAATTTTCCAGCTACCGAGATCCTCACACTTAGCGTCCGACTGAGATAGAAGTAGCCGCCCATCGGTGCCGTACAAACTCTGGCCCCAAACTCTTTTCTTGATGAGGGAGAACGTTATGCGCGCCTATGTGGTCGAACGTCCTGAAGCAGGTTTTACGCAAGTGGATCTTCCCCGCCCTGTTCCGTCGGCGGGGCAAGTACTGGTGCGGGTGCATGCGAGTTGCGTGAATCCGCTGGACACGAAGATTCGTGCCGGCAAGGCGCCTCATGCGAAGCAGCCTCTGCCTGCGGTGTTAGGGCTTGATATGGCTGGTGTGGTGGAAGAGGTGGGTTCGGGGGTGAGGGCGTTTCGGCCTGGGGATGAGGCGTACGGCATGGTGGGCGGGGTGGGTGAGTTGCAGGGGACGCTGGCTGAGTTCGTGGTGGCGAGCGCTGATCTGATTGCGTGCAAGCCAAAGTCGCTTTCAATGCGCGAGGCTGCGGCGTTGCCGTTGATTACGATTACTGCGTGGGAGGGGTTGGTCGATCACGCGAAGGTGCATGCGGGACAGAAGGTGCTGATACATGCGGGCGCTGGTGGGGTGGGGCATGTTGCGGTGCAGCTTGCGAAGGCACTTGGTGCGGAGGTGTTTGCTACGGTTTCTGCGGAGAAGCGGCAAGTCGTCGAGGAGCTCGGCGCGACAGCGATTGACTACCGTGCGCTTTCGACGGAGCAGTATGTCGAGATGCATACGGGAGGCGAGGGCTTCGACGTGGTGTACGACACGGTGGGTGGCGCGACGATCGATGCTTCATTTGTTGCAGTGAAACGGTATACGGGTCATGTAGTGAGTTGCCTGGGGTGGAGCACGCATTCGCTGTCTTCGCTCTCGTTTCGTAGCGCGACGTACTCGGGTGTGTTTACGCTGACGCCGCTACTGACTGGGTTTGGGCAGGCGCATCACGGTGAGATTCTGAGCGAGGCGGCTGCGCTGGCAGACGGGGACAAGCTAAGGCCGCTGATGAACGAACGGCAGTTTACTGTGGCAGATCTTGAGGACGCCTATGCGCTGGTCGAGTCGGGGGCTCAGGGCAAAGTGGTGGTTGATCTCTAACTTCGCAGTTCGAGTTTGTGTGGAGATTGCCTGAGGATGTTGGATATCAGGATTTACACGGCTGTAATCTGCGATTAGAGAGGCTTGCTACACTTTGAAACATGCTCGATGAACCTTTGACTCATAGTTTTACGCCCGGAAAGAGCGAGGGAACGACGATCCTGAAGCTCTCTGGCCCGCTGACCCTGTCTTCAATCTTCGGATTTCAGAACGAGTTTCGCAGCCACTCGCCGCAGGTGATGATTGTGGATCTGAGCGAGAGTCCGTATATGGACTCTGCCGGGCTGGGGCTGTTGATGAACTACTATGTGTCGGCTGAGAGCCATGGGCGAAAGTTGCTGCTGGCGGGAGTGAATGAGCGGATCATTTCTCTGCTGGAGATGACGAAGGTCCACAAGGTTCTGAAGACCTTCCCTAATATTGAGGCGGCTGAGTCGAGTCTGTAACGCTCGCGTTTACCAAATGGGTTTTGGCCTCGGCGAACTTCCAATTTCCGCTTAAGATCTCGGCACATGGACGGTAGGGTTACTCCGTGCTGCTGAGATGGGTCTACTCAGGAACAGGATGATAAAGCAGAAGACCCCGGCCGGTTGGACGGAAAAGCGATCAATTTGAGCTATTGGGGAGTGATGATGCCGCCTACGGGCATGCTCTTCGGGAGGATGCCGGGACGCTTGAGGTGCATCGCATCGGCGGTCATGTCGACGTATTTGAGACCGGCGCCGGTGTTGAAGAGAACAACCTTGTCGGTGGACTTGAGGTCGCCGGCGGCGATAAGGGCGTCATAGGCTGCGGTGGCGGCGGCGCCTTCGGGCGAGAGGAAGATGCCTTCGTTCTTGGCCCAATCGAGGATGCTGTTGAGGATCTCTTCGTCAGAGAAAGCGAGGGCTGCGCCGCCGGATTGGCGAACGATGTCGAGGATGATGGCGTCGCCGTAGGGCTTGGGGACGCGGAGGCCGGCAGCGAAGGTGGCTGCGTTCTGGAAGAACTCGCTGGCTGACTTGCCTTCTTCGAAGGCTTTGGCGACGGGGGCGCAACCGCTGGCCTGAAGGGCGTACATCTTTGGGCGTTTGCCCGTTACCCAGCCTAGCTGCTCCATCTCTTCGAACGCCTTCCACATGCCGATGAGACCAACGCCGCCACCAGTGGGATAGAAGACGGCGTCGGGGTATTGCCAGCCGAGTTGTTCGACCAGTTCGTAGCCCATGGTTTTCTTGCCTTCAACGCGGAAGGGTTCCTTGAGGGTGGAGATGTCGAACCAGATTTGATTGGCGGGTGTGTTGGCGTCGCGTTGAGCTTTGATGTTTTCGCCGACCATGCGGGCGCAGTCGGAGATGAGGCCGTCGACCATAGTGACGTTGGCGCCGTAGACGATGCCTTCGACGTAGTTGGCGAATGGGACGTCCTGCGGCATGAAGATGTGGGCCTTGATGCCGGCGGCAGCGGCGTACGCGGCGAGGGCTCCGGCGGCGTTGCCTGCGGAGGGGACGGCTAGATGCTGGAGGCCGTAGTGTTTGGCCATGGTGACGGCGAGGCCCAGGCCACGTGCTTTGAAGGTTCCGGTCGGATTGGCTCCTTCTTCTTTAATGTAGAGGCCGGAGTAGCGTTTGCTGTGGAGCATGGGCGTCCAGCCCTCGCCGAGGGTGACGGGGTTTACGTCGGGCAGCACGCTGGAGTAGCGCCACATGCCGAGGCTCGCGGGAGATGCTGCTGCGCGGGCGGCGATGTCTTCACGCTTCGCGGTCTGGCGGAGCTTGTCCATGTCGTAGCGGACATAGAGAGAGCCTGCGCAGAGGGGGCAGAGGGTCTGTGGGGTGTCAGCAGATACGTGATGGTTGCAACGAGAGCACTCGAGCGAAGCAATGACAGCCATATATTAGATGTTACCGTAAAACCTCGTTGGGCGGCCTTCCGGCCGGGACCGCTGCGCGCGGAGCGGTCACTTCGTGACAGGTGTACCCCTTCGGCTGACGCTTCCGTTGGTCGCGGGGAAAGATATTAGCGCCGACCATACATGTTACGAACTGACTTATCAGTGGCGTTTGAGCCAGCGGCGGGACGAAAAGTCAGTGAAGATGCTGGCCGCGAGAAGCGCGACGCTGATGGCGAAGGCGCTGATGACCCAGTTGAGTTCCATGCGGCCTTTGAGCATGAACCTGTCGAGCAGAGCCAGGACGAGGACCAGAACCGCCGCTTCCGCAAAGAAGGAAGAACAGCGCGGAGCCGCGATGGCGATGAAGTCCAAGAGGGGAGAGGATTTTGCGTGGGGCGGAGCTCCGCTGCCGGGTGGAACCAGCGCAATTCGACTGAAGGGCTGGTTGGAGGTTTGGGGAGAAGAATCTGGAATTTGCTGCGGTGAAACGCTCCCAAGGGAGGTTAGTACATTTTTGTGAAACATAAACAAGCCTTTGTGGTGCCTGTTACCAGTGTGGCTCAGGGGCCCGTGAATGTCACGTGAATTTCTCGTAAATAGCAGATATTGAATGCTTTATGGATACTTATACATGAAAGATGAGAGAATATGCAGGGAAATTGAGGTGGGCATGCGCTTAATCGCAGTAGATATGGACGGAACGCTGGTGGGTCCGGATGGGCGGGTGAGTGAACGGAATCTGGCCGCGATCAAGTCGGCGGAGCGAGCAGGGATGACAGTGGTGGTGGCTACGGGGCGACGGCACCCTTACGCTATGCGGGTTTTGCGGGGGTTGGGGCTGCGCGAGGAGGATGCGCTGATCAGCTCGAATGGGACGGTGACGCGGACGATTGGGGCAAAGCTGCTGGATAGGACGTTGCTGCCGGTGGAGACGGCGCGGCGACTGTGTGGACATGTGGAGGAGTTTCGCAATGCGCTGGTGGTGACCTTCGACAGAGTGACGGAGGACGGGGAGGATGTGCGTGGAGCGCTGGTGGTGGAGCATCTGGCGGAGCTCAACGCCAGTATTAGCAGGTGGGTGGCCGCGAATGAGCCTTATATCAAGTGCGTGGTGCCGATTGAAGAGGCGCTGAAGGGGGAGGCGCCGATCTCGATGTTGTTGTGTGGAACGATTGAGCGGATGCGGAGGGCGGAGGCGAGGCTGCTGGAGCATCCGGGGGTGTCGGCTGTGGGAGTGTCGCCGCTGAGGAAGGACGAGGTGCGGCGGCTGGAGAATATTGGGCTGACCAAAGGCGGGATTACGCCGCAGGAGCGGGCTTCGGTGGCGGAGGCGGCGTTGCACCGGACGGAGTATCCGGAGCGGGATTTGAGCATGGTGGATATTTTGCCAGCAGGGTGCAGTAAGGGGTCGGCGCTACTGCGGCTGGCGGAGACGCGTGGAGTGAAGGCGGAGGAGATTCTGGCGATTGGGGATAACTGGAATGATGTTTCGATGCTGGAGGTTGCGGGACAGGCGGTGTTGATGGGGAATGCTCCGGAGGATCTGAAGGTTTTGGCCGGAGACAGAGGGTGGAGGATGGGACGCCGGCATGATGAGGACGGTGTGGCGAAGGTGATTGAGGAGGTTTTAGGGGGCGGGTCCTGGGTTGGTGTTGGGTGACCCGATCGTGGGAGTTCAAAGTTGGGTCGATGGCGGGTTGGGGTGGTAGGCTTTGAAGGTGGCAATGTGGATTAAAGCGTTTGTGTTGAGCACGGTGATCGCGGCGGTGTGCCCTTTGGCGCGCGCGGCTGAGCACGTGACGCTGAAGAATGGATTTGAACTGGATTGCGTTCGGCAAGAGGCGGTTGGGGATAAGGTCCGTCTCTATTTTGCGCAAAAGGCAGGTGCGGCCGCGGGTTCGAACTATATGGATGTTGCGGCGGATTCGGTGGTTCGGGTGGAAGCGATTGCGGATCTGCCGGAGCCGGTAGTTGAGGAGAAGGCGGCGTCTGCTGTGACGCTGATGACCGTGCCTACAAAAGAAGAGATGCGTGAGATGTTGGCGCATGCGGGTGCGGCGCACAACATCGATGAGGATCTGCTGGCGAGCGTGGTGAGGGCAGAGAGTGGTGGGCAGGTAAGAGCAGTTTCGCGGACAGGCGCGCAGGGATTGATGCAACTTATGCCTGGGACCGCGAGTGCGATGGGTGTGGACGATGCGTTTCGGCCGGAGCAGAATATCTCGGGCGGGACGGCTTATTTGGATTTGATGCTGACGCGCTATCACGACAATGTGGCGCTGGCGCTGGCGGCCTATAACGCCGGGCCAGGCGCGGTGGATAAGTATCATGGGATGCCTCCGTATCGCGAGACCCGGTTGTACGTGGCGCGAGTGATTCGCGAGTTTAATCGTCGGAAGCAGACGGCGATGGTCGCCCAGGCACGATAAGACAGCACCAGCTACGGATCAAGAGAGAGATGGATGACCAAGCGTAACGCAGTGGTGTGGGGAGTCGGCGCGGTTGCGCTGGTGGTGCTGGTGTGGTTGTTTCGGACGAAGGTGCAGTTTGATTGGAAGAATTTCTGGCAACAGCTTCGGTATGTGAGTCTGGGGCACGCCGTCGTTGGAATTGTGCTTATTTATGCTACGTATTTTCTGCGTGCTGTGCGGTGGTCGGTGTTTTTGTCGCCAACGAAGAAGGTTCCAGCTACTTCCCTGCTGGGGTCGCAGTTCATCGGATTTACCGCGGTGGCGTTGTTTGGAAGACTTGCGGATTTGACTCGGCCCTTTTTGGTGGCGCGGCGAATTAATCTATCTTTGAGTTCGCAAGTGGCCGTGTACACGATTGAACGGATGTTCGATCTGGGAGCGGCGGCGTTGATTTTTTCGAGCGCGCTTGCTTTCACTCCAAAGGGGCTGCCACATCATGAGGTGTTCGTTCGTGCGGGCGCTGTAAGTATGGGGTTGACACTTACGATTGCGGTCTTTGCGGGCATTGTGCGGGTGGCAGGGGGCGCTGTGGCTGCATTTGCACGGCGGACCGTGGGACTTGTTTCGAAACCGGCCGGGGAGAGTATCGCTACAAAGATTATTGGGTTCCGAGATGGATTGAATGCGCTGTCGTCGGCTCGGGATTTTGGAATTGTGACTGTTTTATCGTTGACGATGTGGTTGATGATCGGGTTTGCTTACCTGCAATCGGCACATGCATTTGTGCACACACCCGAGTTGGCCGGAGTGACGTTTTCACGGACGATGCTGCTGATGGCGGTGAGCATCGGTGGGTCGGCACTCCAGCCTCCCGTTATTGGATGGTTTACGCAGATTGCAATTACGGCTGCGGCGATGCATTCGTTCTATGGCGCGCCGATTGAAGCTGCTACGGCTTGCGGTGCGGTGTTGCTGGTGGTCACATCTCTTTGCATTATTCCTGCTGGATTGATCTACTCGCGGGTGGAGCAGGTGAGTTTGAAGAAGGTTGCGCAGGAGAGTGAAGCGGCTGGGGCGGCGGTTGTTGAAGGGGATTTGGGGTAAAGCCTGTCCTGCCGGACGGTCCCACTGCGCGTGGGGCGGTCACTTCGTGACTTGTATACCTTTTCTGTGTGGGTGAAGTGCTTGTTGCGTCCCGTTGGTCGGCGGATGATCGGCTTGTTTGCGCTGATAGAATCGACTTATTCCGATGAAGTGCCCCTACTGTGGTTTTGCCCAGGACCGAGTTGTCGATTCACGCGAGAGTAAAGACGCGGATTCGATACGCCGGCGACGGGAGTGCGAAGGCTGTAACAAGCGATTTACGACGTATGAGCGGATCGACGAGATCCCCTACATGGTGGTGAAAAAAGATGGACGACGGGAGAAGTTCGACCGGCAGAAGGTGCTGAGTGGGCTGCTGCATGCTTGCGAGAAGAGGCCGGTGGCGGCGGTGAATCTCGAACGGATTGTGGATGAGACCGAGGCGTATGTGGTGGATTCACCGGAGCGCGAGCGGACGACGAATGAGGTCGGCGAGTTGATCATGTCGCGGCTGAAGGATATCGATACGGTTGCGTATATCCGGTTTGCGAGTGTGTATCGGGACTTCAAGGATGTTCGCGAGTTCAAAGAGGAACTGGAAGAGTTGTTGAACGGGAAAGACCCAAAGAAAAGGCGGTAGTGGATGACGGCAGCGAAGAAGACGCACAGGATTACTTTGATTCCGGGGGATGGGATTGGCCCGGAGGTCTCTGGCGCGGTGGTGAAGATTCTTGAGGCCGCGGGTGCGGCGACGGGCGTTGCGTTTGACTGGCATCCGTATGACGCCGGAGCGAATGCATTCGAGAAGACGGGTGAGTACATTCCGAAAGTGCTGTATGACTCGATTGAGAAGAACCGTGTTGCGCTGAAGGGGCCAGTGACGACGCCGGTTGGTGGTGGGTTCGCCTCGATCAATGTGACGCTGCGGCAGAAGTTTGAGCTGTTTGCGAACTTTCGGCCGGTTAAGAGCTTACCGGGGTTGAAGACAAACTATCCGAACATTGATCTCGTGATTGTGCGCGAGAACATGGAGGATTTGTACGCAGGGCTGGAGCATGAGGTGGTGCCGGGAGTGGTGCAGGCGCTGAAGATTATCACGGAGAAGGGTTCGACGCGGATTGCCAAGTTTGCGTTCGATTATGCGCGCAAACATGGGCGAAAGAAGATTCATGCGATCCATAAAGCGAACATCATGAAGCTATCGGATGGTCTGTTTCTGCGGTGCTGCAGGACGGTATCGGAGGGCTTTCCGGAGGTCGCTTATCACGAACATATCGTGGACAACACTTGCATGCAGCTGGTGATGAATCCTTATCAGTACGATATTTTGCTGACTGAGAATTTGTATGGGGATATTCTGAGCGACCTTTGCAGCGCGTTTGTGGGTGGACTGGGGTTGGTTCCGGGGGCGAATCTTGGGACTGAATGCGCGATCTTTGAGGCAGTGCACGGATCGGCACCGGATATTGCGGGGAAGGACATGGCGAATCCGACTGCGTTGTTGCAGAGCGCTGTGCTGATGCTGCATCACATTGATGAGCCGGCTACGGCTGAGCGTGTGCAGGCTGGTTTGGAGCGGGTCTATCGCGAGGGGAAGACGCTGACGAAGGATGTTGGTGGCACCAGCGGGACTAAGGCATTTGCCGATGCGGTGATGGCTGCGATGGAAGCTCCTGTGGCTACGGTTTAGGCCTCCTGTTGAATGTTGTTGCTGCGGCTTTCGAGAAAGAGATTCGAGCGAGGTGGTATGAGGCGGATTTGCGGTTGGTTGGTCGCTGGTGCGGTTGCATGTGGCGCGATGAGTGGATGCAAGCCCAGCGAAGCGGTGAAGCACAGCGGCGATAACACGGTGCCAGAGACGTCGAAGACAGCGCCGACGCCGACGGTACAACTCGATAAGGCGGCGCTGGGGATGGTGACGGGAACGATCCGTTTTGCCGGGAAGGCTCCGGAGCCTGTGAAGATCGACATGTCGATGGATCCGGTGTGCTCGATGACAGCTGCGGACAACTTTGCTGAGCAGTATGCGGTGAAGGACGGCAAGCTGGGGAATGTTTATGTGTATATCAAGAGCGGGCCTCCGGCTGCGATGTTGTCGGGCGG
This sequence comes from uncultured Edaphobacter sp., assembly GCA_964658525.1. Lineage (GTDB taxonomy): Bacteria > Acidobacteriota > Terriglobia > Terriglobales > Acidobacteriaceae > Edaphobacter. The sequence goes on from CAZZZG010000145.1 coordinate 8,808, forward strand.
GCCGACGCCGGCGCCGGTAGTGCTTGACCAGGTGGGGTGTAAGTATGTGCCGCATGTGATTGCGGTGGTGCGCGGCGGATCGGTGGAGTTTAGAAACTCGGATTCGACGATGCACAACATTCATACGATGCCGACGGCGGTGGGGAGTCAGCCGATTGATATCTCACAGGGGCCGAAGGGTTCGCCGCAGGTGAAGCAGTTCAACCAGCCTGAGGTGATGATTCCGGTGAGGTGCAACAATCATCCCTGGATGAATGCGTTTATCAATGTTTCGGCTACGCCGTTTTTTGCGGTGACGGATGCAGATGGACATTTTGGGATCACTGGATTGCCGGCGGGGACGTATACTTTGGCGGCAGTGCACGAGAAGCTGGGCGAGCAGACGATGACGGTGACGGTTGAGCCGAAGGGGACGACGAAGGCGGACTTCAGTTTCAGCGCGAAGTAGAAGTTGATCGCAAAGTAAAGATCAGAAGACAACTACGGAGGCAGGATGATTGCAGAATTGGCGGTGTTGGCAGCACAGCATTCGGCGCAGGTTACGGTTGATCTGGCGTTCGTGGTTCATGCGCTGCCGCTTTGGTTTCTGGTGTTTGCTCTCTTTTTGCCTCGGCTGGCGATGGTTGTGGCCTGGTTCCAGGGTCTACTGGGGCCGTTTCACTTCGATCTGACTCCCCCGCACTATTCGGGGGTGGTACCACTTCTTTTCTGGTTGCTGCTGCCGCGTGCG
>CAZZZG010000146.1:0-474 GCA_964658525.1 uncultured Edaphobacter sp.
GGATGGTGGTGTTGAGCGACGTGAAGCGGCGGAAGCGGATGTCGAGCGGAGGGATGGGTGCGCGGGGGCGGAGCTCGCGATACTGCTCCTCGAAGACGGCGATGAGGGAGTTGGGAGCAGTGGACTTAGATTTTGCGGTGCGGGGTTTTCTGGGGGGGCGGGGTTTGGCCGGGATCGCAGGGGAAGGGGGTAGGTCGTGGGCGGGGAAGAGGGATGGCGTTGCGGACGAGGAGAACAGCTGCATGAACTGGCGCAGGGGTGAGGGGCCGGAATGCTTCGGTGGAGTCAGGGCTTGTCCTTATTTATTTCACTTCGATTGCTGAATTGCGCGTGGAGAGAGTTTCACACAATGACAATTTTATAAGAGGACGAGGCTGGTGCGGACGTGCCGTTTGGGGTTCGGCTTGCGGAACCCTGGTGACGAAGGACACGGATGGTGTCGGTTTCAGCGTGGCGGGTCGATGGGGGCGTTCT
>CAZZZG010000146.1:484-9332 GCA_964658525.1 uncultured Edaphobacter sp.
TCTTGTTTTCTTTGGGGGGAGGGTGCGCGAGGAACCAGGTCTTTTGCTCTTCGATCATCTGTGTGGCCTGATCGTGCAGGTCGTGAACGGCCTCGAGGGCGAGTCTGCGTGAGACGTTGTAGGCTTCGTCGTCGGGCGGGCTTTTGAGGTTCGAAGACCAGCGCTCGGTGGCTTCGAGGAGCTTGGGTAGGGCTTTGCGGATATCGCGGTGACGGGGGCCGTAGTCGTCGAGGTTGTCGTTGAGCTCGTCAGCAATGGCGGTGAACTGTTCGAGGAGATCGTGGGTGTCCTGTTCGCGGCCGGGTTTGCGCGGGTGTGCGAAGAGATTCTCGATGGCTTTGTTGCGGGTGTCGAGGAGCTTGATGAAGAGGAGGACTCGGTCGCTGGGATAGTAGGCGGCTTCGCGGAGTTGCTCGATCTCGCCGTCGGAGAGAGCGGCTTCCGGTCTCTGGGCGTGCAGGGAGAGAGCGAGCGGGATCAGGAGGAGAGCGAAGGAAAGTCTACGGAGCATCGGTTCTGGCGTCTGGATTTCTGAGTGACTAGATTTTATTTTTTGAAGACCTGGGCCAGAAGCTCGTCGTGAACCTGGTCGAGCTGCTTGAGTGTCGCCTGCAGGGTGTCGCGATCTTCGTTGGAGGCTTTACGGAGATACTCGCCGAGGCGGTACGAGGTGTGGTGCATCAGCTCTTCGGCGTTTTTGACACGTTTGGAGTTGCTGGAGAGGTCCATGTGGATGAGCTTCGCGTAGTCGTTGACCTTTTTGAGGGTGGCGGTGGCCTGGTCGACGTCGCCGTCGAGCATCTGTTTGCCCGCGATCTCGGTCATGACGTGGACGAGCTCGGTGTAGAGGAAGCACTGATCTTGAGGTTTGGCTTGCTGGGCGCGAAGTTCAAGCGCAAGGAGGGCCTGAGCGTCGGGAAGGTTGTCGTCGACGTTGGCGGCTCTGGAGGGAGTTGCTAGAAGCAGCGGCAGAGAGAGGAGAAAGGCGAACCGAAGGATCGATTTCATAACGCACCTCTTATGGGAGCGCTTGCCTACTTCATGTTTGCGAGGGTGACGAGGCGGTGGCGGGCCTCCCACTCCTCATCCGGAAATTGGCCGTTTGCCACGGAGAGGAACTGTTTGTACAGGTCGGTCGCCTGTTTGTTGTGGTGCAGTTTGTCGTGCGCAGTCGCCGCAAGGAATAAGGATGACGGCGACTGTGGCTGCACTCTACCACGAATATCTAACGCTTGCAAGGTGGTTGTGGGGTCGTTGTTAGCAGAGGCGGCGAAGGCGAGATGGCTGGCGGCCTGGGCGAGATCGTCCTGATTTGGAAAGGCTTCGGGGTGGGCGATGGCACGCTTGAGAAGGGCTTCGGCTTCGGCGAAGTTTTTGAGGTGAATCTGGACGTCGGCGCTATCGTCGAACAGAGTTGGATCCTGAGTGGTTTTGGCTAAGAGCGAGTTGTAGAGAGGGGCGGCCTGGTCGTACTGCTGGTTGCGGCTGTAGAGGCGGGCGAGGAGGCGGGTGAGATTGGCGTCATCGGGGTGGGATGCGTGGAGTTTCGCGGCGAGCGGAATGGCCTGGGCAGTTTTTCCTTGCTGCTCGTAGAGGCTGGCTAACTGGGCGTTGAGGGTGGGGTTGTCGGGGTCTTTGGCGAGGGCGGCGGTGAGGAGGGATTCGGCCTGGTCGGGCTTTTGGTGAAGAAGGAGGTGGGTGAGGGCGGCGGTGGCGTCGTGATTTTGCGGATCGACGGCGAGGAGACGGCGGTAGGCTAGTTCGGCTGCGGTGTTGTCGCCGGAGGCCTCGGCCAGCTCGCCGGAGAGGAGGATGTCGTCGGGAGTCTCGGGGGTGAGCTTGATGGCGGAGAGAAGTTCGTCGCTGGCGGTGGCGGGGTTGGCGGTCTGGTCGATGCGGGCGAGGGCGCGGAAGGCGCGGGCTTTCAGGGCTGGGTTGTCGGTGGTGAGGTTGGTGGCTTTGAGGAGTTCGGCGTGGGCGTCGGTGAGGCGGCCGCTACGGGCGAGGAGGAGGCCCAAAGCGAGATGGGGGTCGAAGTAGTTGGGGTCGGCGGCGATGGCTCGGCGGTAGGTGGCCTCGGCGGCGGTGGTCTGGTCGAGTGCGTCCTGAGTGAAGGCGAGGTCGTAGAGGAGGTGGGCGTCGGTGGGGGATTTTTCGGCGAGGGGAGTTAGGAGTTTGAGAGCGGTGGGGTAGTCCTGCTTGTCGAGGGCTTCGTTGGCCTGGGTGCGCAGGGGATCCTGGGGTGCGATCTTGGGGGGAGCGGTAGTGTCGATGGCGCCTGCGGGGATTTGGGCGTAGATGCACCCGGAGGCGAGCATAAAGGCACAAAAGAAATATGTCGGCACGGCCGAGCTGGTGCGACCGAGCAGACTCAGGTGCGCTCGTTTGTTGGTTCCTGCATGGTGCATCGTTGCTACTCCCCTCCTACCCTAAAGTCGCGCAAAGTATCCGATCGCGGCACCTTAGGTCTGGACTTCGTGCGACTCGTTAAGTGCGGAAGCCCGGCCTGGAATGGCCGGGCTTCGACAGCTTTTCTCTCTTTCGAGAGTAACAGAGGAGTCAAGAGGTTGGCGGCTGCAGACGTCACAAACTGAGTGGGCGACTCATCTCATCGTGATGTAACCTCAGTCATCTATGCCCGTAAGCTGTGAAGACGTAATCTTTTGTCTTTACTGCCGTGTGGCACGCGAACCCGCACTTGGCGTCGCTCCCCTGGGGTGGCTTGTCACCTAAGTTGCCGAGCCTGAACTTGCCGGATGCGGCGTCGAACTCGAAGACGCCGTAACCCCATCCACCGCTGTCTGCGAACCTCTTGCTGTCTTTCACCATGAAGTCGACGTCATGCTGAACGCCTGGCACCGTCGGCGAGCCGGGCTCAGTGGCATCCACTTTCGCGACCCAATGGACCTTCGCCATCTTGGCGCCATCTGGGAAGGGCTTGCCGTTACCGGGAATTCCTGCCTTGTAGGCAGTGATCATCGCAGGATTCCCGAGGATCGCAGCAACCGCACCTCCGTTATGGCTAATGGCGATCACCGGCCAGCCTTCGTATCCTCTGAACTCAGCGAACGCGAGGCCGTTGGGTACTTTGAGGGTGTATTTGTCCTGTGCGGAAACGATAGCTTGTTCCTGTGACGGGAGAGTCGTGGAGGCGGACGCAGCCCCGGCGCGAGGAAGGCTGTGGATGAAACGTGCAAGCTTCCAGGTGTCATTGTTCGAGATGCTCGACTTCCAGGCAGGCATGCCAGTGAGGCGAACTCCGTTCTGAATGATCCAAAACAGTTCAGCGTCGCTCCAGTGCTGCACGTGAGCTGAGGTTAAGTCCATGGCGGGCGGGGTCATGTTGCGCCCGAGGTCACTGTCTCCGCGCGCATCTGCTCCGTGGCATTGGGCGCACGACCCAAGAAACACTTCGCGGCCCTGGCTTACAACCTCACTCGTCTCAGGCAGCGGGTTATTCATCTTTCCCGCCTCCAAAGGAATTGCGACGTCTTTCGCCGCATCGGCCAGACTCGTCTCGCCCTGAGAAGGCTGTTTGCCGGCTGAGCAACCCTGAAGCAACGAGCCGAGCATTGCACTGATTACGATGAGGATTAGCTTGTGTTTTTGCGCTACGCTGCGATCGCCCCCGCGCAAACTGCCAATCCGCGGCAGACCCACAGATTCGCTCTTAAGTTCAGGCATGGAGAGTTCCTTTCACAAAGAAAGTTTTCTAGGCCCGATCCAGCGTGTGTCACCCTTCGGAAGATTCTGATGTCCTGAATTAGAATGCGGCGTCATTTACTTTTACTGCGCCCCGTCACGCTAACGCGGCGCGACGTGATCCATTTTTACTCCGGTGCTCATGTTTTGGAAAGACTGGCTTTCTTCGCGCGAGACTTGATTGGAGGGCGACTTCGTGCCTCGGCGATGGCTGCGAGATTCTTTCGCATGGACTCGAGGCGCTTGCGGCCGGCTCGTGATCCTTCTATGAGTTGTTCGACGTTGATCACAAATTCGGGCAGGTCCATCTCTTCGCGAAACTGGGTCAGGTAGGGTTGGATTTTGGCGTATTGGAAGTACATTTCGGGGCAGGTGTCGTAGAGCAACTCCGCATCGAGGGCACCGCTTCTTACAAAAGCGGCAACCATCTGCCAGTATCCATATACCTGAAGAACGAAGCTGCTTCGCTTGTCGCCTGCGCTCACGATTTGGATAAATTCGCTGGCGGATGTGGGGAGAAACTCGCCACCTACATAGGAGCGGGCTTCGCGCATGACTGTCTCGCGCCGCAGTTCATACAGTTTGAGAATCAGTTCCGCTTGGCGAATTGCGTTGGCGCTGCTCGCTCTGTTCTTTCTCATCGCCTCCACGATAACAGGCATATCAAGGGTGGACTGCGTAAAGACGAAGAATATTAGGGTGGTCAGGCGACGTCAGAAACTTTGACTCGCCTGGTGCGCGCTGCTTCTTGAGTTTGTCGTAGTCGCGGTCGTTTTGTTCGCTGTAGGCGAAGGCGAATTTTGTGAGGGCTTCGTCGATCTCGTCGGTCTTGCCGAGATAGCCTGCGATGGTTGCGGGGTCCCCTGATTGGCGTGCGCGAGCGCAAGGGCCCAGCCACACAGGGCGCAGTACGCTACCATCCCTTTCTGGTTGGTAGTCGCGGGGTCGAACTAGTAACTGCCCTTCATGTCTCGCAACTGACGAACGTAGAAGTTAGTGTTGTTGAAAGCTCCCCATCCCAGGAGAATGTCCGGGGAATCCTGGATCAGGTGTTGTCCGGAGACTACGCGGAGGCCTTCATTCTTAAATTTAGGTGCCTTCAGGTAAGGTGCAAGTACGGACTCCTGAGCTTCTTTGTATTGCAGGAAGAGTGGATCGCCTTCGTCTTTGCCTCGCATGAACGCTATCCAACAACGTGTTCCGACACTGCCGACGCCAACAACCTTTCGGGCGGCGTCGAGCACCTGATAGCGCGTTTTCCTGCTTCCTGGCGGTCGGCTACGGATGGACGGGGTGCGGTGAACTGCTCAGCGAGCTTTTTCCTGTTGGATGGAGCCTTTGCGGACGACGCTTTTGTTGATTTAGGCATTTGTGGTTCCTCAATTCGAGAGGTTCTCTCCGACTGGTTGCTGAGGGACCCGAATGCTGATCAGATTGTGGAGTCCACTAGGAGATAACGTTTGTCGAAGGGAACAAATGTTCTCTTATGCTGCGCTTCGCGTCAAGCTTTGTTAGTGGATTAGGCGGTGACCTGGAGCTCTGGTTCGGCCTTGGGGGCGGCGAGGTCTAGGACGGGAGAGAGCCAGTGGCCTGTGTGGGAGCTCGGGTTGGCGGCGATCTCTTCGGGGGTTCCGGTGGCTACGATCTGGCCGCCGCCGGAGCCGCCTTCGGGGCCCATGTCGATGACCCAATCGGCTGACTTGATGACGTCGAGGTTGTGCTCGATGACGAGGAGGGAACCGCCGCCTTCGATGAGTTTGCGGAAGGCTGCGAGGAGTTTGGCGACGTCGTCAAAGTGGAGGCCGGTGGTGGGCTCGTCGAGGATGTAGAGGGTGCGGCTGCGGGCTTTGGCTGCGGTGTCATTGGTGCTGCGCGTGGTGATGCTGCGTGCAGTCGCGAGGTGGGAGGCGAGTTTCACGCGCTGGGCTTCGCCGCCGGAGAGCGTGGTTGCGGACTGGCCAAGACGTACATAGCCGAGGCCGACCTCGTCGAGGACGTAGAGCTTGTCGACTATCTTGGGGTGGCCGGCGAAGTAGACGAGAGCTTCCTTGACGGTCATGTTCAGGACGTCGTGGATGTTCTTGCCTTTGTAGCGGATGTCGAGGATGGAGGATTTATAGCGTGTTCCGTTACATTCTTCGCAGGGTAGTTCGATGTCGGCGAGGAATTGCATCTCGACGGTGACTGTGCCGTCACCTTCGCAGACATCGCATCGACCGCCGGGGACGTTGAAGGAGAAGTGCCCGGGGCCGAAGCCGCGGCGTTTGGCGTCGGGTTGGGCGGCGAAGAGAGCGCGGATGTCGTCGAAGGCTTTGATATATGTAACTGGATTGGATCGCGGGGTTCGGCCGATGGGGGACTGGTCGACGAGGATGACGTCGTTGAGGTGGTGAGTGCCGGTGAGTTCGCGGTAGAGGTGCGCGGGGTCAGCGCCTTCAGTTTGGCCGAGCGACTGCATGAGGGCGCGGTAGAGGACCTGGTGGACGATGGTGGATTTGCCGGAGCCGCTAACGCCGGTGACACAGCAGAGCAGGCCGAGGGGGATGTCGATGTCGACGCCGCGGAGGTTGTGGATGCGGGCGCCTGTGAGTTTGAGATGCTCGCGACCGGGCTCGCGGCGGTTTTTGGGGACGGGGATGGTGAGGCGCCCGGAGAGATATTTTCCCGTGATGGAGTTTGGGTTTGCGGTGACTTCGGCGACGGTGCCGGCGGCGAGGAGCTGGCCGCCAAGCTCGCCTGCGCCGGGGCCGAGGTCGAGAAGATGGTCGGCGGCGCGGATGACGTCGGGGTCGTGCTCGACGACGAGGATGGTGTTGCCGAGGTCGCGGAGGTCTTTCATGATGCTGATGAGTTTTGCGGTGTCGCGGGTGTGGAGGCCGATGCTGGGTTCGTCTAGGACGTAGAGGGCTCCGACAAGACGTGAGCCTAGAGAGGTTGCTAGTTGAATGCGCTGGGCTTCGCCGCCGGAGAGGGTGGAGCTGAGGCGGTCGAGGGTGAGGTAGTCGAGGCCGACCTGGTGGAGAAAGTGGACGCGTTGGCGGACTTCTTCGAGGATTTTACCGGCTACTTCTAATTGTGCCGGTGAGAGTTGCAAATTGTCGAAGAAGCTTTGCGCTGCGGTGATGGTGAGGGCACTGGTTTCGCAGATGTTTTGGTTGTTGATGAGAACGGCGCGGGCTTCGGCGCGGAGGCGCTGGCCGCGGCAGTCGGGGCAGAGGGCGTAGCCGCGGTATTTCGAGAGGAAGACGCGAACGTGGAGTTTGTATTTCTTGCGCTCGAGGGCGGCGAAGAAGCCGCGGATGCCGGGGAAGGTGGCGTTGCCGTCTTCGATGAAGGCTTGCTGGGCGGGGGTGAGGTCGTACCAGGGGATGTCGGTGGGGATGCCGGCGGCTTTGGCGGCGCGCTTCATCTCGCCGTGGTGCGGTCGGTATTTGGTGGTGGTCCAGGGGGCGATGGCGCCTTCGTCGAGGGTCTTCGACTTGTCGGGGATGATGAGATTGGGGTCGAAGTCGATGGTGTTGCCGAAGCCCTGGCAGCGTGGGCAGGCGCCGTAGGGGTTGTTGAAGGAGAAGAGGCGTGGTTCGGGTTCGCGATAGGCGCGATGGCAGGTGGTGCACTCGAACGCTGCGGAGAATCGATACTTCGTTGCGGGTTCGGTTTCTTCGCGCGGAACGGTGTGGAATTGAACTTCGCCGGATTCGCGGTAGCCGGTTTCGATGGCGTCCACGATGCGGGCGCGGCTTTCGGGAGTGATGGCGAGGCGGTCGATGAGGACGAAGATGGGTTGGGTGAAGTCCAACTCGAGGAGGGATTCGGGGGTGGAGAATTCTACGATTTTTCCGGATTGATAGAGGCGGTTGTAGCCGCGGCGGCGCAGTTCGGTGAGGCGGTCCTTGAGTGCGTCGGTGAGAGTGAGGGTCTCGATGGCTGCGGGTTTTGTGGACTTCGCGGATTTCTTTGCGGCGGTCTTTTTTGGCTTGGGGGCTTCGATCTCGACGTCGGGCGTGGCGATCTGCATCGGCTCGAGTTTTACTTCGGTGCGGATGATGGGGAAGAGGACGTGGGTGCGTGTGCCTTCGGGTAGAGCGAAGAGGGTGGTGATGATTTCGTCTACGGTGTCGTGCTTTACGATGCCGCCGCAGTGGAGGCAGGTGACGGTGCCGCAGCGGGCGTAGAGGAGACGGAGGTAGTCGTAGATTTCAGTTGCGGTGGCTACGGTGGAGCGGGGGTTGCGGGTTTGGTTTTTTTGCTTGAGGGCAATGGCGGGGGCTAGGCCGTCCATGTGGTCGACGTCGGGCTTTTCGATGCGCTCGAGGAACTGGCGCGCGTAGGCGGAGAGGGATTCGACGTAACGGCGCTGGCCTTCGGCGTAGACGGTGTCGAAGGCGAGGGAGGATTTGCCGGAGCCGCTGACGCCGGAGACAACGGTGAGGGCGTTGTGTGGAATGTCGACGTCGATGCCCTTGAGGTTGTGGGTTCTTGCGCCGCGGATTGTGATCTGGTCATTCATAGGGAGTAGGTATAGCGGTGGTGGCTTAGGCGTCCGTTGGTTGCGGGCGGAAGATTTCGATGAGGAGGAGGCATGCGCCGATGACGATGCAGCTGTCGGCTACGTTGAAGTCGGGCCAGTGGTAGGTGCCGATGTGGACTTCGAGGAAGTCGACGACGTAGCTGTAGCGGACGCGGTCGTAGAGGTTGCCGACTGCTCCGCCGAGGATGAGTGCTAGGGCTACGGTGCTGAGAGTGAGGACACGACCCGCCCGCCAGAGCATTCCGATGAGGACGATGGCGGCGATAACGGAGAAGGCGATGAGGATGTTGCGGACTGTGGTGGGCGAGGCGGATTCGGCGAACATGCTGAAGGCGGCGCCGGTGTTGTGGACGTCAGTGATGCGGAAGATGCCAGGGATGACGGTGTGGGCCTGGCCGTTGGGGAGTTGCTGGACGACGATGCGTTTGGTGATGCGGTCGAGGATGACGACGGCTGCGGCGATAGCGAGCGCAACGCCGCGTAGGTCGCGCGGTTCGGTCGCGATGGCTGGCGTTGCGGCTTCGTAGGTCGTCTTGTTCGGTGAGGACATCAGGATTGCGGCTCCGTTGAGTTGCTGGGTGGTGCGTCGTAGGGTGGGAAGTGGATGGCTTCGAG
>CAZZZG010000147.1:0-9161 GCA_964658525.1 uncultured Edaphobacter sp.
TGAAGCTGCGTGGCTCCAGCTTCGGCACGTTGATACCGCAGTCGGGGCACGCCATCGACGAGCTGTACAGCGTCTCGGTCGGCTTACCGCTGGGCGTCTGAACGCCGATCAGCACAAGCCCATTCGCCAGTTGCAGCGCCGTACAAACCTTGTCCGACATCAACGCCCGTGCTTCATCCGTATACCCGCACACCCAAAGCACAAGCCTTCCCACCGGATTGGCCGAGTAGTGCGAATACTCGAGCAACTCCTCCCAGCTCTCATACTCCGTCTTGTACTGGTCCATCCGAAACGCATGCAGAAGATCCAGGAAGAGCTGTCGCGGCGGATCACACTCCCGAATCGTCTCATGCAGAGCGACAAACACTGGATGCATCGATCGCTCCGGCGCGTCGTAACACTCCTCCAACATCGCTCCCCAGGTATTCAGCAACCGCGTCGCCACTCCGCGATCCTCCACTTCATCCCCCAGATCATCCGCCACCCGGCAATAGGCGTAGATACTCTCGAAGTGGGGCCTTACCTTAGCCGGAAGGAAAAACGTCGCTACATGAAAGTTTTCATAGTGCGTCGTCGCAAGCTCTCTACACCAGGCCTGCGCCTCTGCAAGTGTCGGCCTCTCCAACGGTGTCAAATACTCCGGCGGAGCACCGACCAGCGCATGTTGCGTCGCAATCTCGCTCATCGCGGTCCACCTTCCGGAAACACCGCGGTCTTGATATCCCTCGCCCACCCATTATTTCTGTGCATCATGCCTGCAAAGATTGCCGGCACCTCATCAAGTCCCGCGCGTCCTGTAATGTACTCCGCACATTTGAACCGTCCACTCGTCACCAACTCAAACGCCGTCCTGCAAGTCGCCGGCGTATGGTGAAAACTCGCCTTCAACGTAATATCCCCATAGTGCAGCCGGTTGGTATCGAGCTTCACTTTCGTCCCGCTCGGCGGCCCACCAAAGAAGTTCACCAGGCCGCCCTTCCGGACCATATCCACAGCCCACTCCCACGTCGCCGGGATCGCCACGGCTTCAATCACGACATCAGCTCCCCGTCCCTCATTCGTCAAGGCACGCGTAGCCGCAACAACATCTCTCACCGCATCCACCAGAACCACCTCGCTCGCCCCAAACAGCTTTGCCGCGCCCACCTGGTTCTCGCGTTTCACAACCGCAATCACATCCAGGCCGGCAATCTCCGCCGCGTGCATAAACATCAACCCGATCGGTCCGGCGCCAATCACCACCATGGTGTCCCCAGCCCGAGCCCCACTCTCCTCCAACCCCCGCACCACACAAGCCAGCGGTTCGGTCAGCGCCGCATACTCCAGCGGAATTCCATCCGGCACCAACAACGTATTCTTCTCGACGATCCGCGCCGGTATCCGAATAAACTCCGCGTAAGCCCCATTGTTGAACAGCAGGTCCTCGCACAGGTTCTGCTGTCCATGCCTGCAGAAAAAACACGCATCGCACGGCGCCGAGTTCAGCGCGACCACCCGGTCTCCGACCTTAAACGCCGTCACTCCGGCACCAACCTCCTCCACCACCCCTGCCAACTCATGCCCAAACGGAATCGGCGGCTTCAGCATCATGGCGTGGTAGCCTCGCCGATAGACCTTCAAATCCGTCCCACAGGTAAGCGCGGCACCAACACGCACTACCAGTTCTCCGGCCTCGGCCTGCGGCACTGCCAAGCGTTCCAGCCGCAGATCTTCCTTGCCGTACAACACCGCCGCCGTCATCTCAGCTTTCACTCTTCTATCTTCTCATCCCCACACCCCCGATGCACCTTCGATCGACTCCTAAACCCCTAAAGAACCTGCAATCTTCGTCGCGGCATCTGCATCTGATAAGCTGAGCCACATAACATGCCCTTTGTTTCCCCAGAGATCTTCGCTAAGCAGACACTTGCCTCGATCCAGGACTACTCGATTCTGGCCTGGCGCGCCGTCGTTAACCTCTTCACCCGCCCTCGTTACATGGCAGATATCTACACCCAGATGGACTACATCGGTGTCGGCTCCATGCCGATCGTGGTCCTGACCGGATTTTTCACCGGCTGCGTCCTGGCCCTTCAGTCTGCTACCTCACTCGAGGCGTTCGGCTCCGTCAGCCTCACAGGTAACCTGGTTGCCCTCTCCATGGTCAAGGAGCTGGGTCCCGTCCTCACCGGCCTCATGGTCTCCGGCCGCAACGCCTCCGGCATGGCCTCCGAGATCGGCTCCATGAAAGTCACCGAGCAGATTGACGCCATGCGAGCCCTCGGCACCGACCCCGTCCGCAAACTCGTCACACCGCGCCTTTACGCCACCATCTTCATGCTCTTCTTCCTCACCATTATGTCCGACGCCTGCGGTATCGCCGGCGGCGCTCTGGTCAGCGTGGCCCTCCTCGGACTCAACGGCTCCTCCTACTTTCACAACTCCTACCGAGCCCTCCAATATGGAGATATCGTCCAGGGCCTCACCAAGCCGCTCTTCTCCGGATTCATCATCGCCACCGTTGGCTGTTACTTCGGCATGAACACAAAAGGCGGCACTCAGGGCGTCGGTAAAGCCACCACCCAGGCCGTCGTCGTCTCTTCGGTCTTCATCATCATCGTCGATCTCCTCGTCACTCGCGCCATGATCGGCGTCTTCGGCAGGTAAAAGGTAAGAACCCAAACCATGATGGCAGACCTCGCCCAATCCGGCTCCGCGACGCTCCAGCAGGAACCAGACTCACAGGAGCCCATCGTCGTCGTCGACGACGTCTCCATCACCTTCGACGTCAAACCCGTCCTTCAGAATGTCTCCTTCACCGTCGGACGCGGCGAAACCCGCATCATCCTTGGTCCCGCCGGCGGCGGCAAATCCGTCCTCATGAAGCTCGTCAACGGCCTCCTCAAGCCCGACACCGGCTCCATCCAAGTCTTCGGCCACGACGTCTCCACCATGCGCGAGATCGATCTCTTCAAGCTCCGCAGCCGCATCGGCATGGTCTTCCAAGAGTCAGCTCTCTTCGACTCCCTCTCCGTCGGCGACAACGTCTCCTACCGCCTCCACGAAGATCACGTCCCCGAAGAGGAGATCCACGGCCGCGTCGTCGAAGCGCTCCAATTCGTAGCGCTCGAAAACACAATCCAGAAGTTCCCCTCCGAACTCTCCGGCGGAATGCGTCGCCGCGTCTCCATCGCCCGCGCCATCATCACCAATCCCGACCTCATCCTCTACGACTCCCCCACCGGCGGCCTCGATCCCATCACCTCCACCACCATCATCGACCTCGTCATCAAACAGCGCGACGTCACCCAAACCACCTCGCTCGTCATCACCCATCGCATTCAGGACGCATACCTCCTCGCCCGCAGCCGCTTCAACAAGCAAACCGAAAAAGTCGAACAGATCCCCAACAACGGCATCGACGACAGCACGAAATTCCTCGTCCTCAACGAAGGCAAAGTAGTCTTCGACGGCACCACCGAAGAACTCGTCCACTCCAACGACCCCTGGCTCAAGGAATACCTCTCTTAACTTTGAGCGATAATACCCTCAGGATTATCTAGTCCGCTGCCTCGGAGTGCCTTATGAGCCGGGTCCTCGTCATTGGAAGTCACGCCAAAGTCAGCCAGGAAGTCAGCAGTGCACTCATCGCTGCCGGTTTGCCTTTGGAGCATTCAGTCGGGCACGTCGACACCCTGCATCGACTACGCAAGCGATCCTTCGGGGTCGTCATTACCAGCCCCGACAGCGCTCTCGACGAAGACCTCGCCTTGCTCGTAGAGATGCGTGCCATCAGGCCCGGCGTAAAGTGCATCGTTCTGGCCAGTCACGGCACTCCCGATGATGTCATCGCTGCTCTGCGTGCCCGTGTGTTCGCCTGCTTCACCCCGCCGTTTGACCCATACAACATCGCGAACCTTGCGCGCCGGGCCGCCTCCGACAGCCAATGGCGCGACGACATCCATGTTCAATCCGCTCGCCCCGGCTGGGTGTCAGTCCGTGTAAATTGTCGCGTTGTCAACGCTGAGCGCCTCATGAGCTTTGCGAAAGAACTCAACGCTCAGTTGCCAGACGACATACAGATGGACATGATGCTGGCATTGCGGGAGATCCTGATGAACGCAATGGAGCACGGAGCAGCTTTCAATCCCGAACAGGTCGTTGAAGTCACCAGCATTCGCACAGCAAGATCGATCGTGTTTTATCTGCGTGACCCCGGAGCGGGCTTCCGTCGCGATTCGCTGAGCCACGCAGCCATCGCCAATCCGACTGATGATCCTACGAACCACATCTTGCAGCGCGAGCAGGAAGGAATGCGTCCCGGTGGATATGGTCTTCTCGTCGCTGCCGGAACGGTGGACGAATTGATCTACAACGAAATCGGCAACGAAGTAGTTCTGATCAAGTACCTCGACTCCCCCCCGCACTTCAAAACAACATAACTCACCGATTCACCATAAGAGACCGATCACAAATCTCGCTCAAGCTTTTGCCGGCTCATTCTCCAGAGGAACAATGTGACCTGCGGCGCGAAGATAGCGGAAGAGATGATCCAGCGGCGGCTTAGGTAGAAAATCATCCAGGGTTATTAGATCGCTGTCGGTGGACTCACGCAAAAGACCATCTGGAAAGCCGCCGAGCGCAGCGACCAGCACTTCCTTTCGCATCGGGGCAACATAGATCGTAACGTCGGTGGAGAGCAGTCGGCCGAAGTCTTCCAAAATCACGCCGGGCGAGGAACGAAATACCGTCTCTTCCATCAGATGAAGAAACATCGAGATCCAGAGAACCACTCGGATCGGCGCAGCGGTATAGCGGCGAAGGTAATTCACGGCCTGGTAGCCCGCCGGGTGATTGGTGACCACGACCGTGCCTAAAGGAACAAGCTGATCGATCAGAGCCAGCAACTCCGCATCATCAGAGGCCGCAGGGCCTTCAAGATTTCTTGCGTTGATTTCGAGAACAGCTAAAGGTTCGCGGTCGGAGGGAATCCCTTCCGCCAAAAACTTCTGCCGTGCCGTCTGGATCACTTCAGGAGCAGACGGACCGGCGTGACCATGTAAGGTACGCTCCACGATCAGTGGACGCTTGCGAAGTGGCGTAGCCGGCTCCACCGGCTTGGCCTCGGAGTCGAAGACCAAAGCACGCGCCATACCGGCGCGAAGCAGGCTCAGGCACCACAGACGTGAGTCTGAACCAGCAAAAACCGGGCCACTCAGTTCGAGAACATCGATCTCCAGCCTGTCAACAGATAAGTCATCGAACAACCCAGCCAGAAAGTCCGCTCGCGAAGACCGCTGATGATAGCACGCATAGATCAGATTCACGCCAAGCGTGCCGATAGCCTGCTGCTGCAACTGCGCAGTGGAATCGCCAAGATTGATGTGGAGAACAATCTGATTCGGTTCACTACCGGGTTCGGCCTGGAAGCGGAAACCAAGCCAGCCATGCTGCTCATTGGTCCCCTGATAGTTTCGCGTCGCCACAGTATCCGCAAAAACAAAAAATCGAGTATGTGCACCGCGGTCCTTGCCAAGCCGGTCCAGCAGAATCTTATACTCGTGATCGAGCATTGCCAGCAGGCGTTCCTTAGATACATAACGCGTGCCGGCACCGTAGATGTCATCACTGACCGTCTTGTCGTATGCCGAGATAGCTGACGCGACCGTTCCCGAGGCAGCGCCAACACTCAGAAACCAGCGCGCCACCTCCTGGCCCGCTCCAATCTCGGCAAACGTTCCATAAAACGAAGCTTCCAGATTGATCGCGAGAGCCTTCGCATGAATGTCGGTTGGTTGCTGCGGTGTTGAGTCGGGCACGAGCGTCTCCATTTTGCGAAATTCAGGTTTGCAAAAATTCCGGATGGGCGGGAGTATATCGCAGTGTTGGCGCAGCGCCCGATGTATAGATAACCCTACCGCTTCCCTTTCTTCCACTCCTCGTAAGGAATTCGCGGGATATTCAAAAACGAATCTCGCGTCTTCACATACGACCCCAAACCATTCATCCGGCCGATCGCATGCAACTCCTCCGACAGCACATAAGGCCCCGCCGGATCGACAAACTTGTCTTCGATATAAATCGAAACCACCCGCCCCAGCACAATCCGCGACCGGCCAATCTCCATCGTCGTAAACTCTTTGCATTCGAGCGCAGCATGCGCCTCTGCTATGCGAGGCACCTTCACCACCTGCGATGGCGCAGTCGTTAACCCGGCCATCTCCAACTCGTCGTACTCCGCAGGAAAATCCGTAGCGCAGATATTCATCTGCTGCGCGATATCCTCGGTCACCACATTCACCACAAACTCCCCTGTCCGTCGAATATTGTGCGCCGTATCCTTCGGCACATGATCACCCTCGGGCCGATTCGTCACTCCCATCCCGATAATCGGCGGATCGGTGCAAAGGTAGTTGTAAGAACTGAAAGGCGCAGCATTCATCCTGCCTTCACGGTTCATACTCGTCACCAACGCAATCGGCCGAGGCGCAACCAACCCGATCAAGAGGTTGTAGGTCTCGCGCGTCTTTATCTTCTCGATTTCAAAAATCATCTCGACTCCCTGTACCCTTCAGCAGCCTAGCACCGACTCTTCCGCATCTGCCTTTGCTTACCCTTTGCCCTCCATCCACGCACCCGCGCAAGAGACCTCCCCACCATCTTTGCTTTCGGCTGTCGCCTTGCTGTTGTCTTTCTGGTCTTCATCCCCGAAGGGGATCTTTGGTTGCTGTTGCCTTTCTGGGTTGTCATCCCCGAAGAGGATCTGCTGTTGCTGTTGTTTTAGCGGCGCCGTCCCTTTCTGCCCAAACGCTCGTCATCCTGAGCGAAGTTGCCCACAGCACTTTGGGAGCAACGCAGCCGAAGGGCCCTGTATTTCGTCTTTGCCCTTGCAATTGTTCTTAGGTACGCCCCTCTACGGAACCTTCCCCCAAAAAACCTGTCAAGCCCCCAAACACCGAAAATCCAGACCAGACAAGGAGAATCGCGTTGCGTATCAGTTACCCCAAACCAGATAAACTTGAAGTAACGGTTGAAGAAAAGTGACAGGCCACTGTCAGTGGAACGCTTTGATCTTCTTCGACAACAAGTCATTCAATATCAATATTTTGCACGTAAGTCCTTTTGTTGGAATATCTTACAGCCACTACCCCTGTCTAAGCCACTCCAAACAATGGACTTACGTCCAAAATACCCCCCGGGGGGAGGGGGAGGGGTAGAAACACACCTCGACAGCAGAGAGAAGACAAGCAGCCACGCAAGGCACCGCAACAGCCACACATAAAACCACGAATGCACCACAAAATGACCACAAATAAAAACGCCCATAGACCAGCCGAAGCTGCTCTACGGGCGTATCGAACCTTGAAAAGGGAGAGAGCCAAGCCACAGCCCTCTCTCAACGACAACTTAGTAAGGCCGGTAGTAGCCCGGACCGTAGTAGTAGCCGGGAGGCGGAGGAGGAGGATACCTGCGACGGAACTGCGGATCCGCTCCTACCGGAACGCCCGCGCCCAACCGGTTCAACTCAGCCTGCGACACAGTTGTGATGTCGGCAGGTTGAGTCAGATGGAACACCAGTATTGCCTCAGGAGGTAACGAGGCCTCGCCACGACCGGAAGCAGCCGACACACCCAGACCGGCTACGCCCCCAACACCAGCTCCAACCGCAGCGCCAACACCGCCGCCAGCCACACCGCCGATCAAAGCGCCAACCGCACCCAAACCAACCGTGTTCGCGACTGTGCTCCCGGTCTTATCGGCCCCCTGGTGCCACCAGAAATCAGTAGCAATCGGATAAACCCTGCCACCGAGCGAAACCGAATTGAGTTGCAACTTCAACTCGCCCTTGCCCTTCAACTCGCCCGCAGTATGAACCGCAACCACGGTTCCCTGGACAGAAGCACCTCGAGGTATCGCAATCGCGCCACCAGCAACCACGTCACTCAGAACCACACCATCGAACGTTGTCCCAACCGTGGTGCTCTTGCTACTCATCCCCTGGTTGATCCGAACCCTAAGGTTCGTTCCAATCGGCACAACCACCGCGTCTCCACCCTTCTGCGCCACATAAGGCCGAGGCGGAGGATATTGCGACGGATAAGGCTGACCATACGCCGGATACTGTCCCTGCTGCTGACCCTGATAAGGTGGCGGATATTGTCCACCTTGCTGAGGGGCCCCATAGGCTGGCGGATACTGGCCAGCCTGCTGCTGCCCCTGGTACGGGGGCGGATACTGACCAACGGCCCCCTGCGGTGTATTCGGCGCAGGTGGACTATTGGGGGCAGGGGGACTATTTGGCGCGGGTGGATTCTGACCAGGAGCAATCGAACCATCAGATTGAAGATTCGGATTCGTCCCTTGCGATGCGTCTTGCTGCTGCGACGGCTCGTTGTTAGTGACAGGCGGCACAGAGCCAACAACCAATTGATCAACAACCTTCACAACCCCAGCAGTATTCGAAACCAGGTGGTCCGCCAGGTCACGCAGCGGCTCATCACGAACGGTGCCACTCAGCGTCACCACACCATACACGGTAGTCGAGGTGATCGCCTGATCGGCCAACTCGGGGGCACCCGCCAAAGCCTTCAAAACACTCGCTTCAATCTGGGCGTCGGGCAGGGTTGCTGGCTTGGACTGTGCAAACCCCGCGCCGCCTGCCATCACCAAACACGCCATCAAAAATGTCGCCACCGACAACTTCGAAAAAGACATCCACTTCCACCTTCGGTACATACGGCCCTCCGCTCCATCTCTGACGCGGCACTCCATCCGCCACGCTAATACTCTATCGATGCAGACTCGGTTTTCAGAAAAAAGTTACGCTCGCCCTAGTCAGCATAAGCAAGAAAAGCGCTTATGCCCTCAGCTCCGGAGTTGATTGACCTTAGCCGAAAGTAACGATATATTCAAAGAGCGGGGTGGAGCAGCCCGGTAGCTCGTTGGGCTCATAACCCAAAGGTCGTAGGTTCAAATCCTACCCCCGCAACCACTTAGCGAAAACGTCAACCCCAGATAACCCCAAATAACAGCGGTCGTAGATATCGCCTTGGGAATTATCGAGAGTGGTTGGCGTTTTTTGCATGGGCCTAAGCGCTCCTCAATGCCA
Source organism: uncultured Edaphobacter sp. (assembly GCA_964658525.1). Lineage (GTDB taxonomy): Bacteria > Acidobacteriota > Terriglobia > Terriglobales > Acidobacteriaceae > Edaphobacter. The sequence goes on from CAZZZG010000147.1 coordinate 9,089, forward strand.
TCTTTACCACCTTACTGTTGGCCTCACGCTTGGCCGTCATCAAGGCGTTTCCGTACACGTTCATCGTGGTCGA
>CAZZZG010000148.1:0-9017 GCA_964658525.1 uncultured Edaphobacter sp.
CCGCCGACAAGAATGAGGTGGTGGCTTACACGCGCGGATCCGATGGAAGCTTCTTCGAAAGCAACCGTTATTCGACCGAAGGCAGAGGCAGCGGCGGCGCTGGAGATCCGTTGCAGTCGCAGGGTTCACTCACATTAAGCGGAGATCACTCTCTTCTTTTTGCCGTCAACGCCGGCAGCGGAACGGTTGCGTCGTTCCATGTTGGACCCAGGGGCGGGCTGAGCCTGGTGGACAAAGCGCCAACGGGCGGCAGCGAGCCGTTGGCGGTGGCTGAGCTTGCAGGCCGCGTCTATGTGTTGAACGGAGGCGCCGCAGGGACCGTGACCGGCTTCAATGTCGATTCGGTTGGACATCTGCGGGCCATCAAAAATGCATCGGCGCTTCTGAGCGCAACTTCGGCGGGCGGCTCGTCGCTGGGAATCAGCCCAGATGGCGGGTTCATCGCTGTAACAGAGCGGCTGACCAATTCGATCGATACCTTCCGTGTCTTTTCCGATGGCACGCTGGGGCCGATCGACACCATCCCGAGCCCTGTCCCCGGAGTTTTCTCGGCGAGGTTTGCGCCGGACGCGAAGCTGATTGTTTCCGCAACCGGACCGGCGAACGCCGCGAACGCTTCAACGATCTCATCCTTCACCGTCGCGCAGAACGGCAGCATTGCTGCGGTGAGCCAGGCGGTTCCCACGTTTGGCAATGCCAACTGCTGGAACGCGGTTACTCCTGATGGCCAGTATGCTTATGTATCGAATGCAGCCTCGGGAACAGTCTCCGGCTTCAAGATCGGCAAGAACGGCGTGCTGACACCGATCGGAAACACGGTGCTTGCCACCAATCCGGAAGGCGCGAACAACCTCGATGTCACGGTCAGTGGTGACGGAAAGTTTCTCTATACCCTCAACAATGGCGCGGGCACGGTCGGTGTTTTCGCAATCAATGCTGATGGAACGCTTACACCCGGAAACGACATTCAGGGCCTGCCGGCAAATGCAGGCTTCAACGGTATCGCTGCACTGTAATTCGTAACCTGGCTGCACTGTAGTACGTCACCTGATGGATAAAGCGCCTGTCCTTCCTGCGTGGAGGACAGGCGTTTTACATTGCAGAGCGAGCAGGAAAAAGCCCGTCAGTGTACGGCGATTTCGCTGCTGCCGGAGGCGCCGGGTTTGTTCTTTTGCAGCAGGAAGGCCAGCGGGACCATGAGAATGGACGCTCCGCAGAGGATGTAGAAGACGTCGACGTAGGCCAGCGATTGCGCCTGCTGGAGCAACTGGTTGTAAATCTGGCCGTGGGCAAGGCCGCTGGCGTTTCCGGAGCCGGCGGAGGTGTCGAAGATACTGGTCAGCGATTTCACCTGCTGCTGGTAGTTGGCGCTTGCAGGGACGACGTATTTGTTGAGCTGATTTTGGTGGAACTGGCCGCGTTCGGTGACGATGGCGTTGGTGATCGAGATGAGAATGCTGCCACCGATGTTGCGCACGAAGTTGATGAGTCCCGAGACCTGGTTGTTCTTCTCGCGCGGCATGCCGAAGTAGGCAGCGGTGGTTACGGAGATGAAGACGAACGGGATCGCCGACACCTGCGCCACGCGCAGCCACGAAGAGGCCCCAAAGCTGAGTCCCAGGTTGAGACGGGTTGCGGTGAGGTAGTAGGAGACTGCGAAGAAGGCGAATCCAAAGGCGATGATGTTGCGTGCCGGGAAGCGACCCACGGCCTGCCCGGCCAGAGGCATCACGAAGATGAGAGCCAGGCCGCCTCCGGAGAGCGACAAGCCGGCGAGCGTGGCGGTGTAGCCCAACTGCGCTTGCAGGAACTGCGGCTGCAGGACGGTGGTCGCGTTGAGCAGCCCGCCGGTGAGCAGCATGAGGAAGCAGCAGGTGGCGAAATTGGTTTGTTTAAAGAGCTTCAAATCCATCAGCGGATTCTTGGCGTGCCACTCCCACAGGATCAGCGCCAGGAAGGAGATGATGAAGACTACGGCGAAGACGACGATGAAGTGCGAGCCGAACCAATCCTTCTCCTCACCCTTGTCGAGCGTGATCTGCAGGGCTCCCATGGAGACGACGAGCAGCGATAAACCGATGTAGTCGAGGCGGAAGAGATTCTTGCGGTCGGCCTTGTTCCATGGCGGATCTTCGACCAGCCGTTGCGTGAGGAAGAGCGCCAGGAGGCCGACGGGGATGTTGATGTAGAAGATCCAGTGCCAGCTGTAGTTGTCGGTGATCCAGCCGCCGAGCGTGGGACCGATGGAAGGCGCGAGGACGGTCACCAATCCATACACGGAGAAGGCGAGCCCACGCTTGGATGGCTCGAAGGAATCGGCCATGATGGCCTGGGCCATCGGCTGCAATCCTCCTCCACCAGCGCCCTGCAGCACCCGGAACAGAAGAAGCAGAGGGAGCGAGCCGGCGATGCCGCAGAGGAAAGAACTGATGGTGAAGATGATGATGCACAGCATGAAGAACTTCTTGCGGCCGATGACGCTGGCGGCCCAGCCACCCATGGGCAATACCACTGCATTTGAGACGAGGTAAGCGGTGAGCACCCAGGTGCTTTCGTCCTGGCTGGCGCCGAGATTACCTGCGATGTGCGGAAGGGCAACGTTGGCGATGGAGGTATCGAGCACCTCCATGAACGCAGCCATGGCGACGACGCCCGCGATGAGCCAGGGGTTCGTCTTGGGACGCCACTTTTCCTGAGCTATCAGTCGAGGTTCTTCTGTCGCCGCGCTCGCCGCCATGCTTTCCTTGAATTCCTTTCGGGCATCTGATGAAACGGTAGCAGGCGGAAAGCTGCCTGCCTACGAATAGATGCGGTCGGGCGGCGGGAAGACGCTCAAATGACAGATTGTTACCGGGTTACATTTTTTTGCGCCTGGAGACAGAGGAGGGTTTGGAGAAGAATCCGGGCTGGTGGTGTCGACTGAAGGGAGTGTGAGAAACATTTGCGTCATAAGTGACGAGCCACCACCCGTCATAACGAGCCTTAACCCGCCATTCTGACGACCGGAGGGAGGAAGAATCTGCGGTACGGATTTGTGGGAGATCCTTCCTCCCGTTGGTCAGGATGACGAGGATAAAAGGGGTCGTCAGGATCTGGGAAGCATACGCTGAGGACTAGCGGCGTCCCACCCTTTGCGCGAAAAGATGCGCAAAGGATGGGGCACCCAGGGTTTCTTCAAAACAAAGTCACTCTATTACTAGACTGCTGTCAGGACAGATTCTTTTTGAGGAAATCGAGGGAGCGCTCGCGTGCGAGTTTTGACGACGGTGCGTCGAAGGAGGCGCGGCGGTCGCAGTTGAAGCCGTGACCGGCGTCGTACCAGTAAATCTCCACTTCAGGATGAGCTGTGGCGACTTTGTCTACGACTTCCCTGGGAATGTGCGTATCTTTGCTGCCGAAGTGGAGCATGGTTGGGGATTTCGGTTCCTCGACGACAAAGTTCACGATGTGTCCGCCGTAATAACCGACGGCTGCATCAACCTTTAGACGCGTGGAGGCAAGCCACGCGATGGTGCCTCCCAGGCAATAGCCGATGACGCCGACCTTGAGGCCGGTTCGGATGCGTGCGTATTCAATGGCGGCGGCAGTGTCCGTAACGGCCCACTCTATGTTGAGCTGAGGGACGAAGGTCATCGCTTTCTTCATGTCCTCACCTTCATAGCTCAGGTCGACGCCGCGTTCGTAGCGGTCGAAGAGCGCGGGGGCGATGGCGAGGAACCCATCTTTCGCATATCCATCGGCAACGTCGCGGATGTGTCCGTTGACGCCGAAGATTTCCTGGATGACGATCAGCGCGGCGATGGGTTTTCCCGCAGGCTTTGCGATGTAGGCATCCAGTTCATGTCCGTCGGCAGCTGTTAACTTTACGTGTTCGGTCATTCCATCTCCAATTTCTATTTGTAACCTTTGGTTAGACGCGGACCGGCGATGCGGGGCTTCACGGGGTTCGTCCCTCAGCGGCTAAAGCCGCATTTGTTCTGCGGTTTTACAGACGGGCTGAAGCTCGTCACTTTCAGAACCAGATCAAACTGACCGCATGCTTCTCGACGTCAGGGTGAGGGAGGTTTCGCTGGAGCGTCGACTGCGGCATCATTCACGGCCCAGTAACTTGCGCGCGTGACGATGCGGGCTCCGTAATCCTCTGCGAGAGAGACCTTGATGGTGTGCAGGCCGGGAGTGAGATCGGTGGGGCGGAAGCTGAGCATGTAGCGATTGCGGGCGTGACTCGCGACCTCCGACACATGGTTCTCAAAGGCTTTGTCGCGGGTGAAGGGCTCGTATTCGCCGCCGCTCATCGAGGCCAGAGTCTTCGGGGTATTGCGGCGCATGGCGTTGATGCTCATCATGAGCGGAGCGAGTATGTTCAGCTCGGTTCCGCCGTTGGTGTTGCCTTTGCCCCAGTCGATCAACTCGGCCTTTGAAGGAGCAAAGGCGAGGCTGAAGACCAGCGTGTTGCTGGTGCCGATGCGCTCGACCAGCTGCGGGATGGTGACGTTGCGGCTGCCGTGGTCGCGGGTCTCGCTGATGAGCAGGAGCACGCGGCGATGGTCGGCGGGCCGCTGTTCGAGCAGGTTCACGGAGAAGCCGACGGCGTCGAGAATGGCTGCGCCTCCATCGCCCGGAGGAAGCTCGCGCAGGTCGCGATCGATGTAGCTGGTGTCTTTCGAGAAGGCTTCAAGGTAGGTCGGCCTGGAATCGAAGACGACGAGCGCTGCTTCGCCTTTGCCCTCGCCGGTGAAGAGTTCCAGCAGCGGGCCGAGCCGCGCGAATTTATCGAACTCGAGAGCTGCGTCACGGCCCCGCTCCATGCAGATGACGAGCGAGACGGGTTGCGAATCGAGGTCCTCATCGACGTGAACATTCTGCGGCACGCCGTTGTCGAGCAGCGTGAAGTCTTTGGGCTGGAGGCCGTAAACCACCGCGCCGGATGACTTCTCAACCAGGGTGGGTACGAGCACGACGCTGGTATTCACGCGGATGGTTGGCGTCGCAATCTGATCGTCGGTGACAGGCGGCAGTGCAGATGTGACGGGCGAAGGCTGCTCGGATGGCTGTTGCTGTTGTTGCTGTTGAGGAGGCGGTTCGCCGGGAAACGGCTCCTGCGCGGCACAGACCGGGGCCGCGGCCGCAAGAAACAGGAGCAGACGCGAGAAGTGCTGGAGAGAACGCGGCAGACTAAGGCAGCTCGGCAAAAGGAAACCCCACTTCAGGTATCAAAGCAGATACGGAGGGGACTGCCAAGCAGTAAGAATGGCTGGTGGTAGGTCGGGTTGAGGAAGTCCACAGATTCACAGTCCCTCAGCGGCTAAAGCCGCATCGGGGGTGGTGCTTCACGTACGGGCTAAAGCCCGTACCCTTCAAAACTCATTCCCTGTGCGCTTCACTTCCAGATGTCGCGGTACAGTTGCTCGATTTCGGCGGCGGATGGAATCCGCGGATTATTCTGCGGAGAGCCCGAGGCCAGTGCCTGTGCGGCCATCGTGGGGATGACCTCGAAGTATCGCGTCTCGGGAATGCCGAAGGTTTTTGGAGACGGCACCTCCAGTTCTTCGTTCCGGCGAAAGAGGGCTTCCAGCAGCTTGCTTACGGCGACGTGCGCTGCGTCATGCTGCGAGGCGATGCCCATGGTGCGGGCGCAATCCGCATAGCGCTCAGGCGCTGCGCTGGCTGAGAACTGTGTGACCGCGGGTAACAACATAGCGTTTGAGAGGCCGTGCGGGACATGGAAGAAGAGTCCGATGGGGCGGCTCATGCCGTGAACCAGGGCGACGCTCGCGTTTGAAAATGCGATGCCCGCAAGCGTGGCTGCAAACATCATGCCTTCGCGGGCTGCGCGGTTTTCGGGCTGGCGGAATGCGATGGGCAACTCAGCCCAGATGGTCTTCATCGCGGAGAGCGCGAGCGCGTCAGTAAAGAGATTGGCCTTGCGGCTCACGTACGCCTCGATCGCGTGGGTCAGGGAGTCTGTGCCGGTGTCGGCGGTCAATCGCGGCGGCATCGACATGGTCAGCTCGTAGTCGACAATCGCAGCTGAGGGCAGCAGCGAACCGCCGGCGATCAACATTTTTTCTTCGTTCACGGAATCGGAGATGACGGTAAAGCGGGTCACCTCCGAGCCTGTTCCGGCGGTGGTGGGAATGGCGATGTGCGGCGGTCCCGCCTTTGGAATGAGGTGCGGAACTTTATAGTCGCTGACCTGACCGCCATTGTCGGCGAGCATGCCGACGGCTTTGGCGGTGTCGATGGAGCTTCCGCCTCCAATGCTGACCAGGCTGTCGTGGCTACCTGCGAGATAGGCGCGCAAGCCTTGGTTTATCGCATCCGTGGTTGGGTCGGGAACGGTGCCGGAAAAGATCTCGCATGGAAATCCGGCGGCAAGGAGCTGAGCGTGCAGTTTATCCGCGAGGCCGCACTTCGCGATGAAAGCATCGGTCACGATCAGGGGACGGCTGCAGTTGAGCCGGGCAAGAATGGGCGTTACCTCGGAAAGGGTTCCCGCACCAATCTTCAATATCGCCGGAATCAGAATCTCTGCCGCCATAGGTCGCGCGCTCCGCACTCAAAACATTCAGCAGAGTGAGGCTACCATGTTCGGCACTCGATCCATAAGCACGCGCCCGGAGTTAGAGTCGATGGATTGCGGTAACCCAGGTCCCTGATCCGGGACCTGGGCATGCGGCGAACAGTGGATCGCGAAGCTGGCGGAGGACTCCACCCTACTCCACGTTTGTTCTGCCGTACTTTATGCGGATCTCAGCGCCATGTAACACGCTAAGTCAGCTGGATAACACTGATCGAATCTACTTAGAAGTTATCGAGCCTGAGCCATGGCAGCTACTTGGGGCTCGTGACGCTGGATGCTCATCTTCTCAGGCGGTGGAGGGTTAGACTTAGTCTGCTTGCGCCAGATCCTGACTGTATCCAGAATCTCTGCCTGAGTAAACTTGGTGATCTTCGTCAACGGATCTCCAGCCTTGGCATTCATAGGACGCACAAGCGTCGCCTCGTTCACTCCAGGCCGTATCCGCAGAAAGACACCGCGCTGTTTCCGGGGCGATGGATACGGTGGCGTCGAAGCCATCCGAAGCTCGCCATTCGGCTTTATGTGCGGCACAGCATAGACGGCGCAGCTACCGTCCTTGAGTAACTCCCGGATAACATCTTTCACGAGGTCAGACTGATTGGCGTTAAATTCAATACCATGCACATTGGGCATTGAGATCGCTCCTCTCCTACACAACTTAATGCTACTTGGCAGCAGCTAAATAATTTGTAAGTGAAGAGTAAGGTAAAACCTAAGTACCGGAATCGGCGCAACTGAAGTGGACTGCAGCTCAAATCGTAGGTTGCGCCTTCAGACGAAACGGCTGCAGTTTCGCATAGGTCAACGAACGCCAGAGCCACTCGACAGGCCCATAGGCAAAGCTTCGCAGCCACATGGTGCTGAGGATCAGGTTGACAACCCAGACTCCGGCGACGACGTACATAAGCTGGTAGTACTCCAGCTTGCCGAAGAGCTTCCATGGCCCCCAGATGAAGATGGTCTGACAAAGGACGCTGGTGAGGAGATAGTTGCTGAGTGCAGTTCTGCCTACAGCGGCGAGCAAACGTTGCGGCATTCGGAACCGTCCACTCTTGACGATGAGCATAACGACCGCCGCAATGGCAAGCGAGCCGGCCTCTCTGGTGATGTAGTACGGACCGAACATCGATTTCTCTGTCACCAGGAAATAAAACCCGCTGCTGTATGCTTTGTAAATTCCTACCGTATAGATAGGGACGGAGATTGCGAAGCCTGCGAAAGCTGTCCAGAGGTCATGCGGAGAAAGTTACGCCTGGTGTGCATGGTTGCTGAATCGTCCTCGCCAGTTTGTGGCGACCGCAGATCGTTCCACTTCGCTTGGGATGACATGATGCTACGAATCTCTGCCAGCGGCGGCATATTTTTCGAGATCGCCGGTCCACTTCAGAAAATGCATGAGCTGCCATTTTTCGCGCCAGACGAAACGCGCCATATCGCGGGGTGTGATCTCTTCGGCCTTCATGCCGGAATAGGTTTCGATGCGCCACTTGAGATATTCGCTGCGCCACGGCTGCAGGCGATGACCGCGGGTCGCGTTCCATAGAAATCGGATGGCGGAGAGCATGTCGTTGTTAAGGATAGCGTGCTTTGGGGGGTCTGCGCCGATTCTCTGCCGTGGGTTTTTGGGGGAGATAAACCCACGTCCCAGAAGCGGGACGCGGGGCACCCGGTTTGTGCCTTGACGACTCATTGTCTCCGCCATTCTGACGGGCGTTTAGAGGTCGTCAGGGGAACGAGAATTTAGAGGTCGTCGGCAACGTGGTGAGAGCAGGAAACCGCAGGTCCTTCGACTTCGCTCAGGATGACAACCGTTGGGTGGATGTCACAGGCCTAGGGCTTGTCGTTCAGGGTGTAGATGACTTCGCCGGGGCGGGCGTAGTGGAGACGCTCGCGGGCTTCGTGTTCGATGGCGTCGGGGTCGCTCTGCAGGCGGTCGACGTGGGACTTGAGGCGGTCGTTCTCCTGCTGCAGGCTGTCGATGCGCTGATGGAGGTCGCGGTCTTCGACACGCTTCTGCTCGTAAATGCTGATGCCGTTGCGGCCGAACATGACGTGGTATCCGAGGAGCACCGTAAGCACGACGGCGAGGCCCGTGGCGATGCGGCGGCGCACGCTGTAGAGATACTCTGCGGGGCGCATCTTTGTTTCAGCCGGTTTGGGGGTTGGAAAGTTGAGGTCGCCGGTGCTCACGGTTCAGTTCCCTGTTTCCCTCAGCGGCTAAAGCCGCGTTGGGTTGTTGCTTGATGTACGGGCTAAAGCCCGTACCCTTCAAAACTCATTCCCTGCTTTCCTCGGCGGCTAAAGCCGCATTGGGGTGGTGCTTGTGTACGGGCTAAAGCTCGTACCCTTCAAACTTCATTTCCTGCACCCTTGAACGCTCACTCAAGGATGCTTTTGCAACCGCAGGTCCCTCGACTTCGCTCGGGATGACAGG
>CAZZZG010000149.1:0-8914 GCA_964658525.1 uncultured Edaphobacter sp.
CCGCACCCTTCCGCCGCTCGAGTCCTCGCCATCCTCTGCATCCTCGCCACACCTTTCGCCACGCACGCACAAGATCCCACCGAAGCCCCACCCTCAGCGCATCCCATTCTCACCGTCGCCGGCAAAGGCGTACAGATCTACGCTTGCGAACAAACCAGCTCCGGTCCGCAGTGGGTCTTCCAAGCTCCCGATGCCAACCTCTATGACAACTCCGACGCGATCGTGGGCTCTCATGGCGCTGGCCCCACTTGGAGGTCGCGCGACGGCAGCAGCGTCAAAGGCGAACTCCTCCAAAAGAATGCATCGCCCGATTCCGGAGCGATTCCCTGGCTTCTCCTAAAAGCGACCAGCACTACCGGCCCTGGTCTCATGAAGCGCGTGGACTTCATCCGCCGCTCCGACACCCACGGAGGCATCGCACCCACGACAGGCTGCGACGCTCAACATCTGTCCGCAACCACCCGAGTCGACTACTCCGCAACTTACACCTTCTACTCGGCCAAGCCCTGAACCGCTCCTTCAGAGCCGCGATTCGCCGACGTCACAATCGGCTCCTGCGCGATCGTGCCGGGTAGACTAGGCACCGTCGACCCATCCTCGCGCACCTCATAGCTGTCCACGTAGAAGTTCGTCAAAATCGTATTCCCGAACGAAGTTGTAATGGCAACATCCGCGGCATCTCGGCCCACTGCCATCAAGACCCGCCCGATCCGCGGCTCATTATGCCGCGCGTCCATCGTCATCCATCGCCCGTCCAAAAACACCTCGTACCAGGCGCTGAAATCCCCCGGCCCACTATACGGCCAGCGAATATCCCCTAGATACCCTGTCACATAGCGCGCCGGGATATTCTGGCAGCGCGACAGCGTAATCGCCAGATGCTGATAATCCCTGCATACGCCGATACGCTCCGAATAAACATCCATCGCGGTCTTGGTCGGCCTGGCCGTCTGGTAGTTGAACATCACCTTCTCGTGAACCCAGTCGCGAATCGCCGAGGCCTTCGTCCATCCCGGCGTCATCCATCCAAACAGATCCTGAGAGATCGGTCCAAACTTGTCCACCTCGCAGTACCGGCTCGCCAACAGATACTGCAGCACCTCCGACGGCAACTCCTCCACCGGAACCTGCTTCGCATAGGCGTTGATCGGGTCCGCCAGCCCCTCCATCTCTACAACGTTGGTCCCACTCAAACGAATCGCCCCAGCCGGCGCCATGAACCGCGTGCACCGATTCCCAAACACATCGTGATACTCCGAGACCGGAATGTTGGTCTTCGTCTCGAGGTCGATATGCTCTACCTGCAGTTCGTTGCCGGCCCGTACCTGGGGCTCCAGCGACGGATGCAGGTGCAGCATCGCCACCATGGGCGTAGGCATAGAAAGATGAAATTGAATATCGTATTCAGACTTAACAAGCATCGAAAAACCCTCTTCTCTACAGGGGTTGGTATTTAAATGGGATGCAATTAAGCGATAGCCAGCAGTCTACCTCATCTACTTTCAGAAGCCCCCAAGTATTAGGGCGGCCCGGGCTCACCGGTTCTTTGAACTCCATGTGTATCCCCATATCCGCGCACATACCGATAGAGTCCGTAATATCCGGAGCGCGCCGGATAAATATCTACCGCTGGCAGCGTCCAGCAGGTTGCATAGATTGCAAGTGCAGCAGCAGCCGCCAAGCGCCTCGCGCCCTTCAGCCGGACAGGCGAGTGCTCCACCGCCGCTTTCCCTCGACTCACCATCAGCAATAACAGCATTAGGCACACCGCGTGGATGTGAATCCACCGGCCCCAATCACGTCCACTGTAGAAAATCGACAAAGATCCAGCGATGGCTATCAGCGAGCATGCAGCGATCGTCCTCACCTCACGCCTCGCTCCCTCTCTTCGGTAAAGCATCACCAGCGCTGCAATGGCCGGAGCTAGAGTAGGTACCGCCAACAAACCATACACAAGAAAGGAGTGGTGCTTCCACGCCGCTGCCATCACATAGGCATGCGCCTGTGCCAAAGACTGCTGCAGCCAGAGAATCGACCCACCACAGAGGCCTTCATCGTAGGCGCCAAAGGTTCCTAGCTTTCCCCCGACCGAAGAACAGATCTGCTCCGCCATCCTCCGGTCTCCTGGGTGCAGCAAAACCGCCACCATTGCAATACAGCAGCAGATCGCTGGCATCGCCACCAACTTTACCGCTCGCACTATGCTTTCGGTCTTGATCGCAACAGCAGCGAAAAAATACGGCAGATAGAACAGCAACGGCTCATGCGAAAGGACAATCACGACGCTGCCCACAGACATCAGGACCACCATCTGCCAGTCCGGCAACCGCGCATAGAGCAAAGCACAGATCAGCAGCGCCAACGCAGCGAACAGCAGAATCTCTTTCTTGAATCCATTGGGAGGGTCGAGCACAATGAATCCCAGCGTAGCGGGCGAGAGTAGCAACGCGGCGACCATCCATCCCCAGCGAAGCTCCCTGGTCAGCCGGTACACACACGACAGAAAGATCAGATAAACCATCACCTGAATCGCAAGTACGATCCACGCCAGCCTGACCCCGGACACCCACCCCAGCAGGAGAACTACCTCGCCCACTAGACCCCGTCGAATGAAGCCTGCATTGTAGTTGGTGACCCATTCGCCGACCGCCCATCCACTTCCACGTCGCGCATTCAAAAATCCATACACCGTCGAAACTATCGCAACGAAAAGCAGGTAAACGCCAAGCCATCGACGATAGCGCGTGGAGTGGAACTCAGCGATCATCCTTCGTTACCCGGGCAGGCAGTCTATGTCGCAAGCGCTCCTAGTGTCTCACGCATACCACAGAGCAAATCAAAAGCGTTGTGGCGACCCCTTTGCTGGATCGGCCACAACGCTTTGTACTTCGTTCAGTTTGAAACTCTTACTTTGCCACGGAAAACTCAGCAGCGCCTTCCTTCAGCGCAGCAGCCTTGTCGGTCTTCTCCCACGTAAAGCTATCTCCCTTGCGGCCGAAGTGCCCGTAAGCAGCGGTCGCCTTGAAGATTGGCTTGCGCAGGTCGAGACCCTCAATGATGCCCTTCGGTGTCAGCGAAAAGTTCTTCCGCACCAGATCCTCGAGCTTGGACTCATCAACCTTGCCCGTGCCAAACGTATCCACCAGCACACTCACCGGCTCAGCCACGCCAATCGCGTAGGCCAACTGCACCTCGCAACGATCCGCCAGCCCAGCCGCAACGATGTTCTTCGCCACATACCGCGCCATGTACGCTGCCGAACGGTCCACCTTTGTCGCGTCCTTACCGCTGAATGCTCCGCCGCCATGCCGTCCCATACCGCCATACGTGTCAACGATGATCTTTCGGCCCGTCAAACCCGTATCGCCCATCGGTCCGCCGACCACAAACCGGCCCGTCGGATTGATGTGGTACTTCGTATCCTCATCCAGCAGGGCCGCCGGAATCACAGCCTGAATCACGTTCTTCAAAATATCAGCGCGCAGCTCTTCGTTCCCAACGTTCTCAGCATGCTGGGTCGAAATAACAACCGCATCCACCCGCTTCGGCTTGTGGTTGGAGTCGTACTCCACTGTCACCTGGCTCTTGCCATCCGGCCGCAGATACGCCATCAGGCCATTCTTGCGAACCTCGCTCAGCCGGAAAGCCAGCTTGTGCGCCAGCGAAATCGGCGTCGGCATCAGCTCCGGCGTCTCGTTCGTCGCATAGCCGAACATCATGCCCTGGTCGCCGGCTCCGCCCGTATCCACGCCCATGGCGATATCGCCTGACTGCTTATTGATCGTCGAGATCACCGCGCAGGTATTCGAGTCGAACCCATAGAGCGCATTGTCATACCCAATCGCGGCAACCGTCCCGCGCACCAGGCTCTGAAAATCCACATAAGCCTTCGTCGTGATCTCGCCTGCGATCACCACCAGACCCGTGCAGGTCAGCGTCTCGCACGCCACGCGGCTATAGGGATCCTGCGCCAGGCAGGCGTCCAGAATCGCATCGGAGATCTGATCCGCAATCTTATCCGGATGCCCCTCGGTCACTGACTCACTGGTAAACAGAAAACGGTCGCGTTTTGACAAAATATATCCTCCAGGAAACATCTAGAACTGCACAAGCCGACTCTTGAGACAACATCCCTATTTTACGCAGGAACTTATCCCTGTGCCAAAGTTCGACAGCCACCCGTTCGACCTGGCCCCTGAAGTGTCAAATCCAGCACTAAATGGTTGTGCAGGTAAACTTACAGTTGTCTTGAGCTATAAGCCTCATGGAATCAAACAGGATCCAGGTTCAGTCGGCTGAACTGCTAAGGAATCAACCTGCCGTGCAGCGCAAACTTCCACACAGCCCAACCCAGGACTCCCAGCATCGTCACCATAGTCCCGCGACTCAGCCCTTGGCTGGGTCGAGCCTTCAAGACCCTCACATACCGGCGTAGGAGGGAACCTCCGAACGACTAAGCAGCAGCGTGACAAGTGACGTCAGAAAAAATCCCCTCGACCGCAAGCACACCTTTTCGCTCGACTTACCCAATCCAGGCATTACTGCCACTTGTGAGTTCGTTATCATCAATCAACTATCAAAACGGAAGGATATGGCGCGGAGGATTTGATGGAGATGTTTCTCGTTCGACCTGAACATCCAGTTTCTGGGCCAGATCAGGCGAATGCTGTCCTTACGCGGCACATGCCCGGCGTGGACCTCCTCCGTGGCACCGCAATCCTTACCGTGATCTTTTTTCATGGCTTCTTCTACAGCGTGCCTTTCTTTCCAGGGCACAGCTGGTTTGCCGAGCACCTGTTCAACCTCACCGCCTTCGGCTGGACCGGCGTAAATCTATTTTTCACTCTCTCCGGGTTTCTGATTACAGGAAATTTGATCGACTCGGACGTGAAGCCAAACTTCTATTCGCGTTTCTATATTCGACGTGCTTTGCGTATCCTCCCCGCGTATTTCTTGGTTCTGATCGTCCTGGGCGTAACACGGACTACGTCTGTAGGCTATATAGCGGTGTGCGCTCTGTTTCTAGCCAACTGGCCAAGGCTGTTGCTCCATGGATCCTTTGCAATCTACCCGGTTTTGTGGTCGTTGGCCGTGGAAGAGCAGTTCTATGCGGTGTGGCCGTGGTTGTACCGCCAACTTCGCAAGAAAGGTTTGCTCATTCTCTGTCTGGCGATGATTCTGTTTTCTCCTATCCTGCGAGGAATTACGGTTGGAATGTCCAAGGCCGACATCTTCAGCAAAACATTCATGATCGGCGACAATCTCGCGGTCGGGGCCGCAATCGCCATCGTCTGCAGATCCAAGCGGGTATCGCTTAGAACATTTGTCAACATCGGCGCAGCCGCCGTCTGCATTCCTGGCTTGATCCTGCTGATCCTTTCGCACATGGGCAGCACGATCAAAGGGGACGCAGTGGGAGCAAGCCTCGGATACTCGATGCTCGAGTTCTTCACCGGGGGACTGTTGATCTTAATGCTCTATGCCTATCGAAAGAAGCCGATTCAAAAAGGGTTGGGATTTCTTCTTTTCTTCAGCGAAATAAGCTACGGACTCTACCTTATTCATATGCTTTGCGAAATCTTCTACGATCGCATCTTCGGTGACGGCTACCTGACCCATGCGGGTGATCTACTACTCCGGTTCTGCGTAGCAAATGGTGTCGCAATTTTGCTCGCGACCTTATCGAAGCGATACTTTGAGAATCCCATCATGCTCTGGAAGGAGCGAATTCCCCAAGCCCGCTAAAGCGAAGGAAGTGATTCCTGGCTCGGCGACATCGACGAGCCTTGATTTATGGGATCAAACGCCCGTGAAGGGCGAACTTCCACACAGCCCAGCCCAGAACTCCCAGCATTGTTACCATGGTTCCAACGCCCATCCATCGCAGGTTTTGCTTCGGCTCGACGCCGCTTCTATTCCTTCGAACATTTTCTGCGAACTCGGTCCAGTCCGTATTCCCGTTCTCAGTGCCGCTCTCCCGCAGGCTCGCCTCGAATCGTTCGATCCAGGGCGCCTCTTCTAATCTAACCGCTGCCAGATAGCTGCGAACGATGCCTTTGCGGAATACCCCTCCCGGCAGAGAGTCATACTCGCCGGCTTCGAGCGCCTCCAGGTGACGCACCGAGACCTTAGTCTCCTCGGAGATACTCTCCATCGAGACTTTGCGCCTCATGCGCTCCCGCCGTAGCTCGTCGCCGAATCGCTCCATTCGCTCCGTCCAACTGTTATCGGCACGAACTCCTTCCAGCTCGCACCAACATAATTCATCGAAGAATAGACCGCGGGATTTGTCAAAGTCAAAGCTACTTTTGGGTGATAAACCTCCCACCTACCATATTGGAACCACGCCGGTTAGAACCGTTACTCTGTGGTTATCCCCCGCCTTCCACCTAAGGGGTATTTCTTTGACGATCCGCGCTTCCGCTCGCTATCATCGCAAATAGAAGCGTCGATCGAGCGAATCCGTGACTTTTGGCGGTCCAACCTAATGCTCCGCCCCAGTGCCCGCAGGCTTTCGGAAGCCGTTCCAGTCCCTGGTTGAGAAAGAAAACGAGTGCGTCTCCCCTTTCCCGAAAAAATTCCGATCGTCCCCGCCTTCTTCTTCGCGTTGACACTCTGCCTCATCCAGATCTCCCAGGGCACCCACGCCTCCTTCGCGCTCGGGTGTTTGTTGTACATCCTCGTCGCCACACACGGATTTAATGTTGCTGGAGGGTTCACCCGCACCTCAGGTGCCTTCATCTTCTTCAACTCAGTGCTCGGCGTCATCGTCGGGATCTGCATGAAGGCCTATCTTGGCGAGCCCGCAGACAGCAACCTTTTGGCCCCCGACCTCACTATCAGCGTCCTGGTCGTGGGCATGTGCATGATGGTCGTAGCAGTCTATCTGTCACGAAGGATTACTCCCACGCGCTCGATCCTGGGAAGGATGGTCACGGACGCCAAGATGCAGACAGCTACCGTCGGTTGTCTTATCGCTGGACTCCTGCTCAACGTCGCCTTTGCCATTTTTCCCTCGGGAAGCGGCTCTGTCCTAAGCGCCCTCAACCAGCTCAACCGCTTTTTTCCCATGGCGGTGGTGCTCGGAACTCTCAACACCATCCGTCGCAGCGGCGGCAGGCGGAGCATTAACTTGCCAGCTTTCCTCGCTGGCTTCCTGATGTTTTTGACCGGCCTCTTTGGATTTTCCAAAGAGGGAATGTTTGCTCCATTTGCCGCATGGATCCTCACCGCAGCCTCCCAACGATATAAGCTCAGTCGTCCCCAGATCGTAGGTGCGATCCTCGCCACCATCTTCATATTTCGATATCTCGTTCCCTACGCTCAATATGGAAGGAGTTTTCGAGAGGAAAACGGAGTCAGCTTCGCGACTGTGTACAGTCTACTTACAAATTTGGGATACGTTCGCGAGCAATACCTACAGACCTCGGAGGATGCATACGAGGCGGGGGCTCTCGGTTACTTCAACACTCCTCAGGGTTTCTTCGACCGTCTCCAGATGCTCTCGATCGACGACGCACTCATCAATCGCACAGCACAATTCGGCACCTTTGGCGCCTACCCCATTATCATTTCTTTCGAGAACGTCGTTCCCCACTTCATCTGGAAGGACAAGCCCCAGATCCTGATCGGAAACCTCTGGGCCCACGAAGTGGGTTTGTTGAGTGAGGAGGACGAAAGCACTGGAATTTCCTTCTCTTCGACCTCAACGGGATTCCACATGCTCGGTTGGAACGGACTCTTCCTCCTCTCTCCAGCTATTTGGCTTTTGCTCTTTACGATCTTTGATTCTCTCTGCGGCGATACCCGCCAGACTCCATGGGGGCTTTTGGTGATGGTTCTCTATGCTCACGCGGGCCCTGAGGGCGATCTTCCTAGTCTCATCTACATCTGCTTCTACACAGCTTTCGGCATCATCTTCGCCGCAGTCGTAGGCGCTTATGTAATGCCGGTACTTGGAACCCTCTTCATCGGCCCTGAGGGAATAGAGCTTCGCCGTGCAAGGTCGATCCGAAGCATCGCTGGCCGCATCCTCCTTCCCCCTCCACCGAAGCCGGATCAGCCTCACACGCCGTAACCGCTCCAAATGACCTCCCGGCAGCCGCATCGCCCAACGGGCGAGTCAAACACCGCATCGCTCCCTTCGCCACCGATTCCCATACACTGGTACAAGAATGAATAAATTAGTTGCCGGCAATCTGGTCCATCGTCCTCTCCGCTCGCTCATCAGCTGCCTCGCCATCGCCATCGAGGTCATCATGATCCTCTCCATCACCGCGATCCTGATGGGCAAGCTCAACGGATTCAAGACCCGCCAGAACGGCATCGGCATGGACATGTTCGTCCGCCCCAATACCGCCAGCAACCTCATCGGCATGAGCCCCGCAGGGGCCTCCATCAAAGTCGCTGACGTCCTCGCCAAAATCCCCCACGTCGTCGTCTCCGCTCCCGTCAACGTCCAGATCAACAGCTCTCTCGACACCATCTACGGCATCGATTTCAAGAGCTTCGACGCGCTCCTGCCGTTCACGTTCCTCTCCGGTACCCCCTTCCAGGGTCCCGACGACGTCATCCTCGACGACTACGCCGCCGCCGGCAAAAAGGTCGGCGACCACATCAGCATCCTCAACCACCAGTTCCGCATCTCCGGAATCGTCGCCCACGGCAAAGGCGGCCGCAAGTTCGTCCCCATCGACACCATGGGCTCCCTCACCGGCACCGAGGGCAAGGCCACCATGTTCTACCTCCGCACCGAAGACCAGCCCAAGTATCAGGACGAAGTCCGCAAGGCCATCCTCGCCACCCCCGGCATGAGCACCTATAACGTCGCCACCGCCGAGGAATATCTCTCCTCCATCTCGCCCGACCGTCTCCCCGGCTTCAACATCGGTCTTCAGGTCGTCATCGGCATCGC
>CAZZZG010000150.1:0-8821 GCA_964658525.1 uncultured Edaphobacter sp.
GTTGCGGTATCGATGTGCATAAGTCGTCGGTAGCGGTTTGTATTCTGCTTGAGCAAGCACAGACCGCAGAAGCATCTGCGCCGCTTTGGCTGTACTACGCGAGACCTGCGTGAGCTGGCCAAGTGGCTCAGAAGTTTTGGCGTCCGGCATGTCGCCATGGAGTCGACCGGCGTGTATTGGAAGCCTGTCTGGAACGTGCCCGAAGAGCACTTTCATATGGTGCTTGCGAACGCTCAACAAATCAAGGCGGTTCCTGGCCGCAAGACCGACATGATGGATTGCCAGTGGATAGCGGAGTTGCTCCGACATGGTCTGTTGCGTGGCAGCTATGTTCCACCGTTGTTGGTCCGCGATCTCCAGGATCTGACACGAATCAGAACTACGCTTTCTCAGGAACAGTCCAGGATCAGCAGTCACATCCAGAAGCTGCTCGAGAGCGCCAACATAAAACTTGCCAGCACCGTGACCCACACCATGGGCAAGAGCGGACAAGCGATACTGGACGCGATCGTCAGAGGCGAGGACAGTCCAGAGGAACTGGCCGGTCTCGCCTTAGGTAAGCTGAGCAGCAAGATACCGCAGCTCCAGCTGGCACTGGACGGCCGCATTCGCGCGATCATCACCGGTTCCTACTGGATAGCCTACTTCGGGAGTACCGCTTTCTCGAAGCCGAGATCCAAGCGCTTGACACCCGGCTCCAGCACCTCGGTGCGCAACATCAGGAACTGGCTGATGCGGTGGAGCGCTGGATAACGGTACCTGGCGTTGAGCGGGTCGCGGCCTGGACGCTAGTTGCTGAGATAGCACCGGATATGACAGCCTTCCCCTCTGCCGCACATCTGGCAAGCTGGGCAGGCCTATGTCCAGGCAACCATGAAAGCGCAGGCAACGGCTCAGCGGCAAGAGCCGAAATGGCAGTCCGTGGTTGCGCCGTATGGCATGTCAGTCCGCATGGGCAGCAGTGAGAACGAAGAACTGTTACCTCTCCACCCAATTCGAACGACTCGCGACTCGAAGAGGGAGTAAACGAGCGCTCATCGCTGTAGCTCATAGCTTGCTGGTCATCGGCTATCACCTTCAGAGCAAAGGCTGTGTCTATAAGGAACTCGGCGGTGGCTACTTCGATCACCTTCATGAGGAAAGGCTCAAGCGGCATCTGGTGAAGAGACTCGAGAGCCTTGGCCTCAGTGTCACGCTGCAACCACAGGCTTCGTAGGTGGTTATTTTCGAGGGAGCAGGTCCTCCGCAAGCCATCGCAGCACCTCATCGCCGAAGTCCCACGCAGACAGGCCAAGGTCGAGATCACGATCGGGATCGATCTAGGCGATGTCTGGAGCCATTACGGCGCGCTCAACCAGGACGGAGAAGTAGTCGACCGTGGCCGCTTCAGGACCTTGAAGGCGATCGAGAAGTGGTTCACCGACGTGGCTCCAGCGCGGGTCGCGATGGAGGCGGGGACACACTCGATCTGGATCAGCGAACAGCTGCACGAACTAGGGCACGAAGTCATCGTAGCGAACGTCCGCGAGTTGCGGGCGATCTCGACAGTGATCGGAGAGCGATCAGGTCGATGCTGAGAAGCTGGCGCGTTATGCTCGGCTTGATCCGAACATCCTCCGGCCTATCGCCCACCGCACCGTCCAGCAGCAAGAGGCTCTCACTTTGGTTCGTGCGCGAGCTCTGCTGGTGCGACTGCGTACCGCTGCGGTGAACGCCGTTCGTGGTCTGACGAAGTCCTGCGGCTATCGTATGCCCGCCTCCGCCACAACGTGCTTCGCTCAGCGCAGCCTCGCCGTTATGCCGCCTGGACTGGCACAGGCGATCGGCCCGGTGCTCCAGCAGAACGCGGACATGACGCTGAAGATCAAGCAGTACGATCGGCAGATCCAGCAACTCGGCCAGACCGAGTATCCAGAGACGCAGGCGCTGCTGAAGGTTCACGGCGTCGGCCACCTCACCGCCTTGACCTTCGTGCTGACGCTCGGCAGCAAGGAACGGTTCGGACGAAGTCGCGATGTGGGTTGCTACTTGGGTCTGCGACCGCGTCGAAGTCAGTCCGGAGACCATGATCCTCAGCTTGGCATCACCCATGCCGGCAACGCCTATCTCCGAAGTCTGCTGATCGAGTGCTCCAACCACATCGTGCGACCGCATGGACGAGACTCGGCGCTGCGACAGTGGGGTCTGCACTTGTCCGCCCGAGGGGGTAAGCAAGCGAAGAGTAAGGCCGTCGTTGCCGTAGCACGCAAGCTGGCCCAGGCCGTGGAGTGCTGAAAAAAGAGCTGGTTCAGCATCTCCGGTCCAAGCGGCTGATCCGTCGTTCACGGCACGCGCGGGCAGCCGGATAGTCCCGCGGTCAGATCGTTGATGCGATCTCGATCAGGGAAAGACCTGCGGAGGTTGAAGACCGCGCCGTTCCCGGCCACTGGGAAGGCGACCTGCTTGCAGGCAGCAAAAACACTCATATCGCAACCCTGGTGGAACGGCACTCGCGCTTCGTCATGCTGATCAAAGTGCCCAGCAAAGATACCGCGACGGTCGTCGCCGCGCTGAGCAAGCACGTGCTTAAACTGCCCGCAACTCTGCGGCGCTCGTTGACCTGGGACCGAGGGTTGGAGATGGCGCAACACAGGAGCTTCACGGTGGACACGAATGTGAAAGTCTACTTCTGCGATCCACAGAGCCCGTGGCAGCGCGGCTCCAATGAAAATACCAACGGCCTGCTAAGACAGTACTTCCCTAAGAAAACCGACCTGTCCGTCTACTCTCAAGCCGATCTCAACAAGGTCGCTCTGCGTCTCAATCAACGCCCCCGAGAGACCTTGGGTTTTCAAACTCCCGCGAGTAAACTCCAAGCCAGTGTTGCATCGACCGGTTGAGACCGCCCAGGTTTGCGGGCAATTCGGTTAGGCCTTTCTGGATAGCCGGTTATGCATCCACACGAAAATAGAGCTGATCGGTAAACACACAGGCCGACTTCCCGGTACTAATTCTCAAGCCCTATGAGATCCGGATGGTCAACCGAAACGAGAGGTTGAGCTAGTGCGCAATCGAACGCGACATCATCCAAATATTGTTCGTCCCGTCCACGAGCACGACCGCGATTCGCCCACCCGCAGCCGACCAGCCCCCCTGCTCATACAACGCGCGCCCATGAAAATGCTGCACGGCGAACGCCTCGCCTACCGGCCGGTGAGAGCTCGCGTCGATCCGCTGCCCCCACAGACAGGTATGTCCGTCCCTGGCCGAGGTGTAATAGAGCGTTTTGCCATCCGGCGACCAGTTTGCCCAGTCTTCAGGCCCCTCTTCCGCAATCTTGATCCACGCACTCTCAGGAATCGGTTTCGTTCCATCGAGAGGTGCAATCGCGATGATCGATCGGTTCGGCTGAGTCCGCGCCGTAAAACTGACCCAACGATTGTCAGGGGAAAAGTGGCCGTAAAGCACATTGTAGAAAGCATGCTTTAATACGGGAGTTTGTTCACGCGAGGCGATATCGAGAGTATCGATCTGATAAGGACTACCGCCAAATATCAGAAGCTTCTCCTCATCACGCGACCAATCGGTAGCTCGTAAGCATCCTTCGCACATCTTCTGCGGGACACCGCCGGGAGCCGATATGTACACCGATCTATGTCCGTGATCGAAGGCTGAAAAGGCGATCTTGCTACCGGATGCGCTGACGATCGGAAACCGCTGCCCGAGTGATGAGTTGGCAAGGTGGGACTCTCTGCCCGTCTCCAGATCCCTCACCCAGATGTTCAGTGGTCCCGACTGAGTGGAAGCAACCGCAACATATCGCCCATCGCCCGAAAGGGAGGCGTGTTCTCGCTTCGCAGGACCCTCTGTGATCCGTTCCAAAGTGCCTCTTGGTATACCCCGGTTCAGATCGAACGGTAGCGACCATACGTCCGTTACGACTTCCATGTTCGTGAACGCTAAGATATCTCCCGATGCGCATGACGGGTCGACATCGTTCCCGGCGCCCGCCGTCAATCTCTTGAACACTCCACTGACTCTTCCGGTTCGGGGTGACAAGGATGTCTCCCACAGGTTCCCCGTATCCCCGTTCTGGATGGAAAAAATCACGCTGTTCGTCCCCGCCAACCAACAGCTTGGTACAGGAACGCTTAGGTAAGTGTCTGAAAAAGTGCTGATGAGGTCATACTGCACTCCGGTACGGACCAATGCATCGTATACGCCGGTTCTTATCGGGTTGCCTCCATCGGTTGGGACAAGCCACCAATCGAGGGCGGATTTGTCGTACACCTTATCAGAGGTGTATCCGATGAGAAGAAGATATTTCCCGTCTGGAGACCAGATGGGATAGCGAGCATTGGTGAACTTCGAGCCGATTCGTTGCGGCTCTCCCCCGGCCGCCGAAACCACCCAGACCGCACCGCTCCCCGGAACGCCGGCAGCTACGTTTGGGCCGCCTATCCAATAAGCCACCTGCGAACCGTCGGGCGAAAATCTGGGGTTCAATCCGTGCCGCGCCAGCAACCTCATCTCACCGCCAAACGCCGGAATCTCGTAGATCCCGCCGCCGTCCCGATTCGACCGAAACACAATATTGCTGCCATCGCGCGAAAAATCCGGCGTTGTGTTCCCTTTCCCATCAAAGGTCAGCCGGATAGGCGGGCCGCCACTAATCTGTTTGACATAGAGATCCCGTTCGCCAGGCATGCTGCTATCGGAGGAGTAGGCGAGTAGCTTGCCGTCGCGCGAAATTGCCGGAGCGTCTGAAAACCCGGCATCCGCGGTAAGCCGACTAAGCTTCCACGCAGGCGGTGTAACCAGAGCGCCACGGAACCGCCACCCGATTGCAAACACGAATAAGCACGCAGCTAAAAGGAGCAACCACCATGGTTTGAGAGCTGCTTTCGAAGGCGGGTCACTGCGAGCCGTCGCCCCCTCGACTAGTGAAACCTGCGCCGTATCGCCACTCTGGAGACTCCCAATGGGCTGATATCCCCTGCCCGGGACCAGGAACCGATATCCTCGTTTGGGAACCGTCTCGATGTATCGCGGATCATCAGCGTCATCGCTCAACACCTCCCTCAATTTACGGACGGCTACGCGAAGACTTCCGTCGAAGTCCACAAAGGTGTCGTCAGGCCAAAGGCGGCTACGAAGCTCCTCTCGTGTGACCACCTCTCCAGAATTCTCAAGCAGCGCAATGAGGATTCGGTAAGGCTGCTCCTGCAGCTTGATGCGTCTTCCATTCTTCAGCAGCTCGCCTGAGGCAGCGTTTACCTCAAACGGGCCGAATCGATAGATGGTTCCTGGATGTGTCTGCACACCTGGTCACCCCAAGTCGAAGAGGATCGATGAGGAGTCGAGTCTATCACCGCGCTACAACAGTTCACAGGGCCTTCTACTTGCTTGAGAGACATGAAGTTAGCGGTTAACAAAATCTTCATGGCAAGTTCCTTTGACCCAGTTGGCCATGTGAGCTTTGATGGCCCTGCTAGACCGGCTGATTGCCGTTTGGTTTGCCAAGCATTTCACAAAGCGCACTTACAAATGCGAACAGGAGGCACAAATGAATTACATAGCAACGATGGCGCTGATGCTCAATCTCGGTGTCGCAAGCGTTTATGCACAGCACCTAACCGTAAAGATGGCCGTTTCGGGAACTGAAGCGCCCAGCACGGTCAATCTACAGCAGCCCAACACATCTACCAGCGAAGATACTTACGCCGGAAACGGTACTCTAGGCTCATTCACCTATCGCGATGTCAGGGCTCTCACAAATTCTCCGCAACCATCCAGTACCTGCTCGGGCCCAAATTTGATTGCTCTTTCAGGTTCTGTTGGCGCGGCTGTATTTCGGTTTCAGGATGGAAGTCTATTGAAGGTCAATCTCACGCAAGAGACCGATTGCATTGATCTCACAATCGGGCAGGCACACTGTATTTTGTTCTTTCAAGTCACTGGTGGAACCGGGCGTTTCCAGAATGCGACCGGTCTCCTTACCTTGACTGAGACGGTGGTGCCAGTCCTATCCGACGCCTTTAGCAACCCTGTCTTCTTTGCGGGTACAGGAGAGGTTGCTGGAACGATCTCTGGAGTCGATAGAGCGCCGGAGCACCAATACGAGCAACCATAGGAAGACTATTTCTTTGCGCTCGGCGCTCGCTCTGGAAGTAGGGTCCATGGCGAACGCCGAGGGCAACAGGCCCACTAAACGGCCGCCAAGTCGCAATCACTCGCGTGTGTTTGGCAATGCGGAAGCTAGCCAAGTCCGAATAGTAGGCTTATCGGATAGGTGGCGTCCCGTAGTTCCCTGAAAACGTCAGGACTCTATCGGAGCTGCTCCGCGCGATCATGCGCAATGAGTGGAAGGAGACAGTGCGGAGCAGGTCGGATAGGGCGGTTTGAAGGAAGGTGCTGGCGTGATCGGGGCAGGAAGTTGGCTATGGGTTTTTCATCGGTTTATGCTGGGTTGTTGCAGCGAGTGTTGGCTGGTGAGTGTGCGACCCGTCCATGCTTCACGCGCAGTTGGATGCGTTAGATGCTCGAGAACAGAGGCTGAAAGAGACGCAAAAGGAGATTTTCCCGGCTTGAGGCACACTTCCACTCCGTGTGCGATAAAGCATACGTTGAACGCCGCGCTGGTCAAACAGCTAGGAAGAATCAAGCCGGTATTCCTTCTTGTGTTCGGTGAAGAAGAGTTGTGCGACAGTCATTCGCTGAACCAGATGCATGAGCCCATGGCAGCGCGGGCACTTCCATAGCAAGGTCTTTGCGAGGCAAGGTGATTCGGCGGGAGAAGCCTGGCCAAGCAGAGCACGGCAGAGTGGCAGCATGCGGGCTCGTCTGCGGTTGGCGAGGAAGCCGAAGTAGCGGATACGGGGAAAGCCTCGCGGCAGTACATGCTGTACGAATCGGCGCAGGAACTCTTCGGATGCGAGTGTGAGGGTGCGTTGCCTGTCACGGTGGGCATAGTCCTTCCAGCGGAAGCAGACCTCAGCAGCTGAGACCGATAGCAGGCGATGGTTGGAGATGGCGACGCGATGGGTATAGCGAGCCAGATAATGCAGCACATGTTCGGGGCCGCCGAAGGGCGGCTTGGTATAGACGACCCAGTCTTGCCGATAGAGTGTGCGCAGGAAGATGGCGAAGCGCTCTCGGTTGTGAAGTGGCACGCACTCGCCGAAGAAGCGCAACTGATCGCGAGAAAAGAGGCGCCGTAGCCCGGCAACGAACTTGCCGCGGAAGACACGACTGAGCACCTTGACCGGCAGCAGGAATCTGGAACGCGATGCGATCCAACGCGAGTGGTCTGCCGCGAGTCCTCCGCCGGGCACCACGCAGTGGATGTGCGGATGTGGAGTGAGCGTCTGTCCCCAGGTGTGCAGGATGGAAAGGAAGCCAGTGTGTGCGCCAAGGTGCTTCGGATCGGCAAAGACCTCGAGCAATGTGGCGGCGCTGGCCTCAAAGAGCAGGGAGAACAGCTGTCGCTTGTTCTGCCAGATCAGCGGCACAAGCTCATGTGGGACGCTGAGGACGAGATGATAGTAGCCTACAGGCAGCAGTTCCTGCTGACGCTTCTGAAGCCACTGGTCGCGCGCAGCGGTCTGACACTTGGGGCAGTGCCGGTTGCGGCAGGAGTTGTACGAGATGGCTTCGTGCCCGCAGTTTACGCACGCATCGCGATGACCGCCGAGGGCAGCGGTGCGGCAGCGCGCGATGGCATCGAGCACCTTGCGCTGCGCCAGGTCAATGAATCGCTGTACCGTTGGCGGAAGCTGTCTCCTGCAACACGAATGATGTCGGCCACCTCGAAAGCTGGCCGGCTCATCGCCTCTTGTCCTCCTGAACTGCGGGAAACGCGATCTGTTCCAGCGGGTTGACAGCGGCATGAAGGTGACGCCGCGAGAGCTGGAGATAGACAGTTGTATCTTCGAGCCGCTCATGGCCCATCAATATCTGAATCGTGCGCAGTTCGGCGCCGGCCTCGAGCAGGTGCGTTGCATAACTGTGGCGCAGGGTGTGCGGGTGGATCTTCTTCGTGAGTCCGGCGCGCGTTGCTGCTGCATGGCATGCGTACCAGACAGTCTTGTCGGAGATAGGCTGGTCTGTTCCCCGCTGGCCCTCGGTGCTGGGAAAGAGGTAGCCCTGAGGCTTCTTCCATCGCCACCAGCTGCGCAACTCTTCGAGCAGCTTGGGTGAGAGTGGCACATCGCGGTCCTTCGCTCCCTTGCCCTGGCGGATGCGGATCACCATGCGCTGGCTGTCGATGTCCTCCACCATGATCCGCGCCGCTTCCGCCCTGCGTACTCCAGTGGCATAGAGCAGCACCAGGAGGATGCGGTACAGACGGTTGGGTGCGGCATCGATAAGCCGCACAACCTCTTCCTGGCTGAGAACGGTCGGCAGCTTATGCGGCACCTTGGGAAAGATCAGATCGTCGAAGGCGAGGTCCTTCCGCTTCAGCGTCCGCTTGTACAGGAATCGCAAGGCCGAGATGCGCATCTCGACAGTGCTGGGTGCAAGCTTCCTCTCCTGAAGCAGGTATCGCTGATAACATCGCAGGTGCTCTGGACCCAGTTGTTCAGGCGAGCGATGGAAGTACTCGGCAAACTGCCGGACGGCGCCGAGATAGCCGCGGATGGTGGATGGCGAATAATTACGCCGTTGAAGCTCGTACAGCATGCGCTGGCGAAGTGGGGTCATAGGAACCTCCTCCCTATGACCTCTCACCCTAATCCGCCGAGCCTCGCTGAGCTAACCACAAGTCTCAGTCCGTCGCGTCAGCGACTTCGTTGTGTGCCGGGCATGTTCAACAGCTTGGAGGTGCAAGTCCTCTACCCGA
>CAZZZG010000151.1:0-8721 GCA_964658525.1 uncultured Edaphobacter sp.
CGAAGGTCGATCTGCACTCGGGGATGTATGGTGGGGCGGCACCGAATCCGTTTGTCGCGCTGGCGCAGGTGATCGCGAAGTTGAAGGATGAAAATGGAAAGATTTTGATTCCGGGATTTTATGACAAGGTGCAGAAGCCGACGGCGGATGAGTTGAAGGCCTGGAAGGCACTGCCATTTGATGAAGAGCACTATCGCGAGACGGAGGTAGGGTCGAGTGTGTTGACGGGTGAGCCGGGGTTGAGTGTGCAGGAGCGGACGTGGGCGAGGCCGACGCTTGATGTGCATGGAATGCCGGGTGGGTTTGTTGGAGTCGGTGCTAAGACGGTGATTCCCGCGAAGGCGGTGGCGAAGGTGAGCATGAGGCTGGTACCGGATATGACGCCGGCGGAGAGCTTTGCGAAGTACAGGGCCTATGTGGAGTCGATTGCGCCGAAGGGAGTGCAGCTTGAGGTGCGATTGATACATGCGGGAGATCCGATTGTGGTGAGCACCGATAACGCCTACGTGAAGGCTGCGACGGAGGCGATGCGCGAGGTGTTTGGAAAGGAGACGGTGTTTGTACGCGGGGGAGGATCGATTCCGATAGTGGGGGATTTTGTGCGCGAGTTGAAGATTCCCACCGTGATGATGGGGTTTGGGCTGCCGGATGACAACCTGCATGCGCCGAATGAGAAGTTTCATCTAGCGAACTTTCATCGGGGGATCGAGTCGATTGTGCGGTTTTTGAGCGGTGTCGCAGCTTGATGCGGGAGGGCTTGCCACCGGTTGGAGGGTATGTACTGGCAGGTGGCAAGAGCTCGCGGATGGGCAAAGATAAGGCCCTTCTTGAATTGGGGGGGAAACCTCTTTTACAACACGCGACGACAAAGCTTATACGGGTCTGCGCCGAGGTCAGTATTCTCGGCAACGATTCTGCGTTGGAGCAATTCGGTGCGGTGGTGCGGGATTTGCATCCCGGGTGTGGGCCTATGGCCGGGATCGAAGCTGCGCTTCTGAACTCTCGGCATGAATGGAATGTAGTGCTGCCTGTGGATGTGCCGTTTCTGCCTACAGCTCTTCTCGATAGCTGGCTTTGGTCGGTGCTGCATGATCCGATTCGTAATATCAAACTTTCTATGCTGTCTTTTGGAGGTCGTCTTCATCCGGCGTTGTTGATCGTTCATCGTGAGATTGCGACCTACCTGACTGATTCCTTGGAGCGCGGCGAGCTGAAGTTGCTTCCGGCGCTTCGTTCGGCTTGTGATGTGATCGCGGCGAAATTACAGGTTGGAAGCGACGAGGTTTTTGCGCAGATGCGGTCGGACGAATTTTCCTCCCCGGTGATGAAAGCGGGGAACGAGGGGTGGCGGACGTTGACGGAGGCTCAACGCGAGAATCGATCGCTGTGGTTTGCGAATCTGAATACCCCTGAGGAGTTTGCGAAGGCGGAACGGCACGTCGATGCATTGGATACTTAGCGGGGGCGATGGGTTAGGCTAGATTTGCGTTGAGATTTGGGTGCTAGGAGCGGCGATTATGACTGAGCCGGATAAGAAGTTAGAGGGAGAACAGGTCGAGGTCACTGCGGATACGCCGCTGATTGAGAGCGTGTCGGAGGATGTGTCGGCGGAGGTGGGCGATTTTATTCAGCAGGCGGCTCAACAGAATGAAGCGGCTGCGGACGCTTTGCCGGATGTGAAGAATAAGCCTGGACCGTATATCTCGTTCGAGCATGTGTACAAGTCGTTCGGCGAGTTTGTGGTGTTGGAGGATGTGAGTTTTTTTGTCTACCCGGGGGAGACTCTGTGCATTCTCGGCCGAAGCGGTGTGGGGAAGTCGGTTTCGCTGCAGATGCTGCTGGGCTTTTTGAAGCCGGATAAGGGGATGATCAAGGTCGCGGGCGAGAATATCTGCGGCTTCCAGGAGAAGGAGTTACAAGAGATCCGTCGGAAGGTGACGATGGTCTTTCAGAATGGAGCATTGTTCGACTCGATTACGGTTGGGGAGAATGTCGCTTTTCCGATGCGTGAGCGCGGAGAGATGGCTGAAGACCAGATTTTGCAGGTGGTGAAGGGGCTGCTGGAGATGGTAGGCGTGGCGGGGATGGAGAGCCTGCTGCCATCGGATTTGTCGACTGGAATGAAGCGATCGATCGCGATTGCGCGGGCATTGGCGTCGCAGCCTGAGGCGGTGTTGTATGACGAGCCTACAACTATGGTGGACCCTCTGATGGCACATCTTCTTGGTGATTTAATCGAACGTCTAAAACAGCAGTTGCACCTGACCAGTATCGTTGTGACACACGACATGCGGCTGGCGAAGAAGCTGGCAGATCGCGTTGTGTTTTTGAGTGCAGGGAAGGCGATTTTCTTTGGAACTATGGAAGAGATGGAGCGAAGTCAGGATCCGATCCTCCAGGAATTTCTGGCGCTTGACGAGTTGGTTACCCCAGTCTAGGAATTGTGAGACGAGATGCTACATTTCTGGCTAAATCGACTTCAGTGAATGCTTATCTCGATGTGCAAAGTATTGCGGTAACTGTTGCCAAGCGCCTGTGTGAGAACGTATTCTCAAAATAACACCGGCAATTCAAGTGACCCGCACAAACTGTAGCGATTTGCTTTTTTTTATCGACGGTATGCCTGAGCTTCGATTCAGGCATCCTAACGACTTAAGGGCCAGGATTCATGAGTTGAAAGGCGTTCGCTATGGCGACACCGGATTATCTGCAGCAGGTCATTGTCTCAGAGGGAAAATTCGCGGGTAATGGAAGACGCGCGTCGAGAGCCGGCGGTATATTCCGCAGGCCATCGATCACGAGTACGGTCTGGGCGTCGCTTGACCTGGTCACGGTGGTGATCGCGGCACTGGCCGCCCTCCGGTTTCGTGTGCAGCCGCCGGCTGATGTTTCTACTTTGCGTGTATTACCGCATCTCATTAAATCGTCCCCCAATCTTCTGCCCTTTTACATTGGCTGGTATGGGATCTGTCTGATCTTCTTTACACGGTCGTACAACCTGTATGGAACGATTCAGCACCACAGCGCGTTACATGAACAGAGAATGACGATTCAAGCCTCGTTGACTTCGGGGCTGCTCTTGTGTGGGACGCTTTACCTGTCGAGTGGCGAGGCGATCTCGCGAATCGTGGTTGCATTGATGGTGTTGTTTACGACTGTGCTGCTGTGCCTGCGGCGCGCGTTGTGGCGGCGGATGGTTTACCGGCGATTCCGTGCGGGGATCGAGACGCGAAATGTTTTGATCGTGGGAGCAGGGCGTGTGGGGCATGCTCTGAGGAACCACATCGACACACTGCAACACTTGGGATTTCGCTTCAAGGGCTTTGTTGCTTTGACGGAGCGCGAGGCGGAGTCTGGCAATGCGGACGTGGTGGGCGATGTGAGGAACTGTTTGTCACTGGCGCGATCGCTGTTTGTGGATGAGATCTTCTTTTCTGTTCCGGCTGAAGAGAAGATGGTTATCAGGATGGTAGAGGAAGCCCGGATAGCGGGTATCGATGTCCGTGTGGTTCCGGATATGTATGACGGCCTGGCGTGGAATGCGAGGGTGGAGTATGTCGGCCAGTTTCCAACGATTCCGCTGCATCGCAGGAATTTTCCGATTGGCGGGTTCTTGTTGAAGCGGGTGCTCGATACTTCTGTGTCTGTGATTGGTCTGGTGGCGGCTTCGCCGATCATGCTGGCGATAGCCCTTGCGATTCGGCTGGATTCGCCTGGCCCGATTTTTTATAAAGCACAGAGAATTGGCCGCAAAGGACGGACGTTCTCCTGTTACAAATTCCGGACGATGGTGCAGAACGCGGATAAACTCAAGGCGGATCTGGAACATATGAACGAGCGCGACAGCGTGCTGTTCAAGATCAAGAAAGATCCGCGGACTACTCGGGTCGGCAAAGTTTTGCGAAAATATTCGCTGGACGAACTGCCGCAGTTTTATAACGTGTTGAAGGGCGATATGAGCCTGGTTGGACCGAGGCCCCCGATGGCGGCCGAGGTGGAACAGTACGACCTTTCGCATCTGCGGCGGTTGGATGTATTGCCGGGCATTACCGGATTATGGCAGGTGGAAGCAAGGCAGGATCCTTCGTTCGATAGTTATATTTCGCTCGATACGGCTTATGTGGAGAACTGGAATCTGATGATGGATCTTCGTATTCTGGCGCGTACAGTGGGCGTTGTGCTGAGCGGGACGGGCTCCTAGTCATTTTTTTGAGCGAAATTTGCAGATGCCGTTTTTTCTGGAAAAGCGGTGATGAGGGCTGCGGCCTCCCAGTACGCCAACACGAAAAAATGATCTAAGCGGTAAACTTGAAGAGTGAAGATAGCGCTTGCTCAGATCAACCCGACGGTGGGTGATTTCGTCGGGAATGCGAAGAAGATTCTTGAATATGCGGCTCGTGCCGAGGCTCTAGGCGTGGGTCTTGTGGTCTTTCCTGAGTTGGCCGTGTGCGGCTATCCGCCAGCGGATCTTTTGGAAAAGGCGTCGTTTGTTGCGCGAGCCGAGGAGGTAGCGGCTGAGCTTGCCGAATGGACCTCAACTCCGGGGCGACCAGCGATTTTGTGCGGAACGGTGATGGCCACCAAAGCCAGTGTGGGCAAGCAGGTGAGGAATGTTGCGGCGCTGCTTGATGGGGGCAAGTTGAGCTTCGTGCAGCAGAAGATGCTGCTGCCGTTCTATGACGTCTTTGATGAGCAGAGGTACTTTGAGCCAGCAACGGAACAGACGCTGGTGTGTGTACGCGGTGAGGCGCTGGCCATCACCATCTGTGAGGACGCGTGGAACGATAAGAGTTTCTGGCCGCGGCAGATGTATCCGGTGGATCCGGTTGAGAAGCTGATGGGGCAGTGGGAGGCGCAGTCGAAGGATCTGGCAGGCCAGCAGCGGGTTATTTTGAATATTTCAGCGTCGCCCTATTGGCAGGGAAAGCCGCAGGTGCGACAGAGCATGCTGGCGGCACTGGCGCGACGGCACGGTGCGTTTGTTGCGATGGCGAATCAGGTCGGCGGCAATGACAGCCTGGTGTTTGATGGCACATCCCTGGTGATTCGGCCGGATGGCGAGGTGGTGGCTCAGGCTGCTTCGTTTGCCGAGGACCTGATTGTCTTCGATACAGAGGATGGAGCGGCTGTTGCAACCGAGAAGCCGGTGGATGAAGTTGCGGCAATGTGGGATGCGCTGGTGCTCGGGACGCGGGACTATGTGAGGAAGTGCGGATTCAGCAAGGTGCTGGTGGGTCTGAGCGGCGGGATTGATTCGGCCCTGGTGGCGGCGATTGCGGTGGAGGCACTGGGGAAGGAGAATGTGATTGGGGTGGGGATGCCGACGGAGTATTCGTCGCTGGGCTCGATTGAGGATGCGAAGAAGCTGGCGAAGAATCTTGGGGTGAGGTTCGAGTTGCTTCCTGTTCACGACATATTCGCGCAGTTTCAGTTCCTATTGCAGCCGCTATTCAAGGGGACACCGTTTGGACTGGCGGAAGAGAATCTGCAGCCGCGGATCCGCGGGACGCTGTTGATGGCGTTGTCGAATAAGTTCGGCGCGTTGGTGTTAACGACCGGAAATAAGAGCGAGATGTCGACCGGGTACTGTACGTTGTACGGCGACATGGTGGGGGCGCTTGCCGTAATTGGCGATGTGATGAAGACACGGGTTTACGCCCTGAGTCGGTATGCGAACCGTGCGGGAGAGGTGATACCTCGGGCGACGATCTCGAAGCCTCCGTCGGCGGAGTTGCGGCCGGGGCAGCAGGATACGGACTCGCTGCCACCGTATGAGGTGCTCGATCCGATACTCGAGGCGTATGTGGAACGATATTGTTCGGCGGAGCAGATTGCCGAGGAGCAGCGCGTGGATGTGGCGCTGGTGAGATCGGTTTTGCAGCTGGTGGAGAAGAGTGAATATAAGCGGCAGCAGGCGGCTCCGGTGTTGAAAGTTACGAGAAAGTCTTTCGGAATGGGGCGGCGATTTCCCATTGCGGTCAAAGTTCAGGTGTAATAGAGGAGCTGCGCGCATAGCGACGGCGGAGGATGGTGTCTTTGAAGATTTCACAGTGGATGTTGGCAGGATTGGTGGGGGCTCTAAGCGTTACGGTAACGGCGGGTGCGCAAACAGGGACAGGAGCGACGACACAGTCGGCTCCGGCAGCACAGTCGGCACCGCCAGCGCAGAAGGCTGGCGCACCGTTGCAGTTGCAGAGCCTGGGACAGCAGACGAAGGCAGATCCATTTCCACCTGTGAACGAGAAGTTTTTTACGGCTTCGACGCCGACGGTGGATACGGTCAACGGCTTTTTGAAGGCGCTGTGGGGATATGATCCGAACCGCATCTGGCGGGTCGAGGCGATTCAGACGACGGCTGCTCCGAATGTGAGCAAGGTGGTGGTGTTTGTTTCGGACAAAAGTCCCAATGCAAAGGTGCAGCCGACGGCGTTTTTTGTGACTCCGGACGGGAAGCATGCGGTTGCGGGCGATGCGGTGGTGCCGTTTGGCGTGACTCCGTTTGCCGATCTGCGTAAGACGCTGCAGGCTCGGGCTGATGGTGCGACACGTGGCGCGACGAGCAAAGATCTTCTGCTGGTGGAGT
Source organism: uncultured Edaphobacter sp. (assembly GCA_964658525.1). Classification (GTDB taxonomy): domain Bacteria; phylum Acidobacteriota; class Terriglobia; order Terriglobales; family Acidobacteriaceae; genus Edaphobacter. The sequence continues at coordinate 6,584 of CAZZZG010000151.1, forward strand.
TTGCGGACCTGCAGTGCCCGCATTGCAAGGAAGCTCAGTCCACGATGGAACAGCTAGTGAAAGACTTCCCGAATGCTCGTGTTGTGTACCAGAGCTTTCCGTTGGTCGATCTGCATCCGTTCGCGTTCAAGGCAGCGGCGTATGGGTACTGCGTGCAGAAGCAGAAGAATGACGCGTACTTTGTTTACTCTGCCGCAGTGTTCGATACGCAGGGCGCTTTAACTCCGGAGACCGGGGACCAGACGCTGAAGGATGCGGTGACCAAGGCTGGGCTGGATCCGGCGGCGATCGATGCTTGTGCGGCGACTCAGGCGGCGAAGGACCAGGTGAATGCTTCGATCAAACTGGCGCAGGATATCAATGTCGAGCAGACGCCGATGCTTGCGGTGAACGGGCATCTGCTGCCTCTGACGGGTATTCCTTACGAGACGTTGAAGACGATTGTGTCGTACCAGGCGTCGCTTGATGGAGTGAGCACGGGGGCGACGGGAGCGGCGGTGGGAAGCAGTTCGAACCCGCCGACTCTGGGTAAGTAAGTAGAGACTGTTTGAAAAGCCCCGGTCTGACGACTGGGGCTTTTTCTTGCTTAGGATAGAAGGGATTGCTTAGCGGTGGCGGTCGCCGATGAGTTTGACGGCGGCGAGAAGGAGGGTGAGGAAGCCTGTGGGGAGGCAGCCCATCGCGAGCATCAACGAGAGCCAGCCAAGGTTTGTGTGGGGTCCTTGATGGCGCGTGATGCCGCCGAAGCTGGTGAAGATGAGTGCGGCTGCGATGACTCCGGTGCCGAAGATGAGGAAGCCGGTACGGAGGAGCTTTCGAGTGTCTGGCTGCATAGAGTGAGACGATTCCGGGCGGATATGACGGTATTGCGTCAGCGGTAGGCGGCCAGCATGGCGTAGACGATGACGCCGGAGACGGAGACGTAGAGCCAGATCGGATAGGTCCAGCGCGCAAGGCGGCGATGCGCAGGGAAGCGACCGGTGAGCGAGAGAAAGAAAGTAATCAGGATCATGGGAAGGCAGACGACGGCAAGAAGAATGTGTGGTGTTAATAGGATCCAAAGATAGATAAAGCGAGCGATGGGATAGGCCTTGGGGAAGAGCAAGTCACCATGGAGTACGTGGTTCACGATGTAAGCGACGAGGAAGACGCTCGAGACGATGAAGGCGCCGAACATGCTGTTTCTGTGTGCAGTGATCTGGCGGCGACGGATGTAGCGGAAGCCAAGGACAAGGAAGAAGGCACATAGGGCATTAAGGACAGCGTCGAGCGCGGGCAGGAAGGCCAGGTGCGTTCCGGCGACGTCAATGGGAGGATGATAGTAGACCAGCCAAGCGAGGAAGAGCGAGGCAACTGCACTGATTCCGATGATAGCGGCGATGACTGAGACTGGGGTGCGATAGTCGGGATTGACTGCGATGACGGGTGCGGGCATTTATTTCGTTCCTTACGGGATAGAAGATGGGTTAAAAGAGCAGGCGGCCCTGTGAGTTGAGAATCATGGCGAGCATCAGCAAGGGAAGGTAGAGAACGGAGGTTTTGAGAAGATTGCGTGCGAGCGCGGTGTTATCTGCGTCGTTGGAACTATGCAGAATGCGGGCAAAGCGGATGGTCGCATAGAGATACCAGAGGCCGAGAAGGGTTGCGACGATGGTGTATGGGAGTCCGGTGATGTGGAGCCAGCTGAGCCAGAGGCTAGTTGGGATCATAAGGACCGCGTAGAAGAGGGCCTGAATGACGGTGCTCTGGGCGGCGTAGCGAGTGTTCGGAAGATTCGGGGTGAGGCGGATTCCTGCGCGGGCGTAGTCTTCGCGGTACATCCAGCCGATGGCCATGAAGTGGGGAAACTGCCAGACGAAAAGGATGGCGAAGAGGGCGACGCCGGGCCATTCGATGACTCCGCGTGCGGCTGTCCAACCGATGAGTGGCGGAAGAGCGCCGGGGAAGGCACCGATGAAGGTGTTGATGGTGGTGACGCGCTTGAGTGGGGTGTAGATAGCTACGTAGCCGATGGCGGTGAGCAGCGTCAGGGTGCCGGTGAGGAGATTGGTGGTGTAGGCGAGATAGAGTGAGCCGAGAAAAGTGGCTGCGAAGCCGAGGATGAGGCCGTGGGCGAGGGAGATGCGGCCAGCTGCCAT
>CAZZZG010000152.1:0-8709 GCA_964658525.1 uncultured Edaphobacter sp.
GATGGTTTGGCTGATGCGCGTGGACTACCGCCGCTATAACAACCCTCGTGTTGTGTTTCCAGCAGTTACGGTAACGATGCTGCTGCTGGTGTCCGTGTTTGCTATGCCTGGCATGAATGGGGCGCACCGATGGATCCGTGTTGCGGGTACGACGTTGCAGGCTTCGGAGTTGGCGAAACCTGCGCTGGTTTTGTTTCTTGCTTACTTTCTGCAGACTCGAATCCACCAGATGGATGACTGGAAGGGGACGATTCTGCGCGCGGTTGCCGTGCCGCTGTTGTTTACGGCTTTGATCTTGAAGGAGCCTGATCTTGGGACCGGCCTGGTGTGCATGGCGGTGACGGCGTTGATGCTGTATCTGGCCGGGGCGAAGACGAGATACTTCGCGGTTGGTGCTGCGCTGGCGGCACCTGTTCTCTACTTCATGCTGTTTCATGTTGCGTTTCGACGGGCGCGGATGCTGGCGTTTGTGAACCCTGAGGCCGATCCTCGAGGGACTGGATTTCACATCCTTCAGTCGCTGATCGCAGTGGGAACGGGCGGGATTCGCGGGCTTGGATTGATGGAGGGGCGGCAGAAGCTGTTCTACCTGCCTGAGGTTCAGACGGATTTTATCTTTGCCAATATTTGCGAAGAGCTGGGGTTGATTGGAGCGTTGCTGATTGTGGGGTTGTTTGTGGCTCTGGGGTATCGCGGGTTGCGGGCCGCGTTTCTTTCGACCGATCCATTCGCGCGGTTTCTCGCGTTTGGGTTGACGACCGCGATCTTGATTCAGGCTTTTTTCAATATGAGCGTGGTGTTGGCGCTTTTGCCGACGAAGGGGATTCCTCTGCCGTTTATCTCGTCGGGGGGAACTTCGATTTTTATTACGCTAGCCAGCATGGGTGTGCTGCTGAATATCACGCGCGAGATTGATTGATTGGTGATGATGTCCTGCCGGACGGGCCCGCTGCGCGCGGCGCGGTCACTTCGTGACGTGTGTACCGTTCGTGCGCGCGATGATCGGTTTCGGTCCTCCCGTTGGTCGGAGTGAGAGGTGGATGTTGTGCGGGTTTTGATTGCTGGTGGTGGGACGGGCGGGCATGTGATTCCGGCGCTGGCGATTGCCAGGGAGCTGCGCGATGCGCATGCGGCCGAGGTGCGGTTTGTAGGGACGGCGCGAGGGCTGGAAACGCGTCTGGTGCCTGAGGCTGGGTTTCCGTTGGAGTTGATTCGGGTGGGCCAGCTAAAGAATGTGAGTGTGATGACGAAGCTGCGGACGGTGGCGGATCTGCCGCTGGGCGTTGTGCGGTGTGTGGAGTTGGTGCGTAGCTTCAAGCCGAATGTGGTGGTGGGGGTGGGTGGGTATGCTTCGGGGCCGGCGATGATGGCAGCGATCCTGTTGCGGGTTCCTACACTGGCGTTTGAGCCGAATGCGGTGCCGGGGCTGGCGAATCGGATGGTGGGTAAGTGGGTAACTGCGGCTGCTGTGAACTTTGATGGAACACGGTCGTTCTTTCGCGGGGCGAAGGTGACGGGGATACCCGTGCGGCGAGAGTTTTTTGAGATTGTTCCGAAGACCACCGGGGGGGCGCGGCGGTTGCTGGTGTTTGGCGGGAGCCAGGGTGCCAGGGTGTTGAACGAGGTGATGCCGAAGATTGTTGCGAGGCTGTTCGAGGCGATTCCTGAGCTGGAGATTGTGCACCAGACGGGTGGGCGGCATGAGGCCTCGACCAGGGAGTTGTATGAACGAGCTGGACTGGTGGCGGAGACGCGGCTGCGCGTGCAGCCGTATCTGGACGACATGGTGGGGGAGTTTGTGAAGGCCGATCTGATGTTGTGCAGGAGCGGGGCGAGCACGATGGCAGAGTTGGCGGCGGCGGGGAAGGCCTCGCTGCTGGTGCCGTTTCCGCAGGCGGCGGATGACCACCAGAGGAAGAATGCGGATGTCTTTGTAGCGGCTGAGGCGGCGGAGCTGATTGTCGAGTCGGAGTTGACTGAGGATCGGCTGTTGTCGGCGTTGCGGGGGATGTTGCTGGACGGGGATTGGCTGGCAGCGATGGGTGAGCGGGCTCGGGGACTGGCGCATCCGAACGCGGTCGAGGAGATTGGGGAGATGGTGGTTGGAATCGCGCAGTGATGTGTGGAATGAGAGGTGGGGCAGGATAGAAGCAGATCCCCTTCGGGGATGACAACAAAAAACAAGATGCAACGGCGGTGACGAAATACCGACGGAACAAAAAAGGGCTGAGGATTTTTTGCCTCAGCCCTTGAATTTTATTGGTTGATCTTAGCGATGGCCTCCGCCTCCGCCACCGTGTGAGCCACCACCGCCACCGCCTCCACCACCGCCGTGGTAGCCACCGCCTCCTCCTCCGTACGAGGCTCCGCCGCCGGTGCTGCCGTGGTAGCTGCCGCCACCACCGCTATATCCACTGCTGACGTGGCTCGGTGCGGATTGGGCGTAGCTGCGGGACGCTCCACTGTAGGCGCTGTTGCCGGCGTAGCTGCGGGCTGCTCCGTTGTAGGCGTTACCGCCGCTGTAGCTTCGGGATGCTCCACTGTAGCCGACGTTGTGGGCTACGTTGTTCGAGGCGAAGCTGCGGCCGTTGATGCTGGAGCCGCGGTAGGCATTGGAAGCTCCGCCGTGGTAGGCAACGGAGTTGACGTGAGTGAAGCTCGCACCGCCGGGCCGGCCCGAGTATCCGTTATAGGTGCGGTTGTAGAAGTTGCCACCATGCCACCCGCCGCCGATGTTGCAGTAGGCGCGGTTGTAATAGAAGCGGCCGCCGCCCCAGTATCCGCCATAGAAGCCGATGCCGAAGTAGCCGAAGCCGTAGTTGATGCCTCCGTAATAGCCGACGTAGGGGCCCCAATAACCGGCGTTCCAGAAGTAGCCGTCGTAGCCGTAGCCCCAGTAGCCAGGGGTCCAGAGAGCTCCGGTGTATGGAGCGAGAACCCAGGCGCCCTGAACCCATTGATAACCGTCAGCTGTCCATGCCCAGTAACCGGGGGTCCAGATGTAGCCATCGCCGGGGGCTGGAGGCTGCTGGTAGTCGGGGATCGCTGGGGGAGCTTGTTCGATGCCCTGAGGGGCACCGGGTTGGGGAGCGCCGTATTGCTGGGGGTAGGTGTTGTCTTGCTGGGCACCGTTGGGCGGTCCACCGTATTGCGGGTCCTGCTGCTGGGCTTGTTGTTCCGCGGGGGAACCGTACTGATCGTTTTGGTTGTAGGGCTGGATCTGGGCCAGGAGCGGCATGGCCAGAGTGAATCCGGCTAAGGTTGCTACACCGAGCGAGTTTTTGAAGAGGCGGGCGAAGGTCATGGCGCGATTACCTTCCTGCTCAGCCTTCGTTTATCCGGTGTTGCGGTCGAGCGCGGACTTCGCGGAGAGCAAGGATGAGTTCCAGCCCGGCTCGAGGGGCCCGGGTCTAGTGCTCAGTTGATTAGACACGAATATATTGCTTTTGTTGCGAAATGTTGACGTTGGAGATTTCGTGTCCAGTTACCAATGGTTGTACCAGTTTGGCGGGATTTTCGCGTTTGTTAGTGCGTACCTGAGGTGGCTACGAAGAGGTTTTTGGCGCAGAGGACATGGACGCCGCTTTTGGTGTCGACTAACTGGGTGATGTCGACGTCGCAGGCGGTGGAGATGAGGGCGTAGGCGTCGTCGCGGGTGAGATGGGGGTGGTTTGGGAGCTGTTCGGAGAGGAAGGTGATCATGTTGCGGACGGCCATTTCGGTGGCGGTTTTAAGGTCCTCGTCGAAGCCCATGGCGATGTAGGCGGTGGGGGTTTCGCCGCGGGGCCAGAGGAGATGTTGATCTTTATGGACGATGAACTGGAAGGTGCCGGTGAGCTGGGTTTCGAGCGCGGTGATGTCGACTTCGCCGTTGCCCTGGCCGGCGTGGCCGTCTCCTACTTCGAAGTTGGCGCCCTTGGAGTTGATGGGAATGTAGAGAGTGGTGCCGGCGACCATCTCTTTGTTGTCGATGTTGCCGGCGTGCATCCAGGGTGGGGCGGAGTTGTATTTGCCGGCGGATTCGGGCGGGGCGATACCCATGCTGCCGAAGAAGGGGTGGAGGGGGATGTCGACGCCGGGGGCGAAGTGGCCGATCATCTTTTCGCGGTCGAGTGGGATGATGCGGGTGCGGCTGTAGGGGAAGTCGTTGGGGAGGAAGCCGCGACCGGCGCCGAAGCCGTTGCAGGCCCAGGGGACGTCGATGTTGATTTTTTGAATTCGGACTTCAAGGACGTCGCCGGGTTCGGCTTCGGTGATGGCGACGGGACCGGTGAGGATGTGGCCGCCGGGACCTCTTTCGGAGGTGGGGACCTTGGCGTAGATGTCGTCAACGTAGGCGGGAATGTCGGAGGCGGCGACGCCAAGGGATTTGAGCCGCTCCGGAGAGCCGCAGGTGGAGAGGGTTTGGATGGTGACGGTGTCGCCGGAGTGGATGGTGAGGGGGGGAGTGGCTTTGGCGGAGTAGAAGCCCCAGGCGACGGTGGTGGGAGTGGCCAGGAGGGTTTGCTGAGCGTGGGCAGCAGAGGAGACGAGCAGGAAGGTCAGGAGCAGCTTGCAGGTGCGCATAGTCATTTCTACAGCATGAAGCGGAATGTGAAGATTTCGAACCGTTCCAGGCGTCCACGACTAGTGAGTCGTGCTAGTCTCGGTAGCCATGGTAAGGGTCGCCATGTTTGTGTACCTGCTGTTCGCTATGCCTACGGCTTACGGTCAGTCCTCAATAGGGCCGACTGGCTCAATCTGCGGAACGGCTCTGGATGAAAAGGGGGCGCCCGCCGCTTTTGTTAAAGTCGTCGCGATCTACGACGGAGCATTCTCGGGGATTCGGCCAGCCGGTCAAACAGATAAGTTCGGGCACTATTGCGTGGCAAATTTAGCGCCCGGCGATTATTTCATGTCCGCTGAGGACCCGGAGAAAGGCTATCCACAGATGCAATCCATCCTCTACGGATCGCCTTCCGCGATGCCGAAAGCAAGCGTTGCTGCGAAAAATCCGCAAGGCCATGCTGATTGGCAGATTCCGTATAAAGCTGGATTTCTCAAGGTGCATTTGACAGATGCGCGAACCGGAAAGCAGATCATTCCAATGTTTTTCAATCTTGTACTTCGTGCAAGACAGGACGTCGGTTTCGTTCGTGGGAGTTGCGCTTCGACAATACCTCTGCTGGTTCCACCTAACGAGGATATCTATTTCACCGTGAACGCTCCGGGCTATCAAGAGTGGCCAGGGGACGGAACGAAAGGAAGGCTTCTGAATCTGCTCCAGGGAGCGACAGAGGACTTCGCAATCGCGCTGCAACCGATCAATCCGTAAAGAGCAGTTCTAAGGCGGCGAACGGCAACTCAATTGACGCGATTACAAGGCGGAATTTGTTGCATTGCCGGGCTGCGGGCTAGAGTGGATGAATATGTTTGTGCCTGGACATTTTTTGTTTGCGCCGTCGCAACGAATTCACTTTATCGGGATCGGCGGGATTGGGATGAGCGGGATCGCGGAGATCCTGCTGACGATGGGGTATTCGGTTTCGGGGAGTGATCTGCGGCGGAGTGCGGTAACGGATCGGCTGCTCGGGATGGGAGCGCGGATCTTTGAGGGGCATGTGGCGTCGAATGCGGCGGCTAGTGATGTCGTGGTGACCAGCTCGGCGGTGGCGAAGGACAATCCCGAGGTGGTGGAGGCGAGGGAGCGAAAGATTCCGGTGATTCAGCGGGCGGAGATGCTGGCGGAGCTGATGCGGCTGAAGTACGGGATCGCCGTGGCGGGGATGCATGGGAAGACGACGACGACTTCAATGGTGGCGGCTGTGCTTGCGGGCGGGGGGCTCGACCCTACGGTGGTGGTGGGGGGACGGGTGAATGCGCTGGGGTCGAATGCGCGGCTGGGGAACTCGCAGTACCTGGTGGCGGAGGCGGATGAGAGTGACCGGAGTTTTCTGAAGTTGTCGCCGGTGCTGGCGGTGGTGACGAATCTGGACCGCGAGCATATGGATTGTTATCGCGATATGGAAGACGTTGAGGGTGCGTTTGTCGAGTTTATGGATCGGTTGCCGTTTTATGGGGCTAGTACGGCTTGTGTGGATAATGCGCTGTTGCGGACTGTGCTGCCGAGGGTGAGGCGGAGGATCTATACGTATGGCGAGAGTGTGGATGCGGACTTCCGCGTGGAGGTGTTGCCGAAGGATGAGGACTGCCACTCGTGTTTTGCGGTGAACTATAAGGGGTTGGTGCTGGGGAAGTTTCGGGTGCATGTTCCGGGGCGGCATAACGTGCTGAACGCTACGGCGGCGGTGGCGGTGGGAGTGCAGCTGGGAGTGGCTCCGGACCAGATTGCGGCGGGGCTGGAGACGTTTCGTGGGGTGGATCGAAGATTCCAGATCAAGGGTGAGGTGAGGGGCGTGACGGTGGTGGATGATTATGGTCATCATCCGACGGAGATTTTGGCTACGCTGCGGGCGGCTCGGGATTGTGGGTACTCGAAGGTGCATGTTTTGTTTCAGCCGCACCGGTTTACTCGGACTCGGGATTTGATGACGGAGTTTGCGGGGGCCTTCAAGGATGCGGATTCGGTGGAGGTGTTGGACATCTATGCAGCGAGCGAGCAGCCGATCGAAGGTGTCGATGCGCAGGCGCTGGTGAAGGCGATTCGGGATAAGGGTGGGGATCGGGTAGAGTATGCGGCTTCGGTGGCCGATGGGGTGGGGGCGCTGGTGCGAGAGGCGAAGGAGGGAGATGTGATTTTGACCCTGGGGGCGGGAAGTGTATCGCAGGCGGGGTCGGCGTTGCTGGAAGCTTTGGCCACAAATGGGTGAGTTCCTGAAAGGGTACGTGCCGAAGATCGCAGGGATTGGTGGGGGTTATGCGGGTTATGCTCAGGATGGCGATTCTCGCGGCCTTGCTCAGGCGTGCGACAAAGCGAAGCTGTTTTGCGAGGTGGAACAACGGTGCTAGAGGCGCCTGAGAAGAACTATGCTTCGGAGACTCGGGGTTCGCGTGGTCCGCGGCGAGTGTCGGTTTCGCCGGATAAGAAGCTGCGTCGTGATTTGAGTGAAGATTTTGCGGATGATCCTTATTGGGAGGATGATGCGCCGGCGGTGAGGCGGAAGGCGGGGCTGCGGGTGCGGTTTCGCGGGATGCCTGCTACGAAGTGGGGTCGGATCGCCGCGGGATGTGGGGCACTTGTTTTGTTGGGGATTTGTGCGGGTGGGTTTTTGATGACGAGGAGTTTTTTGCTGCACGATGAGCGGTTTGTGATTCCTTCGTCTTCATCCATTGAGTTTCAAGGCAATGCGCATGTGACGCGGGCGCAGTTGCTGAGCATCTTTGGGGGAGATGTGGAGCGGAATATCTTTACGGTGTCGCTGGCTGAAAGACGCGCTGAGATGGAGAGGCTGCCGTGGGTGGCGCATGCGACGGTGATGCGGTTGCTGCCGAACCGGATGCGGGTTTCGATTGTGGAGAGGACGCCTGTAGCGTTTGTGCGGCAGGGAAGCCATATTGGATTGGTGGATGCTAACGGCGTGCTGCTGGATATGCCGGCGGAGGCAAAGCCGGATTCGCGGTACTCGTTTCCAGTGGTGACGGGGATTGTGGCGGAGGATCCGCTATCGACGCGTGCGGCGAGGATGAAGATCTATGAGCGGTTCACGACGGAACTGGATGGATCGGGCGAGAAGATCTCGCAGGGGCTGAGCGAGGTGGATCTGTCGAATCCAGAGGATGTGAAGGCGCTGATCCCGGATAAGTCGAATGAGATTCTGGTTCACTTCGGGGATGCGGATTTTCTTGACCGCTATAAGCGATTTGAAGAACACCTGCCTGAGTGGCGAACGGTTTATCCGAAGCTGTCTTCGGTGGATATGCGGTATGAGCGTCAGGTGGTGCTGGAGATGCAACCGGGAGCGGGTGTGCCGGTTGATTCGTCTTCGAAGGACGCTGCCGGAGTAATGGCGGCGAATTCGAAGGCGGCTGCGGCGACGTCTCCAGCTACGGTCGATGTCGCGAAACCAGTTGCAAAGCCTGCGGCAAAGGCTTCGGCTGCACATGCAGCGGCGGTGAAGGGCAAGCCTGCGACTAAGGCTCCTACGCATGTGAGCGCCAAGAGTGAGGCTGCTTCTTCGGTGAAGGCGAAGAAGACTGATCCGAAGGCGAAGCATGTTGTCGTTGCGAAGCACCGTCCGGTTGTTGCGAAGCCGTCAGCTGCTACTACGCAGTATCATCCTTCACAGGTGGCGCATCCATGAATCAGAAGCAGGACAATCTGATCACCGTGCTGGACGCGGGAAGCACGAAGAGCTGCGTGCTGGTGGCGGAGCTGCAGGACGGTGTGCTGCGGTATCGCGGGCATGGCGTGGAGCCGTCGCGGGGGATGCGTAAGGGACTAATTGCTGAGTTGGGGCCGGCGGCGGAGGTGATCAATCGTGCTGCGTTGACGGCGGAGCGCGTAGCGAAGACTGGGATTGAGACCGCGATTGTGGGAATCGGCGGGACGCATGTGCGCGGGGTGAACTCGCGCGGTGGCATCAGCATGGGCAGCAGGATGCGTGAGATTACGCGAGAGGAGGTTAGGGCTGCAGTGGACCGCGCACGATCGGTTGCGCTGCCTCCTGATCGCGAGGTGCTGCACTTGTTGCCTCAGGAGTTCATCCTGGATGACCAGCCGGGGATTCATGATCCGGTGGGGATGGTGGGGAACAGGCTTGAGGTGAATCT
>CAZZZG010000153.1:0-8691 GCA_964658525.1 uncultured Edaphobacter sp.
AACACGCCTCCAATCCACCTCCCTCACCCATACGGGCATTTCCCAATTCGGAACCACAATCAACGTCCTCACATAAATCCTCAGCAAACTCGAATCCGATCCAGCCGTCCCATTATGGAACCGGTCCCATTTCGGAACACTCCCACAAAGGGCTCACATCCCAGCCCTCTAATCTCAAAAGAATCCCCCAACTATAATTCCTCCATGTCTGTAACCTCCGTAACCCCCTCCCCCCAACTCTTCCGCCCCGACCACCGCCCCGCCGACGCACTCCGCCCCATCCGCATCACTCCGCACTACGTCGCCATGGCAGAAGGCTCCGTCCTCATGGAGTCCGGCAACACCCGTGTCCTCTGCAACGCCACCATCGAGCAGGGTGTCCCCGGCTGGCTCCGCAACTCCGGCCGCGGATGGGTCACCGCTGAGTACGGCATGCTTCCTCGTGCCACCCTCACTCGCACCGCACGCGAGAGCGAACGCGGCAAAGTAGGCGGTCGCACCCACGAGATCCAGCGACTCATCGGCCGCAGCCTTCGCAGCGTAGTCGACATGAAAGCCCTTGGCGAGCGCACCATCATCCTCGACTGCGACGTCCTCCAGGCCGACGGCGGCACTCGCACCGCTGCCATCACAGGAGCCTGCGTAGCCTTGGCCCTGGCCCTCGGCAAGCTCGTCAAAGCCGGCACCCTCAAAACATCCCCACTCAAGCAAATGGTCGCTGCCACATCCGTCGGCATCGTCGACGGCAACGTCTTGCTCGACCTGGCTTACGAAGAAGACTCCCGCGCCGCCGTCGATATGAACGTCGTCATGCTCGCCAACGGCGGCCTCGTCGAGACCCAGGCCACCGCCGAGCACGACTCCTACACTCGCGCCCAGCTCGGCCAGATGCTCGACTACGCTGAAAAGGGAATCCTCGAAATCCTCGCCACCCAGCTAGCCGTTCTCAAAGAAGCCGTCTAGCAACAAGCTCACGCGGCCTCGCGAGCCGCCCTGGAAGTTCCCGAGGCCATCTCCAGTGCCGGTACCCGGGCCGGCTTCGTCATCCTCGCCAACAGCCCGTCTTCCACTATCAGCATCGTCGAACAGACGATCAGTGGAATCAGTTCGCCAAACACCCTCGTCTCAATCAGAATCCCGTACACAAACATGAAGCCGAACCAGATCGGCAGCAGCCAAAGCCACGCCTCCAACTGAGGGTCACGAATCTTCCGACGCATCACCACCACAAACATCAGCAGATAGCCGCACGCGCTCAACATCTGCGGCCACGCCTGCGGAAACAGTAGCGACTTCACGTTCCAGTCGATGCGCGGATAGAACTCCGACGCATTTCCGGCAAACACGTGCCGAACAAAGATCTGCCACACCGCCCAAAACATCGCGAGCGGTATCACCACGGCTAAGCTCCTCAACCGTACCGTCCGCGACCATCGCACCCGTCCGCCAACCACCGCGCCGTTCAGCAGAAACAAAGGCAACAACAGCAGCGTCGTCTCGCGATTCATCGTCGCAACCACAAACAACCCTGCGAAATAAATCCAATGCCATCGGAAATAGAGCAAATACATAGCCGCCGCAAAGAACGCGAGGCTCGGCAGATCGTAGACAAACCGGAAGTTCTGCACCGTATGCATCACATACGTCGCGCCACATGCCACCAGCAGCAGCGGATACACCATCGGCGTCAGCAGCCGACGGCTCGAGCTTGCCTGATAGATCTTCGTCGTCAGGTACCCCGCCGCCAGCAGGCAAAAGACATCGGTCGCCGCCTGTACCACAACCTCCGGAGCCACCGGCTTCGGAAACCAGAAGTGCGACTTCGCAAAGGGCGTCGCCAGCCACGTCAGCAGGCTGCTCCCATGAGCCCATCGCAACGGCAACATCATCAGGCTGCGTCCTTGGAACGGCATTCGCTCCAGGCCCTCTTCATACAGCAGCGTGTTGACATAAGGTCTCGTGAGCCACAGGTAGCACCACACAAACTGAACCGTCGCCACGATGTAAACCAGAATCACACTGATCTTCTTGCGCTCGGACATAAACCAACCCCGTCAAAGACCCTGTGCCCATTGGGCTTTCGGCAAGGATTTTGTAGTCAGAACGAGCACCGACTAATTTCTAGGATGGCTTCCTCTTTCAAGGGGTTGCAATATCCTGAGTCCGCCTTGCGTCCGAATGCTGATAATCCCGCTGTAACCCTGTAGAATCTTTCACGCCGTCATAACTAGACCGAAGAGGCAGGGAAAAACATTGAATATAGCCACTACACAGCAGACCACCTACACCCGCGACCCCGAGGCCACCGACGTCCGAGCCATGAGCATCGCCACGGTGCTCTTCTTCATGTGGGGCTTCCTTACCTGTCTCAACGACATCCTCATTCCCCACCTCAAGGGCATCTTCAGCCTCAACTACGGTCAAGCGCTGCTCGTCCAGTTCGCCTTCTTCTCGTCATACTTCATCTTCGCTCTGCCCTCTGGAAAACTAGTCGACTGGCGCGGCTACAAGCAGTCCATGGTCATCGGGCTTATCGTCATGGCTGCCGGAGCACTGCTCTTTCTGCCCGCCGCCAGCACTGCATCGTTTCCTCTCTTCCTCTCCGCACTTGTCATCCTCGCCGCCGGCATCACCTGCCTCCAGGTCTCGGCCAACCCCTACGTCACGAACCTCGGCCCACAGGCCACCGCCGCCAGCCGGCTCAACCTCGCCCAGGCCTTCAACTCATTCGGCACCACCATAGCTCCCTTCTTCGGCGGAGCGCTCATCCTCGGCGCCATCCAGGCTTCTCCCGAGACGCTCAAATCCTTCTCTACCGCCGCGCTCCAGACCTATCGCGAGCAGCAGGCATCCTCGGTCCGCCTGCCTTATCTCGCCATCGCTCTCACCCTCTTAGTCCTCGCCGTTGCCATCGGCCTCATCAAGCTCCCCACCACCGATTTCACTCGCGACTTCCGCCCAGGAGAACTCGCCAGCCGCCCTGCCGGCAGCATCTGGAGAGAGCCTTATCTCCTCATGGCCACCCTCGGAATCTTCGTCTACGTCGGTGCCGAGGTTTCGATCGGCAGCTTCCTCATCAACTATCTCGGCCTGCCGCAGATCATGAGCTATCCCGAAAGGACCGCCGCCCACTATGTCTCGCTCTACTGGGGCGGAGCCATGGTCGGCCGCTTCATCGGCTCCTACGTCCTTCGCTACATCAGCGCCGGCAAGGCACTCGCTGCGGCCGCCTTCATCGCCTTCTGCCTGGTCGTCACCACCATGCTCACCACCGGCCACGTCGCGATGATCAGCGTCATCTCCATCGGCTTCTTCAACTCCATCATGTTCCCCAGCATCTTCAGCCTCGGCCTCGCCGGACTGGGCGAGCTCACCAGCAAAGGCTCGAGTCTTATGGTCCAGGCCATCGTCGGCGGCGCCATCCTCCCGCTCGCCGAAGGTCACCTCGCCGACCGCGTCGGAGTCCAGCACGCCTTCATCATCCCGACGGTCTGCTACGTCTATATCGCGCTCTTCGGCTTCCTCGCCTCTCGTCGCAAAGACATCGAACAGGACCCCAGACACGCATCCCACGCAACCGCCGGCCACTAAGAGCAGATTCCTGTAGGTCTAAGGTTCTCCAGGGGCCGATTATCCGTACTTGTCGCCGTGAATAGTATGTAGTCGCGCGCCGCCCCGTCTGCCGAAAAAGAATTGCCTCTCTAGGCAGCAACCCTGAATCCAAGGTAGTGCCGAGGCCTCACTATGATCGAGTCTTCTGATTTTCGGTTTACGAGAATCCCACTCAACCACGGAACCGGCCGTATCCCGGCACTCGGGTTTGGCACCTTGATTCCCGACCCAGCCGTGACGCTAACTGCCACCACGGAAGCGCTCGAAGCCGGATTTCGGCACTTCGATTGTGCAGAACGCTACCTGAACGAGCCTCAGGTCGGCGAGGCGTTGCAGGCGGGATGTGCCGCGGCAGCGATCGCGCGCGAAGACATCTTCGTCACCACAAAGTTGTGGAACACCAATCATCGACCCGAGCGCGTCGAGCCGGCTTTTGAAGCTAGTCTCAAAAGACTCAAGCTCGACTATGTGGATCTCTACCTCATCCACACTCCATTCGCATTTCAACCCGGAGACAACCTGGATCCGCGAGATCAAAACGGCAACGTCATCTACGACAACGGCGTGACTCTGCTCGACACATGGCGAGCGCTGGAGAATATTGTGGACCATGGCAAATGCCGCGCCATCGGACTGTCTGACATCAGCCTGGAAAAACTGTTGCCCATCTACGAATCCGCGCGAATCAAACCATCCGTAGTCCAGGTCGAATCACACCCCTATCTGCCGGAGACCGAACTTCTGGACTTCTGTAAGGAGAAGGACATTGTGCTCCTGGCTTTCGCCCCATTGGGTCACGGAATGAAGCCGGGGCTACTCCACGATCCAGTCATTTCATCAATCGCCGCACGAGTTGGAAAGACGCCGGGGCAGGTGCTGCTGGCATGGGCGGTACAGCGCGGCACGGCTTTGCTCACCACCCCAAAAAGTCCAGGTCGTGCGAAAGAAAATTTTGACATCTCCCCCCTGCCGGAAGACGCATTTGACGAAATCAATCGCATTCAGACAAGGCAGAGACTCAACGACGTAGTGACCACCGGCAGCCCGGGCTTCATTCCACGAGTTGCTTCAACATAAAGCCAACCAACACCTGGAGCGGTCATGCAAGAGGAACAAATACGTGAAGTCCTGAACGCACATTGGAAAGCGTCTGCAGACGGCGACGCAAACGCCGAACACGATATTTACCACGATGACGCCATCTGCGATTATCCGCAGTCAGGCGAGCGAATCTTCGGGCGAAAAAACCTGCAGGCCCTGCGGAGTCATCATCCAGGCAAACCGTCTGGCTTCCAGGTCAAGCGAATTCTCGGAAAAGGCGACCTCTGGATCACGGAGTACACCATCGTCTACCAGGGACGTCCGGCATTCACCGTTAGCATTATGGAGTTCCGCGACGGTAAGGTCGCGCACGAGACACAGTATTTCGCGGACCCTTTCGAGGCCCCGTCTTGGCGAAGCCAGTGGGTTCAGCGGATCGCATGACGACGCACTATGGAGATAGGCGGCGATGCCGGATGCGAGAGAGTGCCAAGGCTCACTATGATCGATTCTTCTGATTTTCGGTTTGCGAAAATCCCACTCACCCACGGAACCGGCCAGATGCCGCCAATCGGCTTTGGCACGCTGATTCCCGATCCGGCAGTGACGAGAACCATAACCGGAGAGGCACTCGAAATCGGATATCGGCACTTCGATTGTGCGGAACGATACAGGAACGAGCGTGAGGTAGGCGAGGCGTTGCAGGCGGGATGTAGAGCCGGGGGGATTGCGCGTGAAGACATCTTTGTTACGACGAAGTTGTGGAACAACAATCATCGACCCGAGCGCGTCGAGCCGGCTTTCGAAGCCAGTCGGGACAGACTCCGGCTCGATTATGTGGATCTTTATTTAATTCACACTCCGTTTGCGTTTCAACCCGGGGACGACCTCGATTCGCTGGATCAAAACGGCAATATAATTTACGACCACGGCGTGACTTTGCTTGACACCTGGAGAGCGATGGAAAGTCTTGTGGACCACGGTAGGTGCCGGGCCATCGGGCTATCTGACATCGGCTTGAACGAACTGGCGCCCCTCTTCGAATCTGCGCGAATCAAACCAGCCGTGATCCAGATCGAAGCACATCCATATCTCCCGGAGATCGAGCTTCTGGAGTTTTGCACCGAAAAGGGCATCGTGTTTTTGGCTGGTGCGCCACTGGGCCACGGAATGAAGTCGGGGCCACTTGAAGATCCACTCATTTCATCAATCGCCTCACGACTTGGAAGGACGCCGGCACAGGTGCTGCTGGCATGGGCGTTGCAGCGCGGCACAACTTTGCTTGTCAAGACCACAACGGCAGCGCGCGCGAAAGAAAACTTCAACGTCTCCGCCCTTCCGCAAGACGCGTTCGACGAAATCAATCGCATTCAGACCAGGCAGAGACTCAACGAAGTGATGAAGACCGGTGTCCCGGGCTTCATTCCACGAGTTCGATCAACGTGAAAGCCAACTAACACCTGGAGCGGCCTACGCGAGAAGGTCATGCGCGAAACACAGTATTTCGGTGAAACTGACTATTCCAGTCAGTGGGTGGGTCGTTCTGGGTGGTCGTCTGTGGATACTGAGGCCATTGCTTCAAACACTCCGTCATTTCTCACCAGCTTATGAAAGAGAATTGCGGAGACGTGCATCAGGATGAGTCCAAAAAACGCAAACGCCAGGTAGTAATGTGCATGCCACAGCAACGTATGCAGGCTGGGACTCACTGGCAGAATGGATGGCAGATGCACACTGCCGAAAAGCACCACCGGATACTCCGCAGCGGATAACATAGCCCAGCCGATCAGCGGCATGGCGATCATCAGTGCGTAAAAGATGTACTGCGACAGCTCCGCGGCCAGCTTCATCGGCGCCGGCAGATCGGCGGGCAACGCAGGCGCGCCGTAGTAGAGGCGCAGCGCCAGACGGATAAGCGCCAGCACCAGAATGGTTATACCCAGCGGCTTGTGAATCTGCACCAGTGTCAGGTACTTGGCGCTGATGGTCGAAACCATACCTACACCGATAAACAACATGGACAGGATGCAGATTGCCATCAGCCAGTGAAGTATTCGCTGCGGGACAGCAAAGCGTGTGCGGGTCGTTGTCATTGCTTGGCTCCTGTCGCGGTACGCGGGTAGTCCGCCTCTTCGGCTGTACGGCTGTTGTACGACCGGGAGTACGCTGCCGAGCGTGCAGCGGGGAATGGGTCATCCGACGTAGTGATTCCTGCCGGCAGCACAGTCGGGTCGTAGTTGATATCGCGGCAAGGGCCGTCGGGCTCCGGTTCGATCTGCTGCACCGTCATTGTTCCAACGTTGATCGTACGACGGTCTGCAGGCCACGCCTTGTTGGGGTCCGCTGTTGGGTCACCGGGGTTGGCAACCGTGACCATGAGGTGCCAGCGCTGAGGGCCCGCGGCCACGCGCTGCGTGATCTCCTGCTCGAGATAATCGGGACCGCGCTTGCCCAGCTCCGCTGGCGAAATAGAAACAGGTTGTGCTGCCGGTATCAACGACCAACGGACCGGATGCTTCGCGCCGGACTCATCGACGAACAGAAACGAGTTGAGACTGTTGTAGGGCTCCTCCGCATAGCTCTCGGTCCATTGGTCACTCTTAGCCCAGGGGAGAAACGTAAGGAACTCAGGATTTGCGCCAATGAAGTTCTTCATCGCATCGGGCTCCTTGCTCGCGGAGGCAGTCAGGAGGTCGTAAAAAGCCTGCGGAGTCGAAACGGGAAAGATCGGCGCATTGATCATGGCACTGCGCCACTGCTGCCCCTCCGGCGTGGTGATGAGAATGCCGAGGCCGCGCGTACGCACCATTGCGTCGTCAGCATTCGGATTCGGAGTGCCAAGGTTGAATCGCCCCACAATCGGATATTGTCCCGCAACGAAGACCGACGCTCTGGAGAGTGCCGAACCTTCGCCGTTTGCCTCAAACGTTCCGGTAAAGCAGATGCCTTTGGCGTGGTTGCGGCGATGTCCCAACGCCGGGCCACCCGGAGGCGCTAACCCCGCTACCAGCTTCTCGGGCGTCAGCCTGTTCGGGGACAGCCATCCAGCCGTGTATGCAAAAGCAATTGCGGCGATGCCCACCACAGCAGCAATCAATACGAACGGCCAGAGCCGAAACTCTTTCGGTGATGCAGAAGACTGAGCCATTCAAACCTCGTTTCCTTCAGTTGCGGGGTTGGACCGATAGCATCACTAGTATTGTCGGAGGCAGCTGCTAGTCCTTCATTGATTATGCAGACGTCTTCGCTGGTGTTTCTCAGATTCACCATCAGACAAAACGGATCTCAAGTTTGTTTGCAAAAATGGCACGAGTACGCAGGCAAGCGAAAAAATCTGCGGACCGTTGCTGGTGGTGCTTCGTGCGACACAGAAACTTGTCAAGGCCCAAACTCTACTAACCCACTTTCTCACAGCCACTTACATGTGGCGTATCAGTTCCACTCAATCGTATAAACTAGACGTAGTGGGTTTGAGGAGACAAAAAGCCCTCCACGGACGCTGTCGCTGTGGATGAACCGTCTAAGTCCTTTCATGAGACGAATTTGCGCATAACCCCTTTGCCTGCAAGAATTTAGCACCTATCAGTATCGCTATCTCACTGCATTCATGAGACTTACACCAGGGTCCCCCCGGGGGGCACCCCCCTCAGAGATAGGTGAACAGCCAATACGTGTGTTCACCAATAAGCGAAAAAACAGATAAGGTCAGCCCAACCGCCTTGACCTTTCAAGCCAGCTGGCCGTCGCGCCTGCGGTGACACCGAATGAGCCGACGCCGCATCTCATGTCCAACAAACGACGTCGTCGCACATCGAAATCACCCAACATCTCCAGCATGGCAACATCACCTCGCCCTTCACGCAGAACATACACTCCGCTGTGTAAAATGGCCCTTCGTAGTCCTTCCATCACTCGAACCGTCTCAGGAGACATGCACCCCATGATCAAGTTGACACCAGGAAAGCTAGCCGGCCTCAAGGCCGTCTCCGACCATCGTGGCGTGATCGCCGCCGCCGCCATGGACCAGCGCGGATCCCT
>CAZZZG010000154.1:0-8601 GCA_964658525.1 uncultured Edaphobacter sp.
GGCGCTTGGAGTGGGGAGGCCAGCAGGATTTGGGCCCAGGAGTTCGGTCCTGATTCGGATTCTCTCTCGGGTGGCGCGGCGGTAAAGCGGCCGATGACGTTTGCAGATCTTCAACGGATGAAGAGGGTGAGCGATCCGCAGGTGTCGCCGAGCGGCAAGTGGGTGATGTTTTCGGCGACTGATGTTGATCTTGAGAAGAACTCGAAGGTGAATCATCTTTGGGTGGTGCCGATGGCGGCTCCTCCTTTGCCTGCAGTAGCAGCGGGCGGGACTTCGAGTGTGGGCGCTGCAACGAAAGAACGACAGCTGACTTTTTGGAAGGATGGCGAGTCGGGCGGGCGGTTTTCGCCAGATGGGAAGCAGGTTGCGTTTGTGGCGACCGATAGTGCGACGGGGCTGTCGCAGATATTTCTTGCTGCGTGGGATGATGCGGCGGGGACGATGGGAACTCCGAAGCGGCTGACGAATGTAAGTACGGAAGCTGATGGGGCAGTGTGGTCGCCGAACTCGAAAAGGATTCTGTTTGCGTCGCGGGTGTACCCGGAGTGCAGCAATGAAGCATCGTGGACGGATGAGGATCTTTGTAACAAGAAGAAAGATGATGCGGCTGCTGCGAATCCGGTGAAGGCGCAGGTGTTTGAACATCTGTTGTATCGGCATTGGAATAGCTATATCGGGCCGAAGCGGAGCCATGTGTTAGTGGTGTCGGCGACCGATGGAAATGCGGTGCGGGATCTGACTCCGCGAAGAGACATTGGAGATGCGGAGGCGCCGACGTTTACGCTGGGTGGCCCGATTGGGTATGCGTGGGCTCCGGGATCGGAGGAGATTGCATTTGTAACCAATGTTGATCTTGTTCCGGCGGCGAGCACGAATAATGATGTGTTTACGTTGCTGCTGGATGATGCGGGTGCGAGGCCGCGCAAAGTTTCGAGTTCGATGGGAAGCGATGATGCTCCGGCCTACTCGCCTGATGGGAAGTATCTTGCGTTCCGCTCGCAGGCGCGGGCGACGTATGAGAGCGACCGGTTCCGTTTGATGTTGTTTGATCGGCTTGCCGGCACCACGAAGGAGTTGTTGCCGAAGTTGGATCGCTGGGTGGATGAGTTTGTGTGGAATCCGGAGAACCCGGAGATCTGTTTTACTGCGGCCGATCACGGAGAGGAGCGGATTTTTTGTACGTATCCGAATCTTGGTGAGTCGCTGTTTGCCCTGCCGGGGAAGGGCGAGTATGGAGAGCTGCAGTTTGCAGCGGTGAAGGATGTTGGATATGAGCTGGTGGCGACGAAGATGACGGTGGAGTCGCCGGCTGCGGTGGTGTCGCTGTTTCGCGGAGATGTGAAGGAGTCGGCGGATAGAGATATCCCGACTGTTTCAAGTCAGATTTCGACGATCGAGGTGCGGCTTACGCATTTGAATGATGATCTGGAGCAGCATCTCGATGTGCCGAAGATGACCAGCTTCACGTTCAATGGTGCGGAAGGTGCGTCGGTGCAGGGTTTTATGATTCCGCCGCCAAACTTCGATAGCGCGAAGAAGTATCCGCTGAAGTTTCTGATTCATGGTGGGCCGCAAGGATCATGGGGCGATGCGTGGAGCTACCGGTGGAATGCGGAGCTGATGGCGGCGAGCGGATATGTGGTGGTAATGGTGAATCCGCGTGGTTCGACGGGGTATGGACAGGCGTTTATTGATGGTGTGAATGGGGACTGGGGTGGGAAGGCGTATGTCGATCTGATGAAGGGACTGGATTCTGCGGAGTCGAAGTTTCCGTTCATCGACAAGACGAGGGAGTGTGCGCTGGGCGCGAGCTACGGCGGATTTATGGCGAACTGGATTCTGACGCATACGGATCGCTTTGCGTGCATTGTGACGCATGACGGGATGTTCAATCCTGAGAGCGCGTACGGAACGACTGAAGAGATTTGGTTTAACGAGTGGGAGTTTCGGCGGAGTGGAGAGGTCGCGCCGGGACAGCCGTGGAGGTATGCGGCGGGTCCGGTTGCGAATGATCCGTTCAGGAAGTGGTCGCCAATGCTTGCGATCCAGAATGCGAAGACGCCTACGCTGGTGGTGCATTCGCAGAGAGACTATCGGCTGGATGTGTCGGAGGGGTTCCAGCTTTTTACGGCGCTGCAGCGGCTGAATGTGCCGAGCAAGCTGCTCTATTTTCCGGATGAAGGGCATTGGGTGTTGAAGCCGCAGAACTCGAAGCTCTGGTATGAGACGGTAGGGGATTGGTGTGATCGTTGGACGAAGACGAATCTGTATGCGGCGGTTTCGTTGAATAGGGCTGCGACGGATGCGAGTGCGACGAAGGACTCGACAAAGGCTAAGCGGCCGGTTGCTCCTGCTGCTCCGGCTCCGGTCGTCGCAGCTCCTTCACCGGTTGTGCCGTCGAGCGCTCCGCAGAACGTAGAGGAGACACCGCAAGAGAGTGTGGGCGGAGGGGATTTTACGATTGCGATCAGTGCGCCGGAGGATGAGGTGCGAGTGGGAGGCGATGCAAAGGTGACGATTGCGTTGAGGAATGTGTCGGATCACCAGATTGCGTTTGCGCATCGGCCGGGCGCGAACAATCCGGAGTTTTCTTACAGGATTGAAGTGAAGGATGCAGCGGGGCATGTGATGGAATCGACTGCATACGGGCGTGAGGCGCAGCAGCATCAGCAGGAAGAGAGTCGGATGGTGGAGTATGTGCAGCCAGGGAAGGCTGCACTGCAGACGGCACATGTGGCGAAGCTGGTGAGTTTGACCAGGCCTGGGCGGTACACGGTACGGGCTTATCGGAAGGATCCGAAGACGGGGAAGGTGGTTCGGTCGAATGAGTTGACGCTGAATGTCGTGCCCTGATGTCTGTTTGGGTGAGAATGGATTGAGGGATCTGTGATGGCGTTTGCACGGCCGAAGAAGCGGGAGCCAGTGGGTGAGGCTGGGTTGTTTGAGTATGCGGTGGGGACGCTGGCGCGAAGGATGCGAACGGTGCGGGATCTGCGGCGTTTGATGAAGACTCGCGCGGAGGAAGGTGAAGCGGGGGAGCGGGCTATGGACGCAGTGATTGTTCGGCTAAAAGAGCTGAACTATTTGAGCGATACCCGCTTTGCTGAGGACTACACGCGGGTGCGCAAGGAGCATGAGAAGTTTGGGCGCAGGCGCGTGCAGCAGGACCTGATGATGAAGGGTGTGCGGAAGGAGCTGGTGGCTTCAACGGTGGAGACGGCGTATGAGGATGTCGATGAGGTTGCGCTGGCTCGGCAGTATATTGCGCGGAAGAGGATGAAACAGCCTAGTGGGGAGAATGCGCAGAAGGAGACTGTGCGGACGATGAATCGGCTGCTGCGTGCGGGGTTTTCTTCCAATGCGATTTTTAAGGTGCTGAAGGAGTGGGATTTGCCGGAGGAGGCTCTGGCGGGGGTGGAAGAGGGTGGCGTGGATTCGGATTCTTATGCGGAGGCGGAGGAGCGGGCGGGGGACTCGGATGGTTATGCGCGGCAGAATGAGGATGAGTGATCTTTTGTCCTTGCCGGACGGGCCCACTGCGCGTGGGCGGTCACTTCGTGACTTGTGATTGCTTTGCCTGGCCCTCGCGATGCTCGGAGTGAAAATTTGTGCTGACTAATATTCGCCGCGGAAGCTGTGGATGAGGCGGCGGTCGCGTTTGCTTGGGCGTTTGGAGGGGGCGGTGTAGGCGATGGGGCCGAGGAGTTTGCGCTCTTCTGCGGCTTTGCGACGCAGCTCTTTGCTTTCTTCGGTTTCGCGGTAGAGGGTTTGGGCAACGGCTGCGGAGCCGCGTTGCTGGCTTAGCGCAAGAACTTCTATGTCGAATTCGCCGGCTTCATTTTTGATGTGGAGCTTGTCGCCTGGGCGGACCTCGCGGGAGGGCTTGGCGGAGATGTTGTTCGAGGTGATGCGGTTCATGTCGCAGGCCTTGGAGGCTTGCTCGCGGGTTTTGAAGAAACGGGCTGCCCAGAGCCACTTGTCGATGCGCGTGCCGGTCATGAATCTATTTTCTGCTACTTCTGCAAGCAAGTGTTAGATAGCGCGGAGCATGCGCACGGGGAGGTAAAAGAGGGCGGCGATGAGCTCGAAGGTTCCGCCGACTACGATGCCGACGAGACGGAAGGGCAGGAGGAAGAGCCAGATCAGCGGATAGAGGAAGAGCGCCGCTAGAGCAAGTGGCCAACAGAAGACCATGAGAATCAGAAAGAGCAAAAAGTTGAGCATTCGTGTTTCTCTCCTGCTGGGTTAAACGCTGAGGTTGGATGAAAAGTTCCGTTCGGGTGGATGATAAGAGGATGGTTGAACGCGGTTTGCAGCGGGTGGTGGGGGTTGATTGGTCAGGCGACAAGGGGCCGGGGCAGAGACGGAAGATTTGGGCGGGGGTTTGGACGGCTTCGACGGGGAGGGTGACGTTGGAGGGTGGGAGAACGCGGGAGGAGTTGATTGCGTGGCTGATTGAGATGAGCGAGGAGACTCCGCGGATGGTGGTGGGGTTTGACTTTACGTTTAGCTATCCGGCTTGGTTTTTGAAGGAGTTGGGAATTGGGTCGGCGCCGGAGTTTTGGCGATTGGTTGCGGATGGGCAGGGAGAAAAGTGGCTGCATCGGGACTGTGAGGATGTGCGGTTCTGGGGGGTGCCGGGTTCGCAACGGCATGGGAAGAAGCCTGCGGAGTTTTCAGGGGAGCATGCGCACAGGATGTTGCGAAGGGCGGAGACGGTGTTGAAGGTGCGGGCGGAGATGACCGATCCGCTGCAGGTGGCGAAGATTGCGGGGATCGCGCCGAAGTCGGTGTTTCAGATTGGTGGAGCGGGGGCGGTGGGGACGGCTTCGTTGCGGGGGATGCCGGGTTTGCTGGTTTTGCGGGAGGCTGGGTTTCGGATCTGGCCGTACGATGAGCCGGATGTGAAGCGGGCGCCGATGGTGGTGGAGATTTATACACGGCTGATGACGGGGGCGGTGAATAAGAGTTCGGAGGTGGCGCGGACGGCTTACCTGGCGAAGAAGCGGAAGGAGAGTGCGATGTATGCGGGGTTGTCGAGGCTGGTGGTGGCGAAGGCGCGGGCTTCGGAGGATGCGTTTGATGCGTTGGTGACCGCGATGGTGATGACGGAGCATCGGCGGGAGTTTGCCGTTTTGCGGAAGACCGAGGATGAGGTTTTTCGGATGGAGGGGCAGACCTGGGTGCCGGGGTTGGTGGGCGGATGAGCGCGGGAAACTCTCGTGGGTGGATGGCGTCTAAGGTGAAATGAAAACGATCACGCTGGAAGAACATTTTTTGACTGAGAGTTATGTGCGGGCGACTGCGGAGTACTCCGCAAAGACGGGGATGCAGTTTCCTGAGATGCAGGCGAAGCTGTTGGACCTGGGGGCGGGGCGGATTGCCGCGATGGATGAGGCTGGGATCGATCTGCAGGTAATGTCGCTGGTGGCGTTTGGGCTGGAGGGGTTGAGTGCGGCGGATGGGACCGTGGTGGCTCGAGAGGTTAATGATGAGCTGGCGTCGGCGGTGTCTGTGTATCCGGATCGGCTGGCTGGATTTGCGACGTTGGCGCTGAAGGATGTGGGCGAGGCGACCAGGGAGTTGGAACGCTGTGTTAAGCAGCTCGGGTTTCGTGGCGTGATGGTGAATGGAACGGTGGAGGAGAGGTTCTTTGATGATGCGCGGTTTTTGCCTTTCTTTGAGGCCGCGGCCGCGCTTGAGGTGCCGGTATATCTGCATCCGTCGTTGCCTCCGGAGCCAGTGCGGGAGGCTTACTACACAGGCTTGCCGGGACAGCTAGGACCGATGCTGTCGATTGCGGGGTGGGGATGGCATTCGGAGACGGCACTGCATACGCTGCGGCTAATTGTGTCCGGGTTGTTCGATAAAGTGCTGGGGTTGCAGTTGATTATTGGGCACATGGGCGAGGGGCTGCCGTTTGCGCTGGCGCGGTCGAGCGGGATGCTGTCGGGGACGGCGAAGTTGAAGCAGACGGTGGCGGATTACTTCAAGACGAATATTCATCTGACGACGAGTGGGTATTTCACGCTGCCGCCGTTGCAGTGTGCGCTGGAGGTAGTGGGGATTGAGCGGATGATGTATTCAGTGGATTATCCGTTCAGTGCGAACACCAAGGGGAAGGACTTTCTGGCGAAGGTGGCGGGTCTGTTGTCTGCGGAGGAGATGGAGATGCTGGTGGGTGGGAATGCGGCGAGGGTGCTGGGTTTGGGTGAAAACGCTGGAGGAAAGACTTAGAACGCGAGCCCCTGAAGTTCGCGCCGTGTCAGTTTGAAAGGATTAATGAAGCGTACGCCGCCTAGCTCTCTTCCGTCCTGAAAATCTTCCGAGAAGATGATCTGACAACCTGAACGCCGGGCTGTTGCCCATAATAGCGCGTCCCGGATTGGTAGCTTGTGATCTTCATTGGCCTGCAGGGCGTCAAGTAAGTCTTCGACTTCCGGAGGCTGGAGTGTGAAGGTGTTGCGATGGTACTCGATGATTTTTTTCAGAGTTGTCAAAGGCATCAGCCGCTTCTTTCTGACAACCGCGGAGAATTCGTTGAGGGATTGAAGCATGAGGGGTTGTTTCGAGATTGCCGCTCTCAAAAGAAGCTTGCTTGCAAGATTATGTTTGCTACCTTCGCTGGAATCAATTGCGTAGATGAGGATATTTGTGTCGAGGGTAACTCTAGTGACCGCGGTCATACAACTCCTCGCGATTCACCTTGATACCGCCCAGGTCAATTCCTTCTCTTAGAAGAGCGGCGAGCTTCTTGACCGCTGCATCGTGCTTTGGGTCGCGAGGCTCCTCTTCACTGAAGGGTATGATGCGCGCAACAGGCTTTCCGCGGCGGACGAGAATCAGGCTTTCACCTGCTTCGACTTCTGCTACGCAAGAGGAGAAGTTCTGATTGGCTTCACGAAGAGATACGCGACGCATGGACCACCTTGAGCTGATTGTACTATGTACTACATTTCTCTCGTGCCTCATGGGAGGCCGTTGCGCTGATAAACTTGGTGCTTATGATTAATCGTTCGGGCAGCCAGATTCGGGAAGACTTTTTGCGGTTTTTTGAGGGTAAGGGGCACAGACGCGTGCACTCTTCTTCGCTGGTGCCGGTGAACGATCCTACGCTGCTGTTTACCAATGCGGGGATGAATCAGTTCAAGGATGTTTTTCTTGGGAACGAGAAGCGGGATTACACGCGGGCGGTGAGTTCGCAGAAGTGTGTGCGTGCTGGTGGCAAGCACAACGATCTGGAGAACGTTGGGTTTACGCGGCGGCACCATACCTTTTTTGAGATGCTGGGAAATTTTTCGTTCGGGGATTACTTCAAGAAGGATGCGATTGCCTATGCGTGGGAGTTGCTGACTTCGAATCATGATCATTGCTTCGGGATCGATCCTTCACGGCTTTATGTGACGATCTTTGAGGGCGATGCGAAGGTCCCGCGGGATGATGAGGCGGAGAAGTTCTGGATTGAGATTGGTGTGCCAAAGGAGAGGATCTTTGGGATGTCGGCCAAGGATAACTTCTGGCAGATGGGGGATACGGGGCCTTGTGGGCCTTGTAGTGAGATCTTTTACGACATGGGAGTTGAGGCTGCTGAGGAGGCGGGAGTTGATAAGCCGTTTCCGCAGGATGATCAGCGGTATGTCGAGGTCTGGAATCTGGTGTTCATGCAGTTTGATCGGAGCAGCGATGGGACGCTGACTCCGCTGCCTAAGCCTTCGATCGATACGGGCATGGGGTTGGAGCGAATTGCTGCGGTGCTGCAGGGAGTGCTGTCGAACTTTGAGACGGATCTGTTTACTCCGCTGATTGCGCGGGCGGAGGAGTTGACCGGGCATAAGGTGGAACCGGAGCATTCTGTCGATGAGCGATCGCGTGCGAGCTTGAGGATTATTGCGGATCATGCGCGGGCGGCTACGTTTTTGATCTCGGATGGTGTGCTGCCGGCGAATGAGGGCAGGGGGTATGTGCTGCGGAAGATTCTGCGGCGTGGGATTCGGCATGGACGGCTGCTGGGGCAGGAGAAGCCGTTCATGTATCAGATGGTGTTCGCGGTTCGGGATGAGATGCAGGTGGCTTATCCGGAGTTGAAGGAGTCGGCGGAGCGGGTGAGTAAGGTGGTGCTGGCGGAGGAGGAGCAGTTTGCTCGGGTGCTAGCCATCGGTTCTATCAGACTAGAGGAAGCAATTGCAGAGGCTAAGCGAATTTGGGTCATCGCAATGATAGAGCTCCGCGGAGCTGGACCCTTCAAGCTCTCGTATGAAAACGAAAGGATGCAACGAAGCCGAGTTCAGATGAAAGACTACGATGAAGTTTCTCTTGAATCGACCGACGATATTGCTGTTCTATTCAAGACATATCGCGACCGCGGTTATCCCTTGGACGACGAGCCTCGTGCATTTCTAAATGGTCGGGTTGCTTTTCGACTCTACGAAACGTTCGGCATGCCATTAGATTTCATGGTGGATGCTGCTCGTGATGCAGGTATTCCGTTTGATATGGATGGGTTCGAGCAGGCGAAGGAGGAGGAGCAGCAGCGGGCTCGGGCTTCATGGAAGGGTGGGTCGCAGAAGTCGGCGGCGCCGGTTTATCGGGAGTTGCCGAAGA
>CAZZZG010000155.1:0-8496 GCA_964658525.1 uncultured Edaphobacter sp.
AGCCGCATGCTGAGGGTGGGCATGGAGGCGGCGAACATGGTGGTGGCGGTCACGAACCGAAGCGGTAGGTCGTAGGTGCAGGGAACGAAGTGGGCCGGCGAGATTTCTTCGCCGGCCTTTTTTGCTTCGCGCCTAGAATCGATTTGATGAAGAACGAGCGACAGCTGGATCGAGTTGTGGTGGTGCTGGTGCGGGCGCGGAACCCGAATAATATCGGGGCGGTGGCGCGGGCGATGCATGATTTCGGGTTTCGGCATCTGCGGATTGTGAATGAGTATGCGGTGCCGTTTGAGACGGCGCGGTCGGCGGTGGATGCTTCGGAGGTTGTTGCCGGGGCGGCGGTGTTCGGCGGCGTTGCGGAGGCGGTTGCTGACTGCACGCTGGTGGTGGGGACTACTGCGGTCGGCGAGCGTGCGCTGCAGCACCCTGTGTATGCGCTGGCGGAGGCGGGGGAGAAGATTGGCGCGGAGTTGAAGGGCGAAGGAAGAGTTGCGTTGCTGTTCGGCTCGGAGAAGACGGGGCTTAGTAATGATGAGTTGAGCTACTGCCATTGGTTGTTGACGATTCCGATGGAGAAGCATGAGGATGTTCGGCACCCTTCGATGAATCTTGGACAGGCGGTGGCGGTTTGTTTGTATGAGTTGGTGCGGGGGGAGGGTTCGGTTGTTGCGAGTGGGGCAGGTGCGGCGGCTAGTGCTGGTGAGGTGGAGCGGCTGACAGAGCTGTTGACGGAGATGCTGGAGGAGACCGGATATACGAAGCGACATCCTGCGAACTGCGATGACGCGCAGATTCGGCGGCTGGTTTTGCGGATGGGTGTGTCGGCGAGCGATGCTCCGGTTTGGATGGGGATTTTGCGGCAGGTGTTGTGGCGGGTGCGTGGGGAACCTACTGTGGAATGAAGTTGCTCGGGTCTGCATATTGAAATCTCGCAGTCGTTGGATTGTTTACGGTTACCGAGAGTCCAATTATTTGATCGCCAACTCATCAGTACAAACGTTCAGATCCGCGATGCACTCGAATAGGGAAACTGCACTAGCCTAGATGTTGCCTTGATCCGAGAGAGAACTCGCTGGCTGGCTTCAGTTGCTGAACAACAGCGACAAGAGCACTCCAGCCTCCGAGCAAAATGACCCAGAAGACCACCGCAGGCCAGCCATGGCGATTTCGAGCGTACAGATTCCAGTATGAGTTCTGATCTTGGTGAACGCTATTCTGTTGACTTGTGAAGTCACCCGCAGTGTTTGTGTCCGATGTCTGGATGGACTGATCCCGTGTATCAAACACGAAGTCTTTAACGTGATCGGTGCCTCGTGGCTGGAACTGCGACTTCGAGTCCAAATAAGTGCCAATGAACCGCCCATCGTGAAACTCCAGGTCAATAATTCCACGAACGTAACCACGCCCGATCCATGGAATATCCGTGGTCACTCCCGGCGCATGAACATAGCCAGAGTAAGTGTTCAGACTCCCTACCACGTAGCCGTTCGGTAGAGTGACGTAGGGGTCAGGGCTGTAGCCAACGCTTTGATGAGCAAGGTGATTCGAGATGAACGTGTGTAAGATCAGTGTCGCGACTAGCCATCCCAGAGCTAGAAATGGTGCGGCGGCATTAAATGTGCGATAGCGTTTGGCAGCATAGATTGAATCTGGGAAAGAGCGCTTTGCAAATCTAAATAGAATGATCGAAAGAACAATGCTCACGACCGTGAGAATGAATCCCCACGTTAGGAATGTCATCACAACTGCGAATCCTGCCATCACGGCATTCTACTTCTTGGCACCAAATTGGCTACGCTAAGCATTCGTTCTCAACATAAATAACGAAAGTTGGCTTCTGTTACTTATCCCCAAGCCGGGCTCGATTCAGGATGGAGAGTGGTGAGCTGACGCGATTTCATATATCACCCGTACATCGGTCAACGGTAGACTAGGCGTTATTCGTAGCCAGTCATCAGTGGGCGCGTTCGGAGGGATGAAGCGTGTTTGAGAAGAATCGATTGTCGTTAGTTGCGGGGATTGCGGTGGGATGCTGTTTGACTGTGAGTGGGATGGCGCAGGGACGGCAGCTTACGAAAGAGGATTATGCGCGCGCGGAGAAGTTCATGGCGTATAACGTGAATTCGCTGGTGTATCACGGCGTGTCGAAGCCTACGTGGATGGCGGATGGGCGGTTCTGGTATCGCGATAATGGACCGGATGGAATCACGTTCATGGTGGTCGATCCTGCGAAGGGAACGAAGACTGCGGCGTTTGATCAGAAG
Organism: uncultured Edaphobacter sp.; assembly: GCA_964658525.1. Taxonomy (GTDB): domain Bacteria; phylum Acidobacteriota; class Terriglobia; order Terriglobales; family Acidobacteriaceae; genus Edaphobacter. Next base: position 2,265 of record CAZZZG010000155.1, read on the forward strand.
AAGCTGGCGGCTGCGCTGACTGCAGCGACGGACGGCAAGATGAAGGCCGATGCGCAGCATCTGGTGATGTCGGAGATTGCGTTTTCGGATGGCGACAAGACGGTTGTGGTGGGGAATGGGACGCGTAAGTTTCGCTGCGACCTGAGCGGCGCTGGGGTGTGTACGGAGGTGATCGTGCCGGGAGGCAAGGGTGGCGATCAGGGTGTGCTTTCTCCGGATAAGACGAGGGCAGCGTTTATTCGCGACTGGAATCTTTGGGTGCGCGATGTCGCGACCGGTAAGGAGACGCAGCTAACGACGGATGGCGTGAAGGACTTTGGCTATGCGACGGATAATGCCGGCTGGACGATGAGCGATAAGGCGATTCTGGTTTGGTCGCCGGATGGAAAGAAGATTGCGACGTTTCAGCAGGATCAGCGGAAGACGGGCGAGATGTATCTGGTTCCGGTGACAAATGGGCATCCTGAGCTGAAGGCGTGGAAGTATCCGCTGGTGGGGGATAAAGATGTGACGATGATTGAGCGGGTGATCATCGATGTGGATAAGGCGAAGGTGACGCGGTTGAAGATGGCGCCGGATCAGCACCGTTCGACGTTGTGCGATGACATAAGTTGCCGCGGCCGGAGTGGGTGGGATGATGTGCAGTGGAGCGATGATAGCGAGAAGCTGGTGTTTGTTTCGACCTCGCGCGATCACAAACAGGAGTGGGTGCGGATTGCGGATGTTGCGAGTGGCGAAGTGCTGGATATGTTTAGCGAGAGTGCGCCGAAGTTCTTCGAGAGCGGCAACGGGAAGGTGAACTGGAAGTATCTGTCGAAGACAAATGAGCTGCTGTGGTTCAGCGAGGAGGACGGCTGGGGGCAGTTGTATTTGTACGATGCCACGAATGGTCTTCTGAAGAATAAGATTACGCGCGGCGAGGGAAATGTAACGCAGGTGCTGCACGTCGATGAGAAGGCGCGAGTGATTTATTTTCTTGCGGTGGGGAAAGAGGCTGGGCGCGATCCTTATTTTTCGCACTTCTACAGCGTGAAGTTTACGGGGAAGGATATGAAGCTGCTGACGCCGGAGAATGCGGATCATGCGGTGACGGTGTCGGATGATGGGAGATATTTTGTCGATGTGTATTCGACGGTGACGCAGCCGAAGACGGCGGTGGTGAGGGATGACGACGGCAAGGTTGTGATGGATGTGGCCAAGCAGGATATTACGAAGCTGGTGGCTGCTGGGTGGGTGGCTCCGGAGCCGATTGTAGTGAAGGCGCGGGATGGGAAGACGGACTTGTACGGTTACATGTTCAAGCCGACGGACTTCGATCCTTCGAAGAAATATCCGATTGTGGATTCGGTGTATCCCGGGCCGCAGACGGGGTCTTGTGGCGGGAGAGGGTTTGAGGCGGCGCATCGTGACTGGCAGTCGCTGGCGGAGCTGGGGTTTGTTGTTGTGTGTATCGATGGGATGGGAACGCCGTGGAGGTCGAAGAAGTTTCATGAGTTTTACTACGGTGATTTAGGAGACAACACGATTCCAGATCAGGTCGCGGGGATGAAGGAGCTGGCGGCGAAGTATCCGTGGATCGACATCGATAAGGTGGGGATGTATGGTCACTCGGGCGGCGGGAATGCCACGGCTGCGGCGATGTTTCATTACCCGGACTTCTTCAAGGTCGGGATTGCGGAGAGTGGGAATCATGACCAGCGGGACTATGAGGATGATTGGGCGGAAAAGTGGAACGGGCTGCTGGTGACGAATGCGGATGGCACGACGAACTATGACAGCCAGGCGAACCAGTATGTTGCGAAGAATTTGAAGGGGAAGCTGCTGCTGGCGCATGGGTCGATGGATAACAACGTGCCGATGAACAATACGCTGCTGGTGGTGGATGCGCTGATCAAGGCTAATAAGGATTTTGATCTGCTGATTATTCCGAATGCGGCGCATGGATATGGGGAGGCGAGTCAGTACATGACGCGGCGGAGGTGGGATTACTTTGTGAAGAATCTTGCCGGGAATGTGCCGCCGCATGAGTACGAGATGAAGTCTTATGCGGCTGTGACGGCTGCGGCGAGTTCGGGGCCGGAGGACGACGAGGATCAGTAGGCATTTTGGATGAAGGAGCCGGCAGAGAATCATTAGGTTCTCTGCCGCCTCTTTTTTGCTGCCGGTTATTCGACGATCTTGCCTGCGTTAGCGGAGGTGTTGTTGAGTGATTTGGCTGAGGAGACCTGCCACCCGTTGCTGGTGTTGGTGAGCGTGGCCTGGGCGTTTTGAGGCGCGGCCAGCTCGGTTTGCAGAACGGGGTATGCGCTTTGCGTCTCGGCAGCGGTGGCCCATCCGGCTGCGTCAGGAATGTTGTAGTGGTAGGCGATCTGGGTGGTGGCGCCTACGTTGTCGGTGGTTGGGGTGGAGCTGTCGATGCTGGAGACTTTGCGGTGGCCGTAGCAGAAGTTTCCGTAGCCGGGCTGAGTGGTGTCGGCAGTCCAGGCGGAGCGGCCTTTATCGGAGAGATCGTAGTTGTTGACCTGTTTGCTGCCGAGGAGGAACTTCTTCTTTTCGGCGGAGGTGCGGACGAGGAGGCCCTGATCGACGAGGGCGTCGTAGGCGGAGGTTTTGCTGGCGTCGGAGGTGTCGGCCTGGACGGGAAATTTAATGGGGTCGGACCAGAGGCAGGCGGGGTGTGCGCTGTAGTAGGTGTTGATGGCGCTGGTGAAGTTGAGGGTGTTGTCGGCTTTTTTGTTGCAGCCGGTGGAGAGTGCGAGGGCTGCGCCGCAGAGGGCGGCTGTGCGGAGGGTGGTGCGGATGGAAGGCATATTCATGGAGTCTCCTGTTCAGTGTTGTGGGATGCAGGAGATTCGGTTTGGGTCTTAATAGAAAATGGTTGCCCGGCGATTGAGTTTTAGTGCGGTGAAATGTTGAATGGCACCACAGTAGGGTCAAGAGGGCAAAAGCAAGAGCAATAGTAGATGCCCTTCGGGGATGGCAACAAGAAAAGCAGAGAAAGATCAGGCACAATGGCGAGCGGTAAGGGCAACAAGTAGGGAGTTGCTAGAGCCAGCCTTTGGTGCGGGCTATGCGGGCGGCATCTACGCGGTTGGAGGCTCCCAGCTTGGCGATTGCTTCGGAGAGATAGTTGCGGACGGTGCCTTCGGAGAGGTGGAGTTCGGTGGCGATTTCGGTGCTGCTGCGGCCGTCTCCGGCGCGCTGAAGGATCTGGCGTTCGCGGTCGGTGAGGGGGTCGAGTTCGGCGTTCCAGGCTTCGGCGGCGAGGGCGGGATCGACGACGCGCATGCCGCGGTGAACGCGACGGACGGCGTCGGCGAGCTCTTTGGCGGGGCGGTCTTTGAGGAGGTAGCCGCGTGCGCCGGCGTCGAGGGCGCGGCGGAGGTATCCCGGGCGGGCGAAAGTGGTGAGGATGATGGTGCGGACGTTCGGGTGGTTGGTGCGGAGGTTTGCGGCGAGCTCGAGGCCGGTCATCTGGGGCATCTCGATGTCGGTGACGAGAACGTCCGGTTTGAGGCGGGCCACAGCTTCGACGGCGTCGCGGCCGTTGGCTGTGGTGGCGATGACGGAGATGTCGGCTTCGAGTTCGAGGAGCGCGGAGAGAGCGCCAAGGACCATGGCCTGATCTTCGGCGAGGATGACGCGGATGGAAGGGCTCATGTGGTCACGAGGGGAGCTTTGATCTCGCTGGAATCTGTGGATAGTGTCGGTTCGTTGTGGGTATCGGTGGTGTGGGGGAGCTCGATCAGGATGGTGACGCCCGGGCTGGTGGTGACAGAGAGGCGTCCGCCGAGAGCCTGGACGCGCTCGCGCATGCCGCGGAGGCCATTGCCTTCTCTGATCTTCGGTTGCGCGCCGTCATCGGTGATGAGGAGAGAGTGATAGCCGTCTTCGGAGCGGGCGAAGCGTATGCGGCACTGCGTTGCCTTTGCGTGGCGGACAATGTTGGTGACGGCTTCGCGGACGGTGAGACAGAGGGCGGTCTCTTCCGTTGCGTTGAGTTGAGGGACCGGGGATTCGCAGGAGAGTGCCACGCCAGCGGATTGGAGGGTTTTGCGGGCCTGCTCCATCTCGGCGGTGAGGCCCTGAGAGCGGTAGCCGCCGATGGCCTCGCGGACTTCGCTGAGGGCGGTGCGGGCGGTCTTTTCTACATCGGCGATCTCATGGGCTGCGCGTTGCGGGTCGCTTTCAATGAGCCGGCCAGCGAGTTCGGCTTTGAGGACGATGACGGAAAGGGTGTGTCCGAGGACGTCGTGGAGGTCGCGGGCGATGCGTTCGCGTTCGGCTACGGCGGCGAGAGCGACGTTCTCTTCCTGGGCGAGGCGTAGTTTGCAGTCGGCTCGTTTCTGCTCGGCGAAGAAGATGTTTCCGCCTCCGATGATGACGAGGAGGAAGATACCGATGATGGCGTTCGGCCAGCCAACATGGAATGTGCCGTGGGTGCGGAAGATATAGGCTTCGCCGAGAATAGCAAGGGCCTCAACGAAGAAGAGAGCGAGAACGCGGCGCTTCGATTCGATGCTGAAGGGCAGAAAACCGGCGACGTATATGAAGAAGGTTATGCCACCGGAGTTCCATGGGAAGGTGATGAGGCCGAGGAGGAAGGTTGCGCCGATCATCCAGAAGCGCAGTGGACGGCCTTCGTCGGTGGCGCGGACGTATCCGAAGAAGAGGAGAAGGAAGGTGACGAAGACTGTGATGGTGCCGAGCCAGATGTGCCGGTCCGTATCCAGGACGGGATCGATGAAGAGGAAGCCGGTGTAGGCGAGCCAGATCCAGGGCCACTTGCTATCGCGGACGTTCGAGATGTTGTCGTTGCCGGTCATGGATTACTCCAGAGCAGTTTACGCCGAGGGTTGCGATGTTCGTTGCAATTATGCGTTTTGTTCTTTGCGATGGAAGATGAGGCGGCTGAATCCGAGCATGAGTAAGGTGAAGCCCATTAGCGCGTTCCAGTGGGTGGTGAGGGACATGGTGTCGTTGTAGTGGAAGATGCTGAGCATGATTTGGGAGAGATGATAGGTCGGGAGTAGCGGCGCGATGCCCTGTAACCAGTGGGGCATGAACTTGATGGGCACCCACAGGCCACTGAGGAAGGACATGGGGAGATAGATGAGGTTGATGATGCCGGGGGCTGCGTTTGCGGGGACGAGTAAAGCGATGAGCAGGCCCATGCTGGCGAAGCTGATGGAGCCGGCGAAGGTGACGCCGAGCATCTTCACGATTTCTGACGGCGTGAGATGGACGTCGCCGAAGGTGACTCCGATGATGGTGAGGATGGTCACGATGATGAGACCGAAGGCGGCGGCGGAGGCGCATTTGGCGAAGAGATAGGCGGCGACGGGCATCGGGCTTGAGCGTTTGAGTTCGAGCCACCCGGCGGCGAGGTCAGAGGAGAGACCGACGCCTATGCCGAAGAGAGCGGAGCCGATGAGGCCGAAGCAGGCGTATCCGGCGAGCATGTATTTGGCCATGTGGACGGTGCCGTCGAAGGCGTGGCGGTTGGCGAGGCCGAAGATGATGTAGAACATGACGGGGAAGCCGATGGTTGCGAGAGAGAAGGAGCGGGTGCGGATGAGTTTTACGAACTCGTACTTGGCTTCTTTGCCGTAGATGCGCGCTGGGCTTGCTGTCGCGGGAAGAGAGATTGCGGTGGCTGCGGTGGACATTGGATTTCTCCTTTGTGTGTCTTCTGGTTGCTGGCTGTGGCCGAATTGCGAAAGTTGAATACAGGATCCTTCCCCTTCGACTTCGCTCAGGGTCAGGATGAGGACTTTCAGTTCCTGGTGAGGGCTAGGAAAGCATCTTCGAGGGCGGGGCTGGCGATCTCCAGGCCGCTGAGGGCTTCGTCGCGGCGTAGCATTTCGCGGACTACGTTTTCTGCGTGGGTGGCTGTCACGATGGTGGCTTCGCCGGTTTGTTCGACGTTGGTGACGGAGGCTAGGCTTTGCAGGACCGCGACCGAAAGACTTGTGCTGCAGCGGATGCGACGTCCTCCGCTGTTGCGTTTGATCTCGGCTGGTGTGCCTTCGCAGATGACGCGGCCTTTGTTGATGACGATGATGCGGTCGGCTAGGGCGTCGGCCTCTTCGAGGTAGTGGGTGGTGAGCAGGACGGTCTTGCCCATGGCGGCGAGTAGGCGGATCTCGGTCCAGAGGCCGCGGCGGGCTTCGATGTCCATGCCGACGGTGGGTTCGTCGAGGAAGATGAGGTCGGGGTTGCCGCAGAGGGC
>CAZZZG010000156.1:0-8441 GCA_964658525.1 uncultured Edaphobacter sp.
GAAGAGATCGCCCGTCGCATGGACATCCCGGTCGCCAAGGTCCGCAAGGTCCTCAAGATCGCCCAGGAGCCCATCTCCCTCGAGACCCCGATCGGAGAAGAGGAAGACTCGCACCTTGGAGACTTCATCGAAGACCGTATGGCCGTCTCCCCTGCTGACGCCGTCATCAGCGTCAACCTGAAGGAGTACACCTCGCAGGTCCTCCGCACCCTGACCCCCCGCGAAGAGCGTGTGATCAAGATGCGTTTCGGCCTCGAAGACGGCTCCGAGCACACCCTCGAAGAGGTTGGCCAATCGTTCCAGGTCACCCGCGAGCGCATCCGCCAGATAGAGGCCAAGGCACTTCGAAAGCTCCGTCACCCAAGCCGCAGCCGCAAGCTGAAGGCCTTCGTCGACGGCGTCAAAGACATGTAACTCCACGCATCACAATTGACACGAGAAAAGGCGCGAGCGAAAGCAAGCGCCTTTTCCTTTGCAGCAACAAAATGCCATCCCGACCAAAGGGAGCCAACCGAAGGAGTACACAATTCACGAAGTGACCGCCCCGCGCAGCGGGACCGTCCGGCAGAACAAATGTTTTTACAAGATCCTTCATCACTTCTGAGATGATAAAGATCTATAAGCACATCGGAGGATCTCCCCACCGCATGACACTCCCCACGCCGGAGCCCAACCATCTCCCCTACTGGCTGCGTCGTCTCTGGCCCATCTACTGCTTCCTCGCCGCGCTCGTCACCTTCGGCTATGCCCTCTACGATCCCTACCAGATCGACGGTGACGCGGTCTCCTATATGGACATCGGCGACCTCATCCGCGCGCACAACTGGCACGGCATCATCAACGGATATTGGAACCCGCTCTACCCAGCCGCGCTCTCCCTCGGCCACACCCTCTTCCACTCCACTCGCTACAACGAACTCCACGCCTACTACATGGTCAACTTCGGCATCTTCCTCCTGGAGATGCTGGCCATCGTCGCCTTCACTGACGCACTCGTCCAACTTCGTGAGCTCCGCGAAGACTCCAAGGTGGCCCTCCCGTCCTTCCTTCTCGATCGCTACACGCTCCGCTATCTCGGCGTCGGCATTCTCATCATCTCCACCCAGCGCGAACTCAGCATGGGCAAGGTCCGTCCCGACGCGCTCCTTCAGGCTTTCCTGCTTCTCGGCTTGGCCGCGCTCCTAAAACATCTCGCCACCAGCCATCTCCGTTACGCCGCGCTCATGGGGATCGCTCTCGGCCTTGCCTACCTCACCAAATCCTTCGCCTTCCTCTTCACTTTCCTCTGCATCATCGCGCTCGTCGTCTTCCGTGTCGCCTGGCAGCGTTACGCCGCACCCCGCGCAGTAGCAGCCGGCCTCCTGTCTCTCATCTGTTTCTCCATCGTCGCCGGCCCGTACATCGCCGCGCTCTCGAAACAAAAGGGCCGCTTCGACTTCGGCGACTCCGGCAACCTCAACTACGCCTGGTTTGTCAGCGGCACCGAAAAAATGCACCTCCAGCCCGACCAGACCTCCTCATTCGGCGCCGCAGAAGTTCACCTGACGCATCCCAACAAGGTTCTGCTGAAATCACCAGTCGTTGTCAGCTACAAACAACTCCCCTACGGTACCGATCCCGACTGGTTTGATGCATCGTTCTGGAACGACCGCATCAAAGCCCACATGGACCCTCGTCTCCAGGTCCCCGTCACGATCGCGTGCCTGGTGCGCATCCTCCGCTACATCGCAAACCATCCGGAAGCCTGGCTCCTGCTTGCCGTCCTCTTCCTCATCGGAGCACGCCTGCGCCTCGATTGGAGACCACGCGCCAATGCATTCTGGCTTACCCCCATCCTGCTCGGTGCTGGCGTCTTCTGCATCTACAGTATGGTCAACGTAGAAGATCGATACATCGCATTTGGCTTTCTCGCCGTGCTCCTGCCTGCCTTCGCCGCCCTGCGTCATTCTGGCAAAGTGCCAGCCTCTACCCAAAACGCCGCCTCCGCCGTCGTGCTTTTACTTGCGCTCCTGGCAGTAGGCGAATCGGCTCGAATGGTCGGAGAACTGCGACGCAACCTCAAGGTAGCCCAGTCTCCCGCTGGATGGTACGACCCTGACACCTACGGAGCAGCGCGAGCGCTCAATGCCCTCGGCGTCGGCCCTGGCGACACCGTCGCCTGCATTGGAGACAAGGCGTGCCTCGACACCCACTACTGGGCAAGGTTGGCCGGCGTTCGCATCCTTACCGAGATCTACAAGCCCGCTGAGTACCCGGTTTACTCCGTTCTCGCCGATATGCCCAATCGCGACGAGGTCATTGATACCGTGCGCCGTCAGGGTGGCAAGGTCCTTGTCGGCTACTTCACCCCCGGCGTCATGACTGGCACCAATCCCATCTCCGCCGGCTGGCACGAACTGGACAGCTCGCCCTTCTACGCCCTTCCCCTCAATCTTCCTGAGACACCTTCCGCGGGAAACAAGTCCCCTAACGCCGCGAGTCATTAAGCACCACTTTGGTAGCATGCAAACAATGAGTGATCTGACCGTAACCATCCTTATGCCATGCCTTAACGAGGCAGAGACTCTAGCCTTCTGCGTTCGTCAAGCGGTCAACGCTCTCCGAGACAACAACGTTGCCGGCGAGGTCATCGTCGCCGACAACGGCAGCACCGACGGCTCCCAGAAGATCGCGGCCGACGAAGGCGCCCGCGTCGTCAACGTCCCCACTCGCGGCTATGGCGCAGCTCTCATCGCCGGCATCGAAGCAGCCCGAGGCAAATATGTCCTGATGGCCGACGCCGACGCCAGTTACCACTTCGAGCATCTCCCGCGCTTTCTCCCAAAGCTCGACGAAGGCTACGACCTCGTCATGGGCAACCGCTTCTCAGGATCCATCGAGCCTCGAGCAATGCCGCCACTCCACCGCTACCTTGGCAACCCCGTCCTCTCCTCCATCGGCCGCATCTTCTTCCGTATCCCCGTCCGCGACTTCCACTGCGGGCTCCGCGCCTTCCGCCGCGACCCTATCCTCGCTCTCAACCTCCGCACCACCGGCATGGAGTTCGCCTCCGAGATGGTCGTCAAGTCATCCCTCGCCGGCCTTCGCATGACCGAGGTCCCCACCACGCTATCGCCCGATGGCCGCAGTCGTCCACCCCATCTTCGCTCATGGCGCGACGGCTGGCGTCACCTACGCTTCCTTCTACTCTTCAGCCCCCGTTGGCTTTTCCTGATTCCCGGCGTCGTCACCTTCTTCGTCGGCATACTTCTCTCTCTCTGGCTCATCCCCGGTCCGCAAACCGTCGGTCGCTGGACCTTCGATGTCGACACCCTCACCTACGCTCTCGGCCTCGTCCTTATCGGAGCCCACATCTCTGTCTTCGCCGTCAGCGCCCGCGTCTTCGGCACCCAGGAGGGATTCCTCCCGCCCAATCCAAAGTTCGAGCGCATCTTCAACTACATCAATCTCGAAGTAGGTTTACTCTTCGGAGCCGCACTTCTTATGGTCGGAATCGGCATCCTCGGCTATGCCCTTCACATCTGGCACGGTGCCGGCTTCGGAAATCTCTCACCTCAGCGCATGCTTCGCCTCACCCTGCCTTCAGCAACATGCTTCATGTTGGGGGTGGAGGCCATCTTCGGCAGCTTCTTCCTAAGCCTGCTCGGAATGAACCGCCGCTAAAGCATACACACCTGCAAACGCGAGACGACGCTGTCGAGTCCGCCCAACTCAACCGCGTCGCTGTTCTAATTCGGAAAAACTAAGCCTGCGCTGCCGGTACAAACCCATCGCATCCGCTGATGGGAGAAACCTTCAGGTGCAACGCAGCATGCTTCGGATGACCACACTCATCCAGCACGGCCGCATCTGCTTTCTTGCTCGTCAAAATCGTGACCAACACCGAACTCTTCGCGTGATGCTCGCCAAAGTGATTACAAAGTCCGCACTGCCCGTTGTGAACTGGCTGCATAACTACCTCGCTTTCTTCTACTCAATCTGACTCACGATCACGTCGTGCCGTTGTCCGGGACGCGGTGATTTATCGCAACTCTACGCCGCCTCAAATCCGGTGTAAATTGCGACCATTCAAGTCGGTTAGAGCTTCCGAACTCGCGCGAACAGCCAGCCATTGGGAACCGTGGCGCGTTTCGCAGCGTACCGTTCCATGAGTCATCAGAGGAGCAAAACATGCCGTTCATCGACCCTCTCTACACCGCCCGTATGACCGACCAGCAGCGCGCATGGTTCTATGCGGAATACGAACGCGCCCGCAAAGACGAGATGATTGGTGTCCTGCTCGCGCTCTTTCTTGGCGCATTTGGTATCCACCATTTCTACCTCCGGCGAAATACCGCAGGCATCCTCTACCTCATCTTCTTTTGGACCGGCATCACCGCAATCCTCGGTGTTATCGAATGCTTCCTTATGCCAAACCGCGTCCGCCAGTACAACGTCACTCAGGCAATCTATATCTCCAGTCAGATCCTCGCCCACTCGAATCCGTACACAGAGCCAACCGCCATCATCTCTCAATGTCCGTCATGCAACAGTTCCATCGATCCTTCTGCCTCGTTCTGTACTCATTGCGGAGCGGAAATCACACGCAACAACCAACTAAGCACCCAGCCCGCACTCTAATGCGATCTGTCCACCAGCGCGCAAAGAGAGAGGGCTCCATCAGGAGCCCTATCTCGACGTCTCAAAAACCTGAGAGCGTGTTGTGGCACTTATATGCCTGAGCTGTGCTTCACCGCAGCCTCATATCCAACCGTGAAGTTCGAACGATACTCATCGCGAGCCGCACCCTTCACTGGCGGGTGAACATACAGATGAGACGACTTCGCGTCGATCTTCCGCTTCGCTGCCATATCCAGCTGAGCCGCTTCCACTCCATCACGATAGGCCGACTGCGCCTGCTCCGTTCCTGGAGGAGGCGTGTTCCAGCTCCGCGTCTCTGTGGTTGGTGCCTGATTCGCCTGCGCGTGTGCGAAAAGTGTTGCACCGCTCATAAGTGCCACTGCCATCAGTGGTGTTGCAATTCGAGTTAGCTTCTTCATTGCTGTTTCCTCTTTCCTTCCAGGTCAATAGATGCACCAGAAGGCCAGAGGGACGTTACCATACCCCAATAATCACTAGCAAATTCGCAGCGAAGGCATCTAAACCCTCTCACTACATATTCGTATGGCCGCCGCGCATCTCCTCATTGAACGTCGGCTTGATGAACGCCAACCTATTGGCCAGCTCCGTCGCATACTGTGCACGATGCCCCATCAAAGCCTCCGTCGGCGTCGCATACTCGGTATCCGCCGCAAGATGAATCAGCCCTTCGCCCGCCAGCGCCGCTGCCGTCTTCTTCAGCTCCTCAACGGTCGAGTTCAGATACTGCGCATCCCGAGGATCGAGCAACCAAACCGGTTGTCCGCCACCCAGAATCCCCGACAACCAGAACACCTTTGCAGCCAGATACTCCTGCCGCTGCGCTTCCGTCGTGTCGTTGAAATTGAAGCGCTTCTTCCATGGGCTGTAAAACCGCGTCGTCACAGGGACCGGCTGCCGATTGCCACTCTTCACCAGCTCCAGCTGCCCTTGATCCATTGTCTTGCGCACAGCGTTATAAATAAATCCTTCAGCAAACGGCTGCTCCGGAGCCTTCACAATCTCCGCAAACGTCACGGTCATAGACGCCGCCACCTTCGCATGCAGTGGATTCTCTTCGCCATCCTGCAGCCGAACCTCGCCATGCACCAGAAACGTATCCGCGCCCGAGGTCGACTCATGGAACGGCCAGGTAAACTTCTCGAAGCTCAACGGCAAACCATGCAGTGTCAGGTAGCAGTCCGGTCGCGGATTCTTCAACCGCTTCGCCGCCTCCGCCAGATAAACCCCAACCTCAGCCAGCAGATCCGCGCGGCTGAAATCGAACTTATCGCTCAACTCCAACACCTGCGTCTTCGCCCGGTCCGCAACCAACCCCAGCGTGAATCGCGTTGTCGGGTTCCCCGAGAAATCTTGTCCCACCTCACTCGAAATCACTACCAGCCCGGCAGCCTTCGCCGCCGCATCTACCTGTCCAGCCAAAACCTCTTGCGTTCCCATTGCCATCTGCCTCGATCGTCCTTTACGTTTTGCGTATCTCCTCTATTTTACGGGTTTTTGCACACCTGTAGCCCCTCATCGGACATTATCTCAATCTCAAGTTGTTTCCCAGAAAACACCTCAGCTCCCGCCAAACAACTCAAAAATAAGAGAAAACAACCTCAGTTAGGGATGCTTCGCAGCAGCAGCCTTGTCAGCGGCTGCCACAGCTTTCTTGAACTCATCCACGGCAGGAACGTTATGCGAACGAAGCCCATCCTTTGCGACATAACTCCACCCCACCGGGCTGTCGAGAGGGTCTTTGCTATCACCGTTATAGACAAGAAACGAATCCTCCGTCGTTCCCACCTCCGTCTGCGGATGTGCGGGGACGCGGTCTGATAATTCCGGCAATCCCGAGCCGGTCCCATCCGGCTGCCTGCCACGCTGAGCGCCAACCGACACCCCATTCGCCGTAGGATCAATCATCCCCACCCGATTATTCTGCCGAGGATCGCTGACGGTCTGATCCACCACTTGCTTATGCCCCTTGCGAATCACGATGATCAGGTCCGCCTGCTGGGAGGTGATCATCGGCTGAAATCTTCCCCAATTCAGCAATGCCGTTTCGACATCCTTTTGCGCAGCCTGGTTTGCCCGCGGATCTTCAATATCAATCCCCGCGCCAGGATCGACCATAACCGCTACTGTGTGTGCGTGAAGAATGTACTCCGGCAAACTCTTCTCTGCCTTGTTCTTCGCGAGCACAGGAACCGCTACCAGCAGGCCCACCGTTACAGTGAAAAGACGTCGCAGCATTCCGTCCTCCTACGTGCTTCGCCGAAATTTTACGCCTCTTCCAACAAGACCACGATCCCCACTCTTCCACACCAATCCGCAGTCGTTTCTAATCAAAGTCATCCATGGCGATCAGTGTCGCCTCTCGTCTCAAGGAGCCTCTCAGATGAAAGCCGCCGTCCTGCACGCCGCCAACCAGCCACTTCAGCTCGAAGAGCGTCCAATCCCTGCGCTCGCCCCTGGCCATCTCCTCCTCCAAATCCTCGCCTGCGGAGTCTGCCGCACCGACCTCCACATCTTCGAAGGTGACCTCCCTCTAACCCACGGACCCCTCATCCTCGGCCACCAGATCGTCGGCAACGTCGTCGACGGCGCCACACCCGATCGTCCCGTCGGCATGCGCGTCGGCGTCTCCTGGATCGGAAGCACCGACGGCACCTGCCCCTTCTGCACTCGCGACGAAGAAAATCTCTGCGACAACCTCGCCTTCACCGGTTACACCATCAACGGTGGCTACGCCGAGTACACCCTCGTCCGCGCCGACTTCACCTACCCACTCCCCGCCGCCCTCGAGGACACCGATGCAGCCCCACTCCTCTGTGCCGGAATCATCGGCTTCCGCAGCCTTCGTGTCGCCGGAACCCAGCCCGGAGAGCGTGTCGGCCTCTTCGGCTTCGGCGCCTCCGCCAGCCAGGCCATAGAAGTCCTGCGTCACTGGAAGTGCGAAGTCTACGTCTCTACCCGCGGCGAAAATCACCGCCAACAGGCATCCTCTGCAGGAGCCACCTGGGTCGGCGCAGAAAACGACAAGCCCCCCGTCGAACTCGACCGCGCCATCACCTTCGCGCCCAGCGGAGCCGTCGTCGTCAGCGCCCTTTCCAGTCTTCGCAAAGGCGGCATCGTCGCCATCAACGCAATCCACCTCGACCAGATGCCCGCGTTCGACTACGACAAGCTCCTCTGGGGCGAGCGCCAGATCCGCAGTGTCGCCAACATGACCCGGCAGGACGCACTCGACTTCCTCAAGCTCGCAGGCGAGATCGGAATCAAGCCTCAAGTCCAGATCTACCCACTCGTCGGCGCCAACGAAGCCTTGCAAGCCGTAAAACACGAGACCGCCCACGGCCCGGTCGTCATCGTTCCAAACACACGCGTCTCATCACTAAAACCCGGTCAGTGAAGCGAAGACTTTGCACACCTCCGCCAGGCGTGGGAGAGTAGAGGCAGATGGAAAACACAACGAACCTCGCGGCTCTCGCCACAGAAGCCCGCAATCCGCGCACACAAAACATCGACCAGCTCCCAACCCTAGACATGGTCCGCCTGATCAATGACGAGGACGCCAAGGTTGCCGCCGCCGTGGCCACAGTCCTTCCTCAAGTCGCCCAGGCCGTCGACGCAATCGCGCAACGCTTCCAGCAAGGTGGCCGCCTCTTCTACACCGGAGCAGGCACCAGCGGCCGCCTCGGCGTGCTCGACGCCAGCGAGTGCCCTCCAACCTTCTCTGTCTCACCAGATCTCTTCCATGCCATCATCGCCGGCGGCGACACCGCCCTCCGCAAATCCAGCGAGCAATCCGAAGACTC
>CAZZZG010000157.1:0-8410 GCA_964658525.1 uncultured Edaphobacter sp.
GTCGCCGCCGACGATGTCGTTGTTGAGCACGGCTTCGAGCTGCCAGTTTTGTTCGTGGGCGAGTTTGGCGAGGTGGGCGCTCCCGTTGAGGCCCTGCTCTTCTCCGGCTACGGCTACGAAGACGATGGTGCTGGGGAATTTGAGTTTGGAGAGGACGCGGGCGGATTCGAGGGAGACGGCGACTCCGCTGGCGTCGTCGTTGGCGCCGGGGGCGGGGTCGTGTGTGTTGGCGTTGGTGGAGTTGCGGGAGTCGTAGTGTCCTGTGACGAGAACCATGCGGGTGGCCTGGGCGGGGTCGGTGCCGCGGAGGACGGCGTAGACGTTGCTGATTTTGGTGGGTTTGGTGATGCGGGCGTTGGGTGCGGTGCTGGCGGGTTCGGTGAAGGTGTCGCGCTTTACTTCGAGGCAGTTGTTGCAGGCGGAGGAGATGGATTTGAATTCGGACTCGATCCAGTCGGCGGCGGCGTTGACACCGGTGTTGGGGGCGAGGTCGGTGTCCATGCTGGAGAGGGTGCTGCGGTTGTTGAAGGAGACGAGTTTGGTGATGGTGGCTTTGATGTGGTCGGGGGAGACCTGTGCGAGGGCGGCAGCGATGGCGGGGTCGGCCGGGGCGGCGGTGATGGGGCGGCCGGTGGTGAGGGGTTGTTGGGACTGCTGGGCTTGCTGGGCGTGGAGAAGGGTGCAGGAGAGGACTGCGGTAGTTGCGAGGGTGGTGAGTGCCGGGCGTGCGGGGCGGTTGGGTGCAGCGATCACGAAATTTCTCCTTTGTGCAAAACCGAAGCGGCAAGTGAATCGTATGCTTGACGAATGGGGCGGGAGGGCCGCTAAATAAATAACGAGAGCGTCCGCCGGGATGTTCCTATAATCCTATAGACGGGCGAGTGGGCCCAAAGACCCTGGAGGCAAGATCATGGCTGTTGTTTGTCCGGAGTGCGATAACCCGATTGTGGTGGACCCCGATGAAGTGGAGGAGGGTGAGACGGTTCAGTGCGAAGAGTGCGGAATCGACCTCGAGGTGGTTTCGGTAGATCCTCTGGAGCTGGCGGCTATTGACGAGGCGGGCTATGACGACGAGGATGTGACGCATACCGCGGAAGAGGACGAAGAGTAACGGCTGGTCTGGATGGAAATAACCGTATACTGAAGTTTATGAAGAGTACTGATCGCTTGGTCCGTTCGTTTGCCGGTAAGGTGATTCTCGCGTCTTGTTCGGTGGTGATTCTGGCTGTGGGTGGGCGGGCCGTATCTGCGGTTGCGGAGCAGCAGCGTGGGCCTGTGCAGCGGGTGGTTCAGGGTAAAGTCATCGATGGTGGTGGGGCGATTGTGAAGGGCGCGGTGGTGTATTTGAAGGACGACCACAGCCTTGCGGTGAAGAGCTACTTTTCCGATGACGCGGGTGAATATCGGTTTGGGCAGCTGACTCAGAATACGGATTATGAGATCTGGGCTGAGAGCAACGGGAAGAAGAGCCCGGTGAAGACGATCAGCTCGTTCGATAACAAGAACCAGTTTTATATCGATTTGAAGATCGGGAAGTAGGAAGACACCCGGTACGTCCGTTACGTGAGGTTGTTGAAGAAGGGTCTGAGGCATCGCGGAAGCGCTGAATGGGGCGCTTCCGCGATGTCGACCGGCTACTCCTTTGTCTTCAGCTTCGCGTCGTTCTCCTGAATGAATGCTTCGATTTGAGGGGCGTTGGCGAGGACGCGGAGCCACTGTTCTTTGTACAGAGTGACCGGAAAACGCCCCATACCATAGAGCGACACTGCGCCCTTGTCGCTGACCTTGAGGCTGATACCGGCTTTCTCTTTGGTTTTGAGTTGGGCGTTTTCGGCCCTAAGGCGCTCGAGTTCCGCCTTCATCGCTTCTTCATTCATTTGTCTTCCTCCTGTTGCTTTTGTGCAAAGCAGTCGATCCGATTCACGGCGAAGCGAACCACGGATCTTTCTCCTTCGACTATGGCTCAGGATCAGGATACCGATAATTTTGTGAAGCGCGCTTAGTCGGCGATGCCGGGGTTGGGTGGGTCGATGCCGAGGGCGGTGGCGAGGGCGATGAGGTGGTCCTGCTCCTGCATGAGGATCTCGCGGATGGATTCGCCGATGGCGTACTCGTTGAGCTCGTCGCACTGCTTGATGCGGCGGCGATAGTTGGCGATGGTCTCCTTCTCGTTTTCGAGGTCGAAGCGGAGCATTTCTTCGTTCTTTTCGGAGGTTTTGACTGGCTTTGGGGTGGCGGTGGGCATTCCGCCGAGGTAGTCGATGTGGTTGGCGATGGCGATGGCGTGGGCGAGCTCTTCGGTGGCGTGGATGGCTAGTTCGTCTGCGATGTTCATGTACTGCGCGCCCTTGAGGACCTGCGAATAGTTGACGTAGGCGATGATGGCCTGGTACTCGCGCGAGAGATCTTCGTTGAGATAATCGATGAGTTTTTCGCGGGTGAGGGCGTCTGTCGGTGTGCTTTCTTTTTTGTCGGACATTTGTTCTCCAGGATTTCTGTGGTGCGAGGTCTCCGGTTTGAGATGCAGAAACGATCTCTGGAGTTTGTGACGATTGGTTGAGGTAGGGACGATGACCGATTTTGTACTACGCTGCGGAAGGGCAAGCGAAAGAGCAAACAAAACTACGGCAAAACGAAACAAGACGCGGGGATCTCTCCACTGCGCGGCTCACGATGAGGCTGTGAGCCGCTTCGGTCGAGATGACGGCGTTTTGTAAGAGATGCTAGAGCGGGAGGGACTTTAGCCAGGTGCGGAAGCTGGGGCCGAGGTCTTTGTTTTTGAGGGCGAATTCAACGGTTGCGCGGAGAAAACCTTGCTTGTCTCCGGCGTCGTGGCGGGTGCCTTCGTAGATGAAGCCGTAGACTTTTTCGTGCTGGAGGAGAGCCTTGATGCCGTCGGTGAGTTGCAGCTCGCCGCCTGCGCCGGGGGTGATGTGCTCGAGCATGTCGAAGATGCGCGGGGTGAGGATGTAGCGGCCGATGATGGCGTTCTGAGAGGGCGCGTCTTTTGGTTTGGGCTTTTCGACGAGGTCTTTGACGGCGAGGAGACGTGGATTTTTGGGGTCGGGGGTGCAGTCGAGGCAGCCGTAGTTCTGGATGGCTGCGCCTTCGACGACCTCGGAGCCGAGGATGCTGGATTGGATTTCGTTGAAGGCTTCGACCATCTGCTTCATGCAGGGGATTGTAGCGTCGACGATGTCGTCGGGAAGGAGGACGGCGAAGGGTTCGTCGCCGACGAGCTCTTTGGCCATGAGGACGGCGTGGCCGAGGCCGAGGGGGTGGGGCTGGCGGGTGTAGGTGATCTTGGCGAGCTTCGAGACGGAGCGGGCAACCTCGAGTAGGGCGGTTTTATTTTTCGCCGCGAGGGAGGCTTCGAGCTCGGGGCTGACGTCGAAGTGGTCTTCCATGGTGGATTTTCCGCGGCCAGTGACAAAGATGATCTCGGTGCAGCCGGCGGCTACGGCCTCTTCGACGCCGTACTGGATGAGAGGTTTGTCGACGAGGCAGAGCATCTCTTTGGGCATAGCCTTGGTGGCGGGGAGGAAGCGCGTGCCCATTCCTGCGGCAGGGAAGACTGCTTTGCGGACTTTCTGAGTCTTGTTTAAGGTCATTAGTTCCTTGGATGCACTTCAGGCTTTGAAAATGCTAACAGGAGGAGATGAAGGGCGGGATAGCTCTATCGGGCAGGTACGAAAGTCTCACAGCGAGTCAGGGTTCATGGATGCGGGAGGCGAGATCCGGGGCGATGCGTTTGAAGTCCTGCACGTCGTTGGTGTAGATGGATCTTGCCTGAACTTTGCGTGCGCATGCCAGGATAAGAGCGTCATAAATGAGGGGGCCCGAAAGACCGCGTTCGGCCGCATTTGAAACTGTCTGCATCATTTCGTTTGCTGTCAGCGACACCAGGTCGAAGGTGTCTTTAACGCTGCTGAGGATCTGTAGGGCGATCAGAGGAGGAACGGAGTACCCTTTGCCTTCACGCGTGAGATTGGAATAAGTTTCCGCGAGAGTGTGAGCGGCACAGGAGGCTCCCGATCGCCGAATCTGGGCCAATCGTTTACTACAAGCTTCATGACGGGGATGGTGAGCGATGGAAGCTGCAATCAGGACATTGGTGTCAAAGAACGTCAAGCCTTTTCCCTTTTACCTTCGACTTTATCCATCCGTTCTTCGCGGTCGGCTTTTAACCAATCGACGGAGTCGGGCGGGACAGCTTGCCCAGAGTCATAAACGAGGATTCCGTTCTCCCGGTAAAGTCCGCGCGGCTTTGCCTCAGTTTGCACAACGATGGCATTGCCTTTTTGGATGAGGGTGAGCCGGGTGCCGGGTACGAGGTGGAGCGCGTCGCGCATCTTCTTCGGGACAACGAGACGACCGGCTTTGTCGATCTCGGTAATGGCATTCATAAATGGCATTTTACCATTTTGAATGCCATTACCTTGGTAAATTTCCTATAAAACGGGAGAGTCGTCGTGGAGCATGGCTTTGCGGACGATTTTGATAGGGGCGAAGCCCTGCCGCATGAAGTCGTCGTGGAAGGTCTGGAGATTGAAGGCTGCGCCTTGTTTCTTCATCATGTCGGCGCGGAGCTTCATGATTTCGAGCTTGCCTAAGGTGTAGTAGAGGTAAGTGGCGTCGGCGGTGCCGCGTTTGGTTTCGACGAGGCCGACGGAGTGGGACTGATAGCCTTCGGTGACGAAGAATTCGACCGCCTGGTCGAAGGTGAACTGGCCGGTGTGGAGCTTGATGGAGTTGACGAAGCGGGCGTCGCGGAGGAGCGCGTCCTGGATCTGGCCGAGGCGAATGAGCTTGGCTTCGCGCTCGTTCTGGGCTCCCGCGCCGGGTTGGCCGTAGCCCTGGTCGAGCATCATCTGCTCGGTGTAGTGGGCCCAGCCTTCGATGTTGGTGCTGGCGCCGAGGACCTTGCGAATGGTGGAGGGGAACTGCGGGGTCCAGAGGAACTGGACGTAGTGGCCGGGGTAGGCCTCGTGGACGCTGGTGGAGATGATGGTGCCGACGTTGAACTCGGACATGTGTTCAGCGATGTGCTCGGGTGTCCAGTTTTTCTCAGGCAGCGTTACGTTGAAGTAGGCCTTGGTGGAGTGGGTTTCGAAGGGGCCGGGCGGGTCCATGGAGGCCGAGGTGGTGGCGCGTTCGAATGGTGGGGTTTCTTCGAGGGTGGGCTCGACCTTGGAGGGGATGGTGATGATGTGGTGGGTGTTGATGAAGTCGATGAGGCTGGCGAAGGTGTCGTTGAAGGTGCTGAGGAGTTTGTCGGGTGCAGGGTGGATGGTGGCTAGTTCGGCGAGGACCTGCTGCGGGGTTTTGGTCGGGTCGACTTCTTTGGCTACGCGGGCGAATTCGGCTTGATTTTTGTGCAGGTCGGCGTAGGCGATCTCGAGGAGGCGATCGAGGGGGATGTCGACCATCTCGTCGTAGGCGAGTTTCTTGGCGAAGGTATCGGCGCCGAATTTGTAGTCGCCGTTGGAGCGGGGCAAGAGATCAGATTTGAGCCAGGACTCATAGGACTTGAGGGCTTCGATGACTGCGGCGTTGGATTTTGTGAAGGCTGCTTTGGTGTCGGAGTCGGTGGCGTCGGTGAAGGCGGAGGGGACGTCGGTCTGGAAGAAGCTGATGTCGCCGTCGATTTGTTCGAGGGCGATTTCGGTGTAGATGTGGGGCGGGTTCTTTAGGTTCTTGCGGGCTTCGAGAAGGGCTTGCGGCATCTGCTTTTCGCGCTCGACGAGGGATTTGAGGCGTGTGTCGGCGGGGGCGTAGGGGCGCTCCATGATGACGAAAGCGGAAGCGGTGATGCCGGTGGAGTAGCTGTCGGGATTCTTCTCCCAGGGGCGAATGACTTCGAGGGAGAGGAGGGTGCTGCGGATGCTGTTGAGGAGGATGGAGCGGTCACCGGCAACGGAGGCGTCGAGGCTGGATGGGTCGATGGCTTCGACTTTCTTCTCGTAGGTGTGGAGGGCTGCGATTTGCTTTTGGATGTTTGCTGCAGAGTAGTCCTCGAGCTGGTTGTCGTACTGATGGAGACCGTCGGCGGTGCCGTTGGTGGGGGTGAAGTGGAAGTAGACGTCGGAGAAATATTGGTCGGCGAGGGTGTTGAAGGTCTGGACGCCGCCGTCCGCAGAGAGACGCTGGGCGTGGGCGGGCCGCATGCCGGGGAGGATGGCGAGAGCGGCGACGAAGAGGGCTTTGGGGGTGAAGATGCGACTGGCCATATGGTACGACCAGTTTACGGCAGAGCGAAGAGGACTGCTCCTTGATTTGTGACGAACGGGGACGGAACGGCGGCTGGGATGACGTCGTAGCGCGCCATGACGCTGCCGATATAGGCGAAGTTTGGAGGGTCTTCGGCACGGAAGGCGGTGGCGATCTCGTGGAAGTACTCAGGACCGAGGAGGCCCGGCGTGAGCAGGCAGATGACGCGGGCGGTGGCCTGCTGGTCGTTGACGCAGGAGTGGATTGTGCCGTGGGGGATGTGGAGTTGCTCACCCGGGTGAAGGGTTATACGGCGTTCATCGACGATCCATGTGGTGATTCCGTTCATGCCGAAGACGGTTTCGTCGGAGACGCGGTGCAGATGTGGGATGTTGAGATGAGCGTGTGGCGGGATGAAGAGTTCGAAGAGGTCAGCGGCGCCATGGGTTTGGTGATGGCTTTGGAGAAAGGTGATGCTGAGTTTGCCGATCTGGATGGGTTGGTGCATAGAACCCCTTTCGCCCTCGATGAGCTAGACGACTTCTTGGCTGTTTGTTAGGACACGGAGTTAGGGAAAATGTTACGGAAGGCGAGTGAAGTCGTCTATCTAGTTGCTGATAGAGCTGCAGCGGCTGACGTCTGGGATTTGGTGCTACGAATCGATCGACGAGGCAGAGCGATATATCCAGATGCTATCCTCTGAGCGCCGAATTGCCGGGGATCGGGAGGATATCGTGCGAGCGAGCGCGCTCTGTCTGGTTGGGCTTTGGTTTCTGGGATTGCCTTCGATGTGGGGACAAGTAGGAAGTGTAGCTTCGGCTTCCGCGGCGAGGGAGGCGCATATCGCAGTGCAGATGCGGGATACGTCGGGGGAGCCGGTGAGGAGGCTTGAGGCACGAAATTTTCGAGTGAAGGTTGTGGGGGGAGGCGTCTCAACTGGGACGCAGGTGAAGGTGGAGGGCGTCCGGGATCAGGGCAGTCACGGCAGTGGGGTACCGACGAAACTGCTGGTGGTGCTTTTGACGAGTGACGCTGAGGCGGTTCGCCAGTTGCCGGAGAAGCTGGATGAGTTGTGGAAGGCGGACTGGACGGTGAGCGTGTTGGATGAACAGGGCGCTCAGACTCCTTATGTCTTCTCGTCCGCGGAGCTCAGGAAGGAACTGGCTCACAAGGGACAGACGCATCGCAGTATCAATCTGGCTGCGGCGAGGTTAACGCGGTTCGCAGGACGACGCGTCGTGTTTTTGGTGACAGAGCCTGGCGTACCACCAGGCGACGTAATACGTGCGGAGGCGTTGTTGCCAGGGATCTCGGTGTATCACATAGGAGGAGATCCCTGGAATCAGGTGTACGCTGCCGGGGCCTATGACGCTGGCAGCAGCTTTCTCTCGTCGACGTCCTCCAATGAGGCGGTGAGCAGCGTAGCTGGAGGCTCAGGAGCACCGGTGTTTCAAAGAGTGCGAGGTCGCGAGACTGAGGAACGAACTTTGAGAGGAGCGATTCACGACGCCCTGCTCGACGGATATGGTTATTACGACCTTACGGTGAATATGCCCGCGAATGTTTCGCGGTTAGAGATGGCTGTAGACGTTTCGGTGCCTGGGCAGTCGTACTCGATCTATGCCCAACCATATGTCACGCAGGGGAGAGCCCCACAGTTGAGTGTTGTTGGAGCGAAGCGCTAAGGGACGTCGAGTGCGTCGAGGAGGGCGCGGGTTTCGGAGAGGACGTCTTCGGCTTTGGCGGAGGGGAGGGGCCAGCGTAGGGTGCCGTTGGGGCTGAACTGTGCGCCGCGCTTGGTGTTGCGGCTGACGAGTTTCATGAGGGTGGCGGGGTCTACTGTTTTGTTGCTGCCGTTGGTGAAGTGGGAGGGGTCGGCGTTGACGGCGGCAAACTTTACGTGCAGCATCTCGACGAAGGTCTTGATCGGCTGCTTCTTGTTGCCGTTTGGGTTGGGGAGCTCGACCTGGGTGCGCTTGCGGTCGAGTTGGGAGATGCCGAGTTGTTCGCAGTGGAGGCGGATTTCGCCAGCGGCGAGGAGATTGAGGACGGTTTCGGGTGGGGTGCCGTAGCGGTCTTGGAGTTCGGCGCGGACGTCGGTGAGGTCGGCCTGGGTTTGGGCGCCGGCGATGCGTTTGTACATGCGGAGGCGCTGGTTTTCTTCGGGGATGTAGTCGCTGTCGATGCGGACGGAGATGCC
>CAZZZG010000158.1:0-8402 GCA_964658525.1 uncultured Edaphobacter sp.
GCGGAAGCGGTTGATGAAGGCTTCGAGGGCTTCGATGCGGTCGCGCTGGTTTTTGTAGGCGTTCATCAGCTGGGTGCGGCGCTCATCTTTTTGCACGACGTACTTTTCGTAGTTGCCGTGATAGGTGTGCATGCGCTTGTTCCAGAGTTCGACGGTCTTGTTGACGGTGACGTCGAGGAAGTAGCGGTCGTGCGAGATGAGGATGTAGGCGTTTGGATAGTCGTGGAGGTAGTTTTCGAGCCAGTTGCGGGATTCGATGTCGAGGTGGTTGGTGGGCTCGTCGAGGAGGAGGAGCGAGGGTTTCTGCAGGAGGAGTTTGGCGAGGGCAATGCGCATCTGCCAGCCGCCGGAGAACTCTTCGGTATTGCGGTCCCAGTCTTCCTTGGAGAAGCCGAGGCCGGCGAGAACAGCGCCTACCTGCGAGTCGAGGTTGTAGATGTCGTGGACGTGGAGCTGGTCGGCGATGTCGGAGTAGCGCTCGGCGGCGGTGGCATACTCCTTGGATTTGGGATCAGCTTCGGAGAGCGTGGTGGTGAGGGCGATGGATTCGCGCTCGAGCTCGTGGAGGTGGTCGAAGACGGAGAGGCATTCGGCGAAGACGGTGCGGCCGCGGAGGGCGAGGCCGTCCTGCGGGAGATAGCCGAGGGTGACGCCCTTGTTGCGGGTAATGGTGCCGTAGTCGAGGGACTCGATGCCACCGATGATCTTGAGGAGGGTGGATTTGCCGGTGCCGTTGCCGCCGACCAGGCCGGTGCGTTCGTCTGGATTGATGAGCCAGTTCGCGTCTTCGAAGAGGAGTTTTTGGCCGAAGCGTTTGCCGGCTGCTGAGAGTTGGAGCATTCTGCTTCTATTTTCTCATTGGTGAGCAGTGTCGCGAGTGGCGTGGCTCCAACTGCGGGCAAGTCTGGATGACTGGATTTTGAAACGAAAAGGCGCGCCGAGATAGATCTCGGACGCGCCTTTTGTTTGTGGAGCTTAGTTGTTTGATTTTTATTTGGTGACGGCGGCTCCTTTGGTTTTGCCGGTGACGCCCTGAATGAAGGGCAGGCCGTTGGGTTCGCCGTAGCCTGTGACGTTATCCCAGCCGGGGGTTACGGTGAGAGAGGAGTCGGTGCCGAAGGTGATGGCGATATCCTCCTCTCCGGGGACTGCGGGCCAGATAGCGCTGACGAATCCGACCTGAGTGCCGAGGATGCCTGCGAAGAGCCCGGTCTGGGAGTAGAAGGTGGGACCGTTCGAGTCGTAGACGGTGCCGGAGACGTCGGAGACATTGAGTGGGGTTGTTGGGAGGACGTCAGTGATCTGACCGGGTTTCAGCTTAGCGACGGCCTGGCCGGCCTGACCGAGTGGCTTGCCATTGTATTGGTCTGCGATAGCCCAGATGGCGGTGAAGATGGGACTTGCCAGGCTGGTTCCACCGATTCCGGCTAAGGCGGATTGAACTCCCTCGGAGGTGACGATGAGAGCAAATCCGGTAAATGGATCGGCTAGCGCGGAGACGTCGGGGACCTGGCGGCCGGTGCCGTGGAGCGCCTTTTGCCAGGAGGGTTTGGCGAAGTAGACGCTTTCGCCGCCGCCTGCCCCCGCGTAGAAGAAGCCGTCGGCAGTGGGAGGATCGACGGGACCAAAGAGGTTGAGGTAGGAGATGTCATTGCCCCAGCCGGTAACGACCTGGCCGGTTCCTGCGGTGTTGTTGAGGATGCTGGTTCCACCTACGGCCGTGGCATAGGGAGAGTTTGAAGGAACGCCTACGGAGCCTACGGGGGTACCCAGTCCGAGGTCACCGCCGTCGCCGCTGGAGAACTGGAAAGAGATGCCTGAAGCAGCACCAACCTTCAGGACAGAGTTGAAGGCGTTTTCCTCTGCGGGACCGGCGATGATTTCGTCGTCGTTCTCCCAGCTATTGGAGACGGTGTTGGCAAGTTTGTGGGAGATGATGTATTGAAGCGATGCGATCTGGTCCTCGTTGTCTTGACCGGCTGAGGCTACGACGAGAATCTTGGCTCCGGGAGCGATGGCGTGAGCGGACTGGATGTCGAGAGCGATCTCGGTGGTCCAGCCGGTGAGGTCGGCGGCGCCGGGGTTGAGCGGCTTGCCTTCGGGGTAGATGACAGAGAAGTTGCTGGAGGTGAGTGCGGGGAGACCGAAGGCTTTGGCAGCTACGTTTGCGTCGGCTTCCGCGGCAGCATAACCGTAGGCTTCGACCAGGGCGATGGTCTGGCCGGTGCCATCGTAGCCCTCCTTAATGAGCGAGGTGAGGCCGTAGTGGGATTGCAGTTGCGCGGGGCTATAGGAGATGGTGAGGGCTGGGTTTTTGTCATATACGTTGCCGTAGTAGACGCCCAGTGGTAGTGAGGCTCCCGGTGTGGTGAAGGTGTAGAGGGCAGGAGCGGAGAGAGGTGTGCCGCTGATTCCGCTAAGGAGGGTTGAGCCTGCGTCGGCGGGGGTGACGGTCTTCTTGAAGAGTGGCTTGCCGGTACGGGGGTTCTGCGCGATGCTGACGAGGTTATGGATTTGATGTCGATCGAGTCCCGCGACGGAGTCGACCAGTTTCCCGGCAGCACCGGTCAGCTGTGCATCCCGTGTGTGGGCCTGGAAGGTTTTGCCGTTGTAGCGGAAGGTGTGGAGTTCGGTCTGGAAGGCAGCTTCAACCTTGGCGGTGGTTCCGGTGACACGGAGTGAGAAGTTTTGTGGATCGGTGGAGATGACCTCCAAGCCCTGGCTGACGAGTTCTTTTTTCACGGTCTCAAGTTCGGACGAGGTGGGTGCGTACTTTGCGAAGTCGTTTGCGGAAAACCACTGATGATAGGTGGAGGATTCGGGGTTATAGAGGTCTTCGATTGCTTTATCAAACTCGGACTCGTTGTGCGCCTTCAGCACAATGGTGAGTGTCTGGCTTTGGTTCGGATCAACGCGGCCCAGATCGTTGGCGAGGCTTACGACCTTCGCGACATTACGTTCAGGGAGAGCAAAGGCGGGGTGAGAAGCAAGCGGTGAGAGCGAGAGCAGCGCGAGTGCTGCCCAGGATGTCGTCGAAGCGATTTTGCGCAATGTCATGATTTCCCCTTGTTGCAAGTGCCGACGCGATTGTGTCAGCGTGGGTAAGGCGTGAGGTGTACAGGCAAGTGATCCCTCTGCGAAAAAAGCAGCGAGATCCACGGAGCGTGTTTCGCTCTTCCCTGAAGGCAGACGAGAGCAGTCGATAAGTATCGATTGCGTTTCAACGAAGTTTTGAACGAGGGGCCTTTTAGAGCGGTCCTGACACAACACTCAAGGGATAAGCCTGCGTACTATTACGCGTCAAAAGATACTTTGCGAGTAACAGTAAGACAACAGAAGCAGCTGTTGGCTACGACTATAGAGCTGTGTCGAGGATACTGATATGCATCAACAAGCGCAGAGCCTTCGGAGTGAGGGAAGCAGTTGGATGCGATGAAACATGGATGGAATATAAGCGGAGCCGCAAAACGAGTCAAGCGAGAAACGCGGGGCAGCAGTCTCTTCGTGAGTTGTGATTGTTTTGCGTCGTGCTTCCGTTGGTCGTGGCAAGGTTCTTAGGAGGTCAAGGCTCATTGGAAGCCGGGCGTTGCTTTCAGTGAAGGATGCTCAACTCTTCTGCGGCAGATCGGGGATTGCTTGCTCGTAGATGGCGCGTGCGAGTTCTGCGCTGTTCAGAGCTTCTCGTAGAAGCTTGATCTTGCCGTTCTCGGCTACCAGGCGACCGAAGAATAGTTGGTGGATGGTTTTGCCGGTCTTGCTTGAGACGGCGGTGAACTCGTACTCGGCGAAGACCTGGTCTGGGGTGTCGATGAGGACGCTGACGTTGCTGAACTCGAATCCGGGATAGAGGTTGCGGACCATCTGGAAGAAGTCGGCGATCTGTTTGTGGCCGGTGTAACGCGGGGGGAAGCCGAAGTCGGCGAGGTAAGGCATCTCGAAGGCGCCGTCGTCGGTGAACATGGCTGCGGCTGATTCGGGCTCGCGAAAGGAGGAGGCAGTGAACTCGAGGAGCAGGTCTTTGCAGTTTTCATTTGTTCCTTCTGGGAGATTCTGGACTGTAACCAACCGGTCTATTTATTGTGATGCGCGGGCACTCTCGCGGATTCCGACTGGTGACTGATTTTGTTGATTCGGTTTGAGCTGAACTGACGCCAGGTGTGGGCTGGGGCAGTTCGGAAACGAACAGTGTTTGCTGGGATTGGACAGTGCTGAGCCGCGATGTTGTTCGCTCAATCGGCGTTATGTTTTGCTGGGCAGTGGGTTACGAGGCTTGGAGGGGATGGGGAATTTGGTGGTGGAATTGCAGGATTACTTCGGCAGAGTTTCTCTTTGGAGGCTGGTGATGGCTTATTTTGAGCGGGTTCGCGATGTGGTTTCGGGGCCGTTTAGTCCTGAGATTATGACGCAGCGTACGGCTGCGGGATGGCAACTGGTGTCGATTGAGTGGAGGAGAGAGTTGCCGGACCAGGAGGCTCCGACAGAGGGTCGGTTCCGCGAGGAGATTCCTTATGGGCTGCGAATCTCGGAGGACTGCATGAGGTTGGAGGTTCATCCCAGGGAGAATCAGGTGCTGATGTTGATGATGGATTTGCTGGGGCAAGATTTTTCTTACTCGAGCATTGTCAGCGATCTGAATGAGAAGGGCTTTCGGATGCGGAATGGTGGACCGTGGAACAGGGTGGCGGTGTTCAATATGATGCCGCGGTTGATTGAGGTGGGGCCGCGCTTGTTCTCCTCCGAGGAGTGGAGGCTGAGGGAGAAGAAGCTGTCGCAGGTGAAGGCTCCCTAAGGAATCTCGGCTATTCATGCGGCTTCTGCTGGCGGATCCGGCGTTGATTTCTTTAGGAAAAAAGGAAAGGACGCGTTAGAGTGAAGCGCCAGAGGGCGTGTGCGTGAAGGAGCTGATTGAAAAGCTGATAGGTGCGCTACCCTTCTTTGCTCAAAGATTTATGGCGCTGATCGGTGGGCCGAAGCGAACCGTTCTCGCGCTGGATCTTGAGTCTGATTCGGCGCTTGAAGAGGCATTTACATTTCTTGCCGTTGCGTTTGGCCTTTCCTTTCTCGCCCAGATTCCTCTTCTTGCGGACATGCAGGGTGTATACGGGAAGGTAGATAAGACCACGTTGTTCGCGAGTCTTGCGGTGCTGTCCGCTCTGGCTTTTGTGCTGAATGTTGTGCTGCTTGCTGTTGTTTGGAAGATGGTGGGCGCGACGCCTGCCTGGAAGAAGATAGTGGCGATCAGCTGCTATTTCTGCGGCGTGTCGACGATTTTGTTCCTGCTCTGTCTTCTGTTGGGGACTGGGGTTTTTAAGATGATGAACCCGGTGGAATACAAGGATTTCTGGAATGGGGTAGACACACCCGATCCGGAAGACAGCATGGGCTTCAAGTTGTTTGCTGGTTTTTCGCTGCTGGGGCTTGTTGGAAGCTGTGTTTGGATCGTCTGTGTCTGGGGGGCTTATCGCGAAGTGATGAAGGTCTCCAAGGGGAGGTCCGCGATTGCTCTGATTCTGTTCACTACCCTTAGCCCGTTGTTGTTATTCGCGCAGTATGCGCTGGTGGGGAACTTGATACAACCGAACCAGACTCCTGCGATGCCGAGTGATCTGGCTGGACAGTGGGTGTTGGAAGAGCGGTCGGACAGCGAGCCGAATTCGACTCATTCGGTGCTGTATGTCTTCACTCCTCCGCCGTCGAGGTCCGACCCGCTTGGATATTACAAATTGAGGGAAGCGCGGACGTCGGTCGAGGGCAAGTGTGTGGTCACGGTTACGAAGCAGGAGTCGGGCACGGCGGAAGTGCACGATCCGACGGTAGATTTGACTCCCGTGAGACGAACCGAATCAAGAACGGACCAGTGTACGGGACGCACCAGTGAGGTGCCTCTGGCGCTTGATTCGGCTCAGTATCGCTACAAGGTCAATAAAGACGCGAGTGGATGGACGTTGTGTCTAAACGATCGCTTTGGCGATACCTGCCTGAGACCGAAGAGGCAGTAGGCGAGGCAAGAGCCCATTGCCGCCTGTCGAGGGGGAAGATTGATTTTCCTTTGATCGGGTTTTCGTGGATCGGTTTGCGTCTAACTGACAGGCATGAGGCATAGCATGAATGTCAGAGGTATCTGTTGAACAAGGCAGCGGTGGAGACGGCTACAGCAGTGGAGCGCGAGAGATGGTGGCGGAGACGCTGGGTCCTCTGGGTTGGCGTGGCCGTTGTGTTGATGGCGATTGCGGGGGCGTTAGTGGTGCAGTGGGGATTGCGGCAGCTTCAGCCGATGTTGCGGCGAAAGGTGGTGGAGACGCTTTCGGCGCGGTTCCATAGCCCGGTGGAGCTGGATCGGTTTGAGCTGTCGATGAGCAAGGGTGTGATTGTGCGGGGTGGGGGGCTGCGGATTCTCTATCTGGCGGGGCCGACGAAACCGGATGCTCGCCCGAATGCTCCGCCGATGGTAGCGGTGGATAGTTTTGAGTTCGGTACAGATTGGAGAGAGCTGCTGCGGCCAACGACGCGCATCGTGGCAGTGAAGGTGCATGGGCTGACGGTGAATATTCCGCCAAAGGAAGAGCGCGGACCGTTGATGCCGGATGATCCGAAGCAGAAGGGGCAGTCGGCGCTGGGGATTACGGTGGATCGGATTGAGTGTACCGACGCGAAGATTACGCTGGAGACGAGTAAGCCGGGGAAGAAGCCGCTGGAGTTTGAGATCAGCAGCGTGGTGTTGACCGATGTTGGGGCGAAGAAGCCGTTGAACTTTACGGCGGTG
Source organism: uncultured Edaphobacter sp. (assembly GCA_964658525.1). GTDB lineage: Bacteria > Acidobacteriota > Terriglobia > Terriglobales > Acidobacteriaceae > Edaphobacter. The sequence continues at coordinate 6,764 of CAZZZG010000158.1, forward strand.
CTGCGAAATCCGAAGCCGGTGGGAGACATTCGCTCGACCGGGCACTTTGGGCCATGGCAGAAGGATAATCCGCGGGATACGCCGATCAATGGCGATTATGAGTTTACGCATGCGGATCTGTCGTCGATTCATGGGTTGGGAGGGATTTTGGCGTCGACGGGGAAGTATCAGGGGACGCTGGGTGCGGTGGCGGTGGATGGATCGGCGGAGGTGCCGGAGTTCCGGCTTGATATCAGCGACCACGGGCTGCCGATGCATACGGAGTTCAATGCGGTGGTGGATGGGACGACGGGCGATGTGCGGCTTGACCGGGTGAAGGCGCGGATAGGGCGTTCGGAGTTGACGGCAACGGGGTCGGTGACGCGCGCGGTGGGAATGCCGGGGCATACGACGGACCTGCATGCGGTGATGGAGAAGGGCAGGATTGAGGACATGCTGGCGCTGGCGATGAAGGGAAATCCCGCGCTGATGCGTGGGGCGCTGGCGACGAAGGTGCATGTTGTGGTGCCGCCGGGGCAGGTTAGCGTTTCGAGGAAGGTGAGGCTGGACGGTACGTTTGCGATTCACGATGCGTTGTTGAATAACGTGAAGATGCAGCAACAGCTGGATGCGATGAGCGAGCGGGCGCAGGGAAAGCCGAAGCTGGCGAATGCGCAGGATGCGGCGGTGGTGGGTTCGTCGATGTTGGGTACGTTTTCGCAGGCGGACGCGGTGATGCAGATACCGGAGCTGAACTACCAGATGCCGGGTGCGCAGGTGACGATGAATGGCCAGATCGAGTTGACTGGCAGCACGTATGAGTTTCATGGAAAGGTGCGGACGGAGGCGACGGCTTCGCAGATGACGACCGGGTGGAAGAGTCTGTTGCTGATGCCGTTCGACAAGCTGCTTAAGAAAAATGGGGCGGGAGTGGAGTTGCCAATCAAGGTGACGGGGGCGCGGTCGACGTACGACTTGCGTCTGGATTTTCCGCACGATACGCGTGGTCCGGGGAAGCTGCCAACCCCTGCAAAATGAAAGACGTGGGGAGAGGGAGCCTCGGATGGTGCTTTGGTCGGAGAGACAAGCGCGGAGCGCTCTGCTAGTGTCAGACTTGAGAGTTATTCGAGCAGAACAGGTTTTGTGCAGAACGTTTTGATGCGGAGTTTGATGTCCGGACAGCCACAACTTTTCCCGAACCCTGAACCGACCGTTGAAGATGCGGCGGTGAATAAGGTTGAACCTGTAAAGAGAACAGCGCCGGTGTGGCTGCAGCGGCTGTCACTGTTTGTGCTGGTGCTGTTCTGCGTGTACCTGGGCGTACTGGTGATGGTGTTGCCGTGGTGGACGCGGATATGGGATCGCAATGAGTTCATCCTGGCGCGGCCGTGGCTTGCTGCGGTGCTGCACAATGGCGCGGTGCGGGGAATCATCTCCGGGCTGGGGCTGCTGGATATATGGATCGGTGTCTCCGAGGCGGTGCACTACCGCGACTACCGGGGATGACAGGCGATCGACTGCCGGTTTTCTAACATGTGGATAGAGAGACTATGAACCCTAAGGTGCCGGATACGCTGGAGCAGGCTCCGCTGGCGTATGAGAATGCTGATTTTTTGAACTCGCCTGAGGGGCGAATGCTGAGGATTCTGGCGGAGTACCA
>CAZZZG010000159.1:0-8188 GCA_964658525.1 uncultured Edaphobacter sp.
AACAAGAGGGCAGGCAAAGACAACTGCAACAGTAGATCCCCTTCGGGGATGACAATCAGAACTGCAACGGCAACAGCAACTGCAACTGCAGATCCCCTTCGGGGATGGCAACCAGAATGGCAACGGCAAGGACAACTGCAACAGCAAGTACCACTACAACAGCAACATTCGCCGATTGGTGTCTGTTCGTTTAGAGAGTGTGGTTGGGATTAGTCGGTGAGGGTGATGTGGACGGGGTCGCCTTTGACGACGCGATGGCCGGCGGGTGGGGTTTGGGCGATGACGGTGCCGATGGTGGAGACCGGGTGCGCGATCGGTTCGGTGGAGGATAGTGTGGTGGCACTGGGTGGGGATTGCGCGGTGAGGGGAGCGACGGGTGGGGTTGAGCTGAGGTTGAGGTCTTCGGCGCTGGCGATGTGGAGGCCGGCGGATGCGGCGCGGGCGGCGGCTCCGGCAAGGGTGAGGCCGGCGAGAGAGGGCATGACGAAGGCTTGAGGGGAGCTGGTTTGTTCGGGGTCGCTGAGGAGGAGGCTGACGCGGGGGCGGTCGACTCCGACGGCGTTGGGAGCGGGGGTTTGGGAGATGACGACGCCGGGTTCGCCGGGAGCAGCGATGTGCGAGACGGTGCCGAGTTCGAGGCCGAGGCGGCGGATGTTGATGATGGCGGTGCGCTCGGACTGGCCGATGAGGTCGGGGATGGCGACTTGTTGGGCGCCGAGGCTTTCGGTGATGCGGACGGGCCACTCGCGGCGGACGGTGAGGCCGGGGGCTGGGGATTGGGCGAGGACGCGACCGGGTGGAGTGTTGGGGGAGTAGAAGCGGTTTTCGAGGGAGAGGACGAGGCCGAGGGAGCTGGTTTTTTTGCTGGCTTCGGAGATGGTGAGGTTGGTGAGGTCGGGGACCTTGACTTCGTGACCGTGGATGGCGAGACGCATGGTGATGAAGGCGGAGACGAGAGCTACGGTGAGCATCGCGAGGGCGCCGAGAACGAGGTTGAAGAAGCGGTTGATGCTTCGGGTGACTTTTCTGGGGAGTAGGGGAGTCATGCTTTTTTCAGAGTATAGCGGAGGGTTGGGTGAGGGACTGTGCTACGTGTTGGTCATTGCGCGCAGGAGGCCTGTCCTGCCGGACGGGCCTCCTGCGCGGAGTGCGGTCACTTCGTGACTTGTGTACCTTGTTGCGGTGGGTGGGCGGCTTTGGGCCTCCCGTTGGTCGGCGTCAATATTTGAAGCGGTAGCGTAGTTCGCCGAAGATCTCTCTCGGGTCGTTGAAGTGGAAGCCGCCGAAGGTGAGGCTGTTGTCGAGAAGGACTCGGCGGTTGGCTACGTTGGTGGCGGTGATGGAGGCTGTTAGTTTTTCGGTGAAGGATTTGCCGATCGAGAGATCGAAGGTGGTGTGCTGGGGTAGGTAGGGGTTGGGGTAGCGTGGGTCGGATGGCGGGCCGTCGGGATTGAAGCCGCCGTTGGTGAAGCCGGAGCCGTAGTAGACGTTGGTGGAGGCGGTGGTGTGCCATGGAAGAGTGGCGTTGAAGCCTACGTTGAGGGTGTTGCGCTGGTCGTGATCGACGGGAGTGTAGCCGGGGTCGACGTCGCACTCGGCTGAGGTGGGAGGAGAACAGATGAGGCCGCCGGTGATGGCGCCGCGCTGCTCGGCGATCTGGTTGGAGTAGGCGAGATGGAACTGGCCGATGTTGGCGATGCGCGGGCTGCGGAGGGTGAGTTCCCAGGCGCGGACAAGGGCACCGTCGACGGTGACGGGGAAGTAGATGCTAGAGTCGCCGATGTTGGAGTGGTCGAGGAAGTTGTTGATGCGGGTTTTGAAGGTGTCGGCGTCGAGGAGCCAGCCGCGGAAGGGGATTTGAAGGCCGAACTGATGCTCTTCGTCGCGTTCACCGTGGAGCGGGGCGAAGCTGGTGCCTGCGCTGAGGGCGAAGTTCTGGAGGTTGCAGGTTCCGTCGGCGATGGAGGTGGCGGAGCAGCCGAAGGTGAGCAGAGGCGGGGGTTGGTAGAAGCGACCGTAGAAGCCGCGGAAGACCCAGTTGAGTTTGGGAATGCGGAGGGCTACGCCGAAGCGTGGGTCGGTTTCGTTTTCGGTGAACTCGGCCTGAAAGTGGGTTTGGCGGAGGCCGGCGATAAGGGTGAGCCACGATGTAGGTTTGTAGTTGTCGGAGATGAACTCTTCGATGACGCCGCCGGAGGCTGAGTCGGGCGTGAGGAAGGGAGCGGTGCCGCTGCCGTCGTTGAAGATGGCGCCGAAGAGGTAGTTGTCGTGCTGGCCGAAGGAGTAGAAGCCGGCCTGGATGGTGTTGCGCGCGATTTCGGTGGTGATGTTGGCTTGTGCTCCGGCGTAGGTGGAGCTGCGGTCGGAGGTGGTGGCTACGGGGATGTCGTTGGGGTTGGATTCGTAGTCGGCGCGGTTGTAGTGGAAGAAGGGCGAGACCTGGAGGATGGTGGCGGGGTTGAAGGTGTGAAGCCAGGAGAAGGCGGCGACGGCGTCTGTTTCGTGCTGGCCGTCGCGGAGGCCGCTGGACTGGAACTGCTGGTTGCCGATGCTGTTGGGGTCGGGATCGTAGGGGATCTGGAAGTAGTCGTTGCGGACCTGGGTGATGAGACGGAGTTGGTCTTTGGGTGTGGTGTTGTAGAGGAAGGAGGCGAAGCCGCCGTAGCCGTTGGTGGCGTCGTGGATTACGACTCCGGTGGGTGGGGATAGGCCATAGTCGCTGCGGTTGCCGTTGAGGCTGGCGTAGTAGGCGAACTTTTCGGTGTGGTCGCCGAAGTTGAGTTGGTCGTTGGTCTGGAGGAAGCTGCCGCCGCTGAGGATGAGTTCGGCTTGTCGGTTGCGCTCGAAGCCGGTGCGGGGGACTACGTTGAAGACTCCGTAGGTGCGGTCGCCTACGTCGGAGGTGTAGCTGCCGCGCTGGATCTCGATGTAGTCGATGTCTTTGGGATCGATCTGTGCGCCGAGGTTGCTGGCGATGTTGGTGTTGGGGATCTGCACGCCGTCGAGGAGCCAGGAGACCTGGTGGCCGCCGCGCATGTGAAGCATGTCGTGGGTGATGTAGGCGCCAGGGACGTAGTCGGTGATCATGGCGAGGGAGTTGGTGCGGTCAGCGCCGGGGGTCTGGGTGATGTCGTCGCGGCTGACGAGAGTGGTTGGGGTAACGGTGTTGATGTTCGTAGTGTTCGCGTCGGTGGTGACGGAGGTGGTTTGTTCGACGGTGCCGAGGTGGAGTTCGATGTGGAGGATCGGTGCGGTGTCGGAGGCTAGCGTAAGGGTTTGTTTTGCTGTGTCGAAGCCGGGTTGCGAGATGGTGATTGTGTAGTCGCCGAGGGGGAGGGATGGGATGGTGAAGGAGCCGTCCTGCGCGGTGGCGGTGGATTTGGTGAAGGTGGAGTTGGTGGCGTGGAGTTCGATGTGGGCGTTGGCGATGGGGCGGTGCTGGGGGTCGTGCACGACGCCGTGGAGCTGGCTGAAGATGGTGGCTCGGGCGGTGAGGACGCTGAGAAATGACAGGAGACAGAGTAAAGCAAGCTTGCGCATGGAATTTTTCCTCGTCAGGTGGCTGACAGAGTTGGAACTGCGGAACGGGACGGCAATGCGACGTGCTCTCGCGTAGGGCGGGAGGTTATGTCGGCTGCTGGTCGGGTCGCTTAGAGGGAGTAGGAGGGAGGGCCGCGCTTTTGGCGGGAGCGATCGAAGGCTACGCGGGCGCGGGCTTCGGTCTGGGTGGTGACGGAGGGGTGGCTAACGATCTCTGCAAAGATGAGTGAGGCAGTGTGGGACGAGAGTTTTCCGTGCTGGATCTGGGTGACGGCCGCGGGGTAGGATGGGCACTTTTGCGGGATCGCCGAGACGTTGTGACTCGAGCTGGAGGACTCTGTCTGGTCCATGTTCATCATGCAGTGATGCGCGCCGTTCCGTCTGCAACAGGCCGGCAGATTCGCTGCGGTGCTGGCTGTGAGAGCCAGTAGCGGCGAGATCAGCGGTGAGCTGAAGAGGAGAAGTAGCGTGATACCGATTAGGCGTCGCACGGTTTCATTGTAGCGGAGGAGCTTTGATGGGATGTCATGGAGAGGTAAAGCGGTCGAGTCCTTCTTTTTTCCTATGGTGGCGGTGCGTCTCACTGGTATCGGGTAAGGCAAAAGTCAGGGGCTGAAGCTCCCTGGCCGTCGCAGCCGTGTTTGGTGGCGTCCTTGATCTCTTCACAGGTGTTTTGCTGGATGTTGCAGCCGGTGTGAGGAGAGCGAGTGGCCCGGGTGCAGTCGTCTGCGAGCTGATTGGCTTTGTCTGCGCCCAGAGTGGTCATGCAGGAGTGCGACTCGATGTATTCGGCGCGGCGTTCTGTCTCCTGAGAGTTGGTTTGCTGCCGGACGTCCTCTGGGTGTGCAGGTTTGCCGTTCGCGTCGACTGCTATGCAGTTGGGGCCGGCCCAGTTTCCGTCGACGAGGTGAACGTCGGAGTCGCTCATCTTGCAAAGGGGTTTGGTGTCTGAGGAGGAGTTGCCTTGGTTCTTCTGCTGTTGATAGGCGGCGTTGTCCCTCATGGTCTGCCAGAAGCCGCGCTTCTCACGTTCGGGCGGTGGATTGGTAACTTGAACGGTGCCGTTGCCCTGGCTGGGATCCGCGTGGGTTGCGTCGGGAGCAACGATAGGTTGAGAGGAGGGACTGCCGTCGCCAACCCTTGCGGTGATGGAGACGGGAACGCTGACGCGATCGCCGGATTTGATGGAATCGCAGCTGCCTTTGCTGGCGTAGTCGTAGGCGAAGGCAGAGTTATTTCCTTTGATGACTGAGTTATAGATTCCGGGGGGCACGTCCTTTTGGTCGGGGTTGACGCGAGCGTAGACGGTGACGGTGCCAGAGCTTCTCTCGGAGCGGCCGACGGGGACGTCGATGGCCGGCGCCTTATCGCTCTTGCTATACCAGGTCCCCCAGAGAGTGGTGCGAGAGGCATCGGAGTAGAGGTTGAAGAAGAGTTTGTTGCCGGAGGGATCGGTGAGGAAACGTGGGCCGGTGCTGGGAAGGCCGAGGCTGGGGCAGATGCGGATGATCTCACGCGAGTCGCCGGTGCAGTTGTAGTTGAGGGTTCCCGTGGCGTCATAGGGGCGGCCGTTTTTGACGTCAACGGTGCCGAAGGAGATGTTGGTGATGTTGAAGGAGCACTTGGGGCCCTGGGCGTGTGTGAAGGAGCCAGAGAGCGCAAAGAGTGCGAGAAGGGTCAGGAAGCGGAGGATGTTCATTACGTTTCTCCGAATTGTTTCGGGCCCTGTTCGCGATCATCAAAACATTAAATTGTGAAGTTGGAAAGAAAGTTTTTTGGGGAGAGAGGTGTCGAAAGGAGGCCCTTAGATACCACGGTGGCCGCGAATGGCGATGCATTTGTGGGGTAGGTGACTTAAGCGAGGTGCCACGACTTATGGAGAGCGTTCAGCGGCGGTTGTCGGTGGCGGGCTCGGGGTGGACGAGGAGGCGGGAGACTTCGGGGCAGTCGATTTTGAAGGCGTTTTCGAGGGCGGTGATGATCTCGTGGACGCGCGACATGGGCAGGTCGTCGGGGAGGGTGCAGTGACAGTTGACCTGGATGCGGTCGGCTCCGTTGTTGTGGGCGCGGGTTACGAAAACTTCGTGGACGTCGAGGATCTCGGGGAAGGCCTGGGCGCATCGCCGGAGACGGATTTCGAGTTGGCGGTCGCGTTCGGCTGAGGCGGGGCGCTCGATGGTGGCGGGCTCGCTTTCGATGTGGGTGAGGATAGTGGAGACCTCGGGTACTTCGCGGCGTATGTCGGATTCGAGTTGCGTGACGAGTGCGTGGGCAGCGCTGAGGGACATCTTCTCGTCGACTTCGAGGTGCTGCTCGACGTGAAGGGTGTGGTTGTATTCTTGGACGCTGACGTCGTGGATGGCGAGGTTGGAGCGGGAGGCTACGGCGCGGATGCGATCGTGGAGGCTTTCGGCGGTGTCGGCGGTGGGGATGGAGTGGACGACGACGTCGGCACCGGGGAGATGACGGCGGACGGCGGCTGTGGCGGCCATGGTGATCTGCTCGGAGCGCTGGAAGGTGAGATTGCGGGGGAGACCGAGGGTTAGATCGGCGAAGTAGTTGGGACCGGAGCGGCGGGTGCGGATGCGGTCGACGGAGAGGACGCCGTGGATGGCGGCTACGTCGCGCATCATGTCGTCGGTCTGGGCGCGGGTTTCGATGGGGGTGGCGTCGGTGAGCGCGTCGATGGTGCGGCGGGCGAGGTTCCATGTGACGTGGAGGATGACGCCGGCGACGATGATGGCGGCGATGGGGTCGGCTAGTTCGAGTTGGGAGATCTGGTAGCGCTCGCCGATGAAGCTGGCGGCGAGGCCGAGGAGAACGGCGATGGAGGACCAGATGTCGGTGCGGAAGTGAATGGCGTCGGCTTCGAGAGCTTCGCTTCGGGTTTCAGCGGCGATGCGGTGTAGCTTGCGGGAGCGGGTGTAGTCGACGGTGATGGAGAGGAGTAGGGCGAGGAACGGCCAGATGGAGAATTTGAGTGCGAGATGTTCTCGATGAGCGATGCGACGAATGGCTTCGGTGAGGATCCAGACGCAGGAGCCGAGCATGAGAACGGATTCGATTGCGGCAGAGAGGCTTTCGATCTTGCCGTGGCCGTAGGTGTGGTCGGCGTCGGCGGGACGGTCGGAGACCTGGACGGAGAAGAGGGTGATGCCAGCGGCGATGAGGTCGATGCCTGAGTGGGCGGCTTCGGAGAGCAGGCCGAGGGAGCCGGTGAGGATGCCGGTGAGCAGTTTGAAGAAGGTGACGGCGAGGGCGGCGATGACGGAGAAGAGCGCGGCGGAGCGTTTCTCGCTGTGAGGGGTTGCGGCTTGTTCGGGCTTGGCCGTTGTGCTCATCAGGAAGATGGTACAGGGTTTTGGATGGGGTTAGGTTTTGAGTAGACGGCGACGGGTTTCGGCGCGGAGGTAGAACATGATGGCGCCGCCGAGGAGCATCGGGAGACACATGAAGAAGAGACCACGCTGATAGTCGCCGGTGAGGTCTTTTGCGAAGCCGACGAAGTAGGGTCCTAGGAAGCCGCCGATCATGCCTATCATGTTCATCGTCGCGATGCCTGCTGCGGCGGATCGGCCCTGGAAGAAGCTTGCGGGGAGAGACCAGAGGGGTCCCTGCATGGCGTTGTAGGCGATGATGATCGTGCCGATGGAGGCTACGACGCTGATGGGATTAGTTGAGAGACTGCAGGCGAAGAAGCCGGCGGAGATGAGGAAGGCCCATGGGATGACGTGCATGTAGCGTGGGTAGTTGCTCTCGGGGGTGCGGCGTTGGACGCGGTCGGAGTAGATGGCGTTGAGCAGCATGGAGGCTGCGCCGAGGAGACTGAGTGCGGCGATGATGTAGCCGACTTTTGATGTGTCGAGGTGCGTTGCGCGCTGGATGATGTCGGGAGCGACATAGGTGTAGGCGTATGAGGAGCCGAGCATCAACAACATGAAGATGCCAACTTGCCAGACGCGCGGGTCGAGAAGGGCGGCGCCGAGGGCGTGGGTGTTCTCGCCGACGAGGGATGGGTCGTTGCGGACGTGATGGATGATCCAGGTGCGTTCGTCTTGGGTGAGCCACGAGGCTTGCTGCGGGTCGTCGGGGAGGAGGAACAGGAAGACTATGCCGAGCAGAATGGCAGGGATGCCTTCGACGAGGAAGAGCCATTGCCAGCCGCGAAGGCTGAGGTGGCCGTCGAGGTTGAGGAGTGGGCCTGCGATGAGGCCTGTGACGACGGAGCTGAGCGGCAGTGAGATGTAAAAGCGGCTGATGGCGCGGGCGCGGAGCTCCTGCGGGAACCATTGCGTGAGGTAGAAGATGACGCCGGGAAAGAAGCCTGCTTCGGCTACGCCGAGGAGGAAGCGTGCGGTGTAGAACTGCCACGGGGTACGGACAAAGAGCATGAAGATGGCGATGATTCCCCAGGTGACCATGATGCGGGAGAGCCAGCGGCGTGCTCCGAAGCGATAGAGCAGGAGGTTGGAGGGGATTTCGCAGGCGGCGTAACTGAGGAAGAAGAGGCCTGCGCCGAATCCGTAGACTGTGGCGCTGAAGTGGAGGTCGCGGTTCATCTGGAGAGAGGCGAAGCTGATGTTGACGCGGTCCATGTAGGCTGCGCCGTAGCCGAGGGCGATGAGAGGGATCAGGTGGCGGGTCGCTT
>CAZZZG010000160.1:0-8144 GCA_964658525.1 uncultured Edaphobacter sp.
TGATGAGGTGGAAGTGGGCGACGACGAAGAAGGTGTTGTGGAGGTACTCGTCGAGAATTGGCTGGGCGAGGATGGGGCCGGTGAGGCCTCCGGTGATGAAGAGACTCACGAAGCCGAGGGCGAAGAGCATGGGGGTTTTGTAGGACGGGCGGGAGCGCCAGGTGGTGGCAAGCCAGCTGAGGACTTTGGCGGCCGCTGGTAGCGCGATGGCCATGGTGGAGATGGAGAAGGCGGAGCTGGCGAAGGGATTGAGGCCGGCGACGAACATGTGATGTCCCCAGAGGAGGATGCCGAGGAGGCCGATGAGGAGGGTGGTGAGGATCATGGTGCGGTAGGCGAAGACTCGGCGGTGGCTGAAGTTCGCCAGCAGCATGGAGGTGAGGCCCATGCCGGGGAGGATGGCGATGTAGACCTCGGGATGTCCGAAGAACCAGAAGAGATGAAGCCAGAGGAGGGGGCTGCCGTTGCCGCCCTGGTGGAGGACGCCGTTGACGAGGTCTCCATTGGGGAGGAAGAAGCTGGTGCCTGCGTGGCGGTCGCAGAAGAGGAGCAGGATTGCTGCGAGCAGGACGGAGAAGGCGATGATGCTGAGGAGGGCGGCGGTGAACCAGCCCCAGACGGTGAGGGGAAGACGCTCCCAGGTCATGCCGGGGCAGCGGTTGCGGAGGATGGTGGTGAGGGTGTTGATGGAGCTTGCAGTGGAGGCGATGGCGAAGAGAGCGATGGAGGCGAGCCAGAGGTCCATGCCGAGGGCTTGGCCGGGGCCGGCGCTGGGGATTGCGCTTAGAGGTGGGTAGGCGGTCCAGCCGGAGATGGCGGCTCCGCCGGGTGCGAAGGTGGAGCTGAGAAGAGTGATGAGAGCTAGGGCCGTGAGCCAGAAGCTGGCGGCGTTCAGGCCGGGGAAGGCCATGCTGCGTGCGCCGATCTGGGCGGGGAGGATGAGGTTCCCGAAGCCGGCTTGCGGCGCGGTGGTGAGGACGAAGAAGAGCATGATCGTGCCGTGGATGGTGACCAGGGCGAGGTAGTCTTCGGGGAGGATGGGGCCGTGAAGCGGGAGAGGCCAGTCTGGCCAGACGAGGTGGATGCGCATCAGCAGCGAGAGGAGAGTGCCGATGATGACTGAGACGAGCGCGAGGATGAGGTATTGGATTCCGATGATGCGGTGATCGGTGGAGAAGATGCGAGAGAGCGCTGAGCGGCGCCTGAGGCTTAGTTTGGTTGCCTGAGGTCGCGTTGGTGGGATGTTGGAGTTCGGGGTCATCTGGCCGCCTTTTGTTGGCTGGCGAGCCAGTTTGCGAATTGTTCGGGCGGGAGAATGCGGAGCGTGGCGTTCATCCGGTAGTGGCCGAGGCCGCAGAGCTGGGTGCAGAGGATCGCGTAGGTGCCGGGGGTGGTGGGGGTGAAGTGGAGGTGGATGGTCTGGCCGGGGACGGCGTTCTGCTTGAGGCGCATCTCGGGGATGGAGAAGCCGTGGATGACGTCCTGGGCGTTGAGGCGGAGGTCCACCTCGCGGTTGGCAGGGAGGACGAGTTGGGAGGAGACGTGATCGTCGGCGGAGTGAGGGTCATTGGGGTCGATGCCGAGGGGGTTGCCTTCGCCGGGTGCTACCAGGTTTGGGCGGGTGAGGCCGAAGGTGGCGTCGGGACCAGGGTAGCGGAAGTACCAGGCGAACTGGACTCCTGTGACCTCGACCTGGAGGGCTGTGGGTGAGGCTCCGGTATAGCGGGTCGCGGCCCAGAGGCGTTCGGCCTTGACGGTGAGGGTGGCGAAGAGCAGAGCCAGGGCGACGAGCAGGAGGTACTCGATGCGCCAGAGATGGTTTGGAGCGGAGCGGCGGCGAGCGAGGAGGCCTGTGAGCAGGATCAGGTGAGCGAGGACGAGGAGAGCGAGGGCGATCCAGAGGTTGAGGAGGAGGTGACGGTCGAGCGCGGGTCCGTGTGCGCTGGCGTCTGCGGGCAAGGACCAGGGAAGTAGTGTTGCGGCGCTGGTGAGGCGAGACCAGATCACCTATGCAGGATATCTTGTCTGCAGTTTTGTCCGCGACACTGCTATTCCAGTGTTCTTAGCCGAGTTTTTGAAGGAGGTAGGCGTAGCTGAGCACGAACAGAATGACTGCGACCATTCCGACCAGGAGCGGGGCCAGAAGACCGAAATCGATCGCCCGGACTACCTTGTCGGGCTGGTTGCTTTCGTCGGCGAAGGGAAAGGATGCCTCTTCGGATCTCTCTGGGTTCGAGACATCCGTCGTAGCTGAGGCGTAACGCATGATTCGATGATAGTTACGACGGTATAAAGAATTCGTAAAGATTGCTATGCATCGACAGTGGCGTGGGCGCGTATCTGATTGGAGTGAATCAGGTCCAGGAAGAGCTGGTGGACGCGGAGGTCGTGACCGAGTTCCGGGTGGAAGGTGGCGGCGAGGAGATTGCCCTGACGGACGAGGACAGGGAAGTCGTCGCGGGTGGCGAGGGTTTCGACCTCGGGGCCGGTGCGGGTGATGCGGGGGGCGCGGATGAAGACCATCTCGAGGGGGCCGCCGGGGAGTTTGGTAGGGGCGGTGAGGATGGAGGAGTCGATCTGGCGACCGTAGGCGTTGCGTTCGATCGTAATGTCGAGGGCGGCGAGGGAGATTTGCGGGGGATTCTGGACGTCGTTCGCGAGCAGGATCGCACCGGCGCAGGTGCCGAAGGTCGGGAGGGTGCGAACTAAGGATGACAGAGATTCGAGGAAGCCATGGCGCTCCAGGAATTTGAGCATGGTGGTGGACTCGCCGCCGGGGATGATGAGGCCGTCTACGCTGGGGTGTCCTTCGGGGGTGAAGAGCTGGTCGGGGATGCGGATGAGGCGGCTGGTCACGCTGAGGGAGGCAAGGGTCTTGGCGTGGGCTTCGTAGGCGCCCTGCAGAGCCAGAATGCCGATGGTTGGGGAGCTCGATGCTGTGCGATGACTGGTCATACCTGCTACTCCCCCCCCCCCTATATGCTGCACGTAAGTCTATGATAATACTGAACTTAACTTAGATCCATTTCGGTAAATTCGTCCAATGAAAGGACTTATAGCCAAATTCCTCTTAGCAAAGGACTTAGAGTCGAGGAGATTTGCTGCGAAGATCCTTTGGCAAGATATCTCTCCCACCCTTCCAGTATAGAAGAGTGTAGAGGGTAAATGCGCCACGCGTAACTCTCGTAAGGACAGCGGTTTAGCGCGAATGGGGACTTGACAGGCTTGGTGGTGGCTCAAGTTCAGCGGCAATGCCGCTTGCTTTCTGGAGTCTTTTTCGACGAACGGCGGTAATGCTGCAACTGAAACTATAGGGCGGCTTGACGGGTGTGCCTGGAGAGTGATTCCATGTGTGGCACACACTGTCGAAGTTAGTGGTTTGTCGCGGAGTCGGCGAGACCAATCGGCAGTTCAACCTGACCTACGATCTCGGGTTATCACCAGTCGGGCCCCAATCCAATCGATGCTAGTTGTCACCCGGTAGCTCCTGCTGAACGCCGGTTACTGCCCTACGGAGCTGGGCGGGCGGAGTCGGATGTGATGTTTATCTCTATCGGTGAACCTTTCACACGGATAGCGGTGCCGCGATATCAGAGGAGGCGGCTGCGTTGTTCCTTGTCTAATTCGAGGAGAATTGCGATGAATGGTTTTATAAAGTTGTTGTCTGTGGTGGGAGTCATGGGCTCTCTTTCTGCTGCGCATGGCAAGACGCTGTGCGTGAATCCGAACGGATCGTTCGGCTGCTATGACAGCATTGCAGGGGCGGTTTCGGCAGCTTCTGCAGGCGATACGATCAACGTTGGTCCGGGAACTTATCGCGAGTACGTGATTATCACGAAGCCGCTGACTCTGAATGGAACGTTCGCGACGATCGATGCGACTAAGTTGAACAGAGGCATCTTCATTAATGGCATCGGGACGACGCTGTCGCAAGTTAATGTCCTGGGGTTCACGGTTAAGAATGCGAACTTCGAGGGAATTCTTGTTGCGAATGCTTCGGCTGTGACGGTTTCGAACAATGAAGTGCAGGACAATAATCGAGCTCTGAAAGATGGCGCTTGTCCTGGTATCGAGCCGTTTGAACCGGGGGAACAGATGGACTGCGGCGAAGGAATTCACTTGCTCGGCGCGGACCATACGATTGTGACGAGCAATAAAGTTCATGGAAACTCGGGCGGCATTTTGCTGTCGGACGATACGGCGGCGAACCACAACAACCTGATCACGTTCAATACGGTGATGGACAATCCGTTTGCATGCGGAATTGTGCTGGCATCGCATCCGCCCGCGGCAGTGAGCGGATCGATGGTGCCGTTGGGAGTGTTTCACAACACGGTGTACGGGAATAACTCGCAGCATAACGGCTATAGCGCCGGCGGCGGCGCGGGCGTGGGAATTTTTGCTTCGGTGCCTGGTGCGGCTTCGTACGGCAATGTAGTGGTGAATAATTATTTGAGCAGGAACGGGCATCCGGGGATCTCGCTGCACTCGCATGCGCCAGGCCAGAACCTGACGGACAATGTGCTCGTGGGCAATACGCTGGTGGATAACGGCGCGGATACGGAGGATGCAGCGACGCCGGGGTCGACGGGGATCAATGTGTACTCGCTGTTGCCGAATGCGGGGAATATTGTTTCGGCAAATACTTTCCTGCTGGATCAGTTTGATGTTGCGGTGAATGATCCTGCGCTGGTGCAGGTGCAGTTCAACAACCTATCTGGAAAGGTGGGCGTAGATAACATCGGGGTCGGGCCGGTGGATGCGGTCTGGAATTGGTGGGGCTGCCCGCTGGGACCGGAGTCTGGTTTCGGCTGCTCGAAGGTTGAAGGGCCTAATGTTGTGAGTTCGCCCTGGCTGACTTTTCCGGCTCAGGTTAGAGCGAACTTCTAGTTGTTGGCCAGTGACGGAAGAGGCCGGACTCCTGGAAGTCCGGCCTCTTCTTATTTGTGAAGATCGACGGTTGGATTAGTGGGCGCCGCTGGCGTGGAACATCTGGTTGACGGTGCGGATGAAGTGCTCCGAGCCTGGCTTGGGAGGGACGCCGCCGGAGAGGATCTTCTCGTAGGTGACATCGCTGCCGTAGTAGGCGGTGGTGTCATCGGTGTTCTGATGGACTACGTCGCCGGAGAGGTCGATACCGGCGAAGACGCCTTTGCTGCGTGAGTAGGTGAGGAAGGCGGCGTTGGCGACTTCAGTGGTGTTGGCTGAGGTGTTGCGTCCGACTGGGCCGGCCGCGACGGAGGCGTCGCCGCCGAGCTTCAGCTTGTCGTGGAGGAGGCGCTCGAAGGAGTCGTGGGTGGTGCCGACGAGGACAAGATCAGTGGATTGGCCACCGGCCTGGAGACCGAAGCTGGCACCGCTGAGCTGGATGAAAGCTGGGGCGCTCCAGCCATGACCGGTGCGGCAGCTGACGACGCCCTGGCCGTATTGTCCGCCGAAGATGAAGGCTCCCTTTTTGAAGCCGGGAACGACGGCGATGCAAGTAGCTTTGGCTGCGATGTCGTCAGGGATGCCTTTGTCCGGGGTCTGCATGAGTTCGTGAAGGACAGTGCCAGCCGCCTCTATGCGTTGATCGAGTTTTTCGATGTCTGTGGCGGCGGAGGCGCCGACGGTGAGCGACATGGTGAGCGCTGCGGTGGCGCAGAGTGTTTGGATGAAATTTTTGTTCATCATATTTCGTTCTCCCTTGTTTCGCTTGATTTCAGTGTTTGAAATTAAATGACTGTGATGCGATGCATATGAAATGGGAGGAGTTGTGCAGAAGGTGGTTGTGATTGATAAACAATCCAGCGGGGAGGAGTTTGTGGATCAATCAATTTATGGAGAAAAATTGTCAGCCGACCACAACTTATTTGCGAGATTGAAAGAAGACAGCGGCTCTACAAACATATGACAAATGCCGTGGAATAGATTGATAGTGTGGCTTTCCAGCGGGCTGAAGTCGGCTCGTCAAGGAGAACCACCGTGATGACAAAGCAGAGCAGTACGATGTCGAATCCGCTGGATCGCCGCTCGTTTATGAGGGGTGGCCTGGTGGCAGGGGGCGCAGCAGTAGTGGGCGCCGGATTGTTGAGCAGCAGCAAAGAGGCTGTCGCGCAGGACTATAACAATGGACGTGGACTCAGCAGAGGGGATGCAGCGATTCTTCGGTTCCTGGCCGCGGCGGAGCTGATCGAGGCGGATCTTTGGACGCAGTATGCGGAGTTGGGTGGCCTGACGCCAGGCCAGAAGCCCGTAGAGGACACCCCAAACTTCACCCCGATGAATAACTATCAGGGGGCATTGATGGCCCTCGATGGAGATGGTCCGCAGTACATTACCAGCAACACTTTGGATGAGGTCAGCCACGCGGACTTTTTGAATGCGTATCTTGTATCGAAGGGTGTGGATCCGGTTAATCTCGATCAGTTCCGTACGCTTCAGGGAAGCAAGGCGACTGGCGCGAAGAATATCGGCCGGCTGACGAACCTGATGCACCTGAACGTCGATACGAGCTGGTTTACGCGATATCGGAGCACGAAGAACCCAGATGCGGGTGCGACGTTTCCGCAGGCTGTTACGATTACCAACCGTAGTGCGATTCCTGTGACGAATGCTGACTTCAACAATCCGAATCATATTCAGGTGATCGCCAATATTGCGGCGTTTCACTTTGGTTCGATCGAAGCCGGCGGTTCGAGCCTGTATGCGAGTCTGTCGCAGAAGGTTTCGAGCGCAGAGGTGCTGGAGATCACGCTGGGAATTGGCGGCGAGGAGATTGCGCACTTTCTGGAGTGGGTCGACTTTGCGGGTAATGGATGCCAAACGCCGGTTGCTCCTGTGACGGACAATGGGCTGACGTTTCCTAACCTCTTTGCGAACCCAGGCACACCTGAATTTCAGCCGAACCTGATCTTTCCAGTGCCTGCTGAGTTCATCAGTCCGAACCTGCCCCTGTGCGCGACCATTCGACCTTTGACCGACAAGTTTGCCGGGCCGAAGGCTGCGGTCGCATCTTTGACTGGTTCGGGACTCTTTACCGGGCAGAGCAATGGGTTCTTCGCTACGCTCGAGATTCTTGCCGATCAAGCTGAAGCTGCAAGTCGTTTCTAATCTTCAACGGATCTTTGAGTGCTCAAAACCAAACGGAGCTCTGGGTTTCTGGAGGATTTCTATTCAGAGACCGGAGCTCCTTTTTCCGCTAACGGCAGCGGCTTGTGGCGCCACTACATCCTTCGTGGGATGGGTTCAGAAGCGGAGATTGTTTATACCGGAGAGGTGTTAGATCTTCGGGCCAAAGTCTGGGTGTGGGTCGTGCCGCTGTTGATGGGTTTGCCTGTGAGGGCATCGGTGCCATCCGCGGTTTCTTTGTGTAGATTTAGTTTGACTGCGCCGGAAGAGATCGTTGTCACAGATGGGGTCGATAGCGAGTCCGCGATGCGTGAGAGTCTCAGGCGCGACGCGGCGAGTCATCCGGCTGATTTCGTCGTGTTTCTGACGCGGACCGGTGCGGACCACTTTGTGAAGGAACACCGGGATGATGTGGAACGCGAAACGAACAGCAGGGTCGTGTCGCGGGGGATCGTGGGGTACTGGCAGGGCAAGACGCTGGTGGTGCTGCCCTGGGCTCCGTTGAAGAACTTTCAGTAGCGGATCAGGCGCTCTCCTTCGAAGCAGATTCATTGCGACATTCAACTTAAGTCAAAACGAACGCTCGGCTCACCAGCCGCGGGTTTGCATTAGGTCCTGCTCTTCGATGGCTGCTGCGGCGAGGCCTTTCATCGAACCGATGACGGCTTCGCTGGCTTCGGCGACGATCTTGGGGTCGTTGAAGTGGGTGGTGGCGATGACGATGGCGCGGGCGCGGCTGACGGCCTCTTCGCGCTCCTTCGGATCGTTTTCGACGTCGAGCGGGGTGGCTCGTTCCTTCATGAAGATGCCGGAGCCTACGAAGACTGTTTCGGCGCCTAGCTGCATCATTAAGGCTGCGTCGGCTGGGGTGGCGATGCCGCCTGCGCTGAAGTTGGGGACGGGAAGCTTGCCGGCCTTTGCGACCATGCGGACGAGTTCGTACGGAGCGCCGTGGACCTTGGCGGCGTTGTAGAGTTCTTCGTCGCCGAGGACGGTGAGGGCTTTGATCTCGCGGACGATCTGGCGCATGTGCT
>CAZZZG010000161.1:0-8126 GCA_964658525.1 uncultured Edaphobacter sp.
TAAACGAACAACGGCAAAAGCAACAGCAACAGCAACTACAACAGCAGATCCCCTTTGGGGATGACAACCAGAAAGGCAAGAGCAAAAGCTGGCAGAGGCAGAGGCTACGACGACGACTCGACTCGACTACTACTGATTCTTTGTCGGTACAGATGAAAAGCCCTGCGCTGGTTGGCGCAGGGCTTTTGTATTGCTTGATGCGGGGTTTGGGTTAGTAGAGGATTTTCAGGCCGAACTGGAAGATGCGCGGCTCGAAGGTGCTGGTGATCTGGCCGCCTCCGGTTGGGTTGTTGAGGCTGGCTGGTGCGGTCGCGGTGGCGGGTGTGCTGAGTGTGCCGGTGAGACCGCTGCCGGGGATGTAGAAGTTTGTGTGGTTGAAGAGGTTGTAGGACTCGGCGCGGAACTGGACGCGCAGACTCTCAAGCGGCGTGCTGAAAGTTTTGTTGAGGGCTACGTCGGTCTGGTAGAGAGCTGGCGAACGACCTGGGTTTCTGGAGGCGTTGCCGAAGGGGCTGACGAGGTTGCCGTTTCCGTCGCGGGTTTCGGGCAGGGTGTAGGCGGCGAGGTTGATGTATTGAATGAAGCCGTTGCTCAGCTTGGTTTTCTTGATGGCTTTCTGGCCGGCGACGACGTTGGGACGATACTCGTTGGCTCCGCGAAAGGTTGCGGGGATCTGTGGAGAGACGGCGTTTGCGGAGTTGGGTGAGTAGCCGACGTTGAAGACGGTGCCGGCCTGCATGGTGTTGATGGCGCTGATTTGCCAGCCGCCGAGGACCGTGTCGGTGAAGCCGTTGGCGGTGTTCATGAAGTGGCGGCCGCGTCCGAAGGGAAGATCGTAGACGAGGCTGGTGACGTTGCTGATGGGCAGGTTGTAGTCAGACTGCGCGTAGTCGGCCTTGATGTTGTTGGCGTCCTGCGGCGAGGGGCTGTTGCCTTCGAGGGAGGCACTGGCGTTATCGAGCGAGTGCGACCATGTGAAGGAGTTGAGGAGGGTGAGGCCGGCGACGAAGCGCTGCTCGTAACGAACCTGAAGAGCGTCGTAGTGCGAGTAGAACTCGTTGAGGGCTGTGGTGATGTCGCTGGGCCAGTTGCCGAAGGGGCGAGTGAAGCCAGCGGAGGGGTTGATCTGGTTGCCGTTGAGGAAACCCTGGAGCTTGCTGCCGTGGTTGCCGACGTAGGCGATGTCGAGGAGCGTGTTCTTGGCGAGTTCCTGCTGCACGCTGAGGAAGTAGCTCTGGACGTAGCTGTCGCGGGTGTTTTTGGGAACCCAGGTGATGTTGTCGGTTGCCTTATTGAAGGTGGTGGCGATGCCTGCGGGGAAGCCCTGATCTGCGGTGACGTAGCAGCTTGCAGCGGCTCCGCCTACGGGGCAGTGATTGGTGGCGGAGGGCGTCTTCTGGGTGACGGAGACGAACTGGGCCTGCGGGGCGTTGATGGCGAGGATGTCGCCTGAGCCTGCGCGGGTGTAGTGGACGTAGCTGGTGCCATAGCCGCCGCGGATGGAGGTGCGCGGAGTGGCTGCGTAGGCAAAGCCGAGGCGTGGGGCGAAGTCGTTGAGGTCAGGGTTGACGAGCGTGTTGCCGTAGACGCCGCTGCCGGAGGTTGGGGTGATGCCGTTGCCTGCGATTGCGCCGGGGGTGAGGGTGAGGACGGTCTGGGTGGTGGGATCGAAGTTGGAGATGTTGTTGTGCTGCTCAGAGTAGGGTGAGCCGTACTCCCAACGGAGACCAAGATTGAGGGTCAGCTTGGGATCGACCTTCCAGTCGTCCTGCGCGTAGGTGCTTTGCAGGGATTGGCGAAGGTGGGCGACGAAGAGGTTCGCGAGCGAGTAGTTGTTGGTGGTGCCGAAGAGGAAGTCGGCCCAGTAGTTGTCGGCGACTGCGCCGCTGATGTTGGGGCAGTTGGGGTTGGTTGCAGTCTTGACGCCGTTGACGGTGGTGCTGGGGCAGAGGCTGAAGCCGCCGGAGTAGCTGAAGGAGCCGTAGAGCGGGTTATTGTCGTTGACGGCCATCCAGATGTGTTCGTACTCGTAGCCGAACTTGAGGGAGTGACGGCCTTTGATCCAGGTGAAGTTGACCTTGGGATCGAGGAGGGATGGATTTTGCCACTGGGGGTTGGTGCTCTGACGACCGAAGGCGGTGAAGCCGCCGCCGAGGCTGGTGGAGGGAAGGCCGCCGGAGACGGTGGGGTCAGAGGGAAGGCCGGGGAGGGTGATGGCGTTGTCGCCGATGGAGGGCGAGAACTTGCCGGCCTTGGTTTTCGAGAGGCCGATGCGCGCATCGACGACTTTGTTGGCGCCGATGAGGTGGGTGTAGCCGAGGGCGACTTGCTGGTCGAGGACGCGGATGGTGCCGTTGGTCTGACCGTCGAGAGGGAGCGGGAAGACGGGAGCGTTGAAGCCGGTCTCCTTGCGATCGCTGACGCGGAGGAACCAGGAGCTGGTGGGGTTTTGCTGATAGTCGATGCGGAGGTCACCCTTGTCGGAGTTGTCGGTGAAGGGGACCTGAGTGGCGAAGTTGTCCTGGGCCAGACCACCTGTCGCGAGAGTTCCGCTACCTGCTGTGGGGATTAGCTTGAAGTAGTTGATGATCTGCTGCGAGACGGGGTTGATGGCGGCGGCCGGGATTGCGGTGCCAGCGGGATAGACCTGGCCGGTGAGTGGATTCTGGACGGCTACGACTAGCTTGCCGTTGAGTTCGTTGGTGGTGGGAACGGTGTTGACGCTGAGCGGCTTGAGGACCTGGCGGAAGCCTTCGTAGTCGACGAAGTAGAAGAGCTTGTCCTTGACGATGGGACCGCCGAAGTTGACGCCGAACTGGTTGCGATTGAAGGTCGGCTTACGGAAGGGAACGACGTTTCCGCTGCTGCCGATGAGGGTGGGCTTGAAGTAGCCAGCGGCGTTGAGGTCGGTGTTGCGGATGAACTCGTAGACGGTGGCGTGGAATTTGTTGGTTCCGCTGGCGGAGGCGACGTTGATGGTGGCGCCGGAGGAGCGGCCATACTCTGCGCTCTGGTTGTTGGTGACGATCTGGAACTGGGCGACGGAGTCGGGTGGGACGGCGATGATCTGGTTGTCGAAGCCCTGGTTGCTCTCGCCGTAGGCGTTGTTGTCCATGCCGTCGAGGAGGAAGTTGTTGAACATGCTGCGCTGGCCATTGACGTTGTAGGCTCCGGCGCGGACGAGCGAGTTGATGGAGCTGGTGGTGGCGGCGGTGGGAGCCTGACGGGAGCCGGTGACGAGGCCGAGGAGGTCAGAGTAGTTGCGGGAGACGAGAGGGAAGGCCTCGCTCTGGTATTGCGTGATGGTCTGGCCACGCTGGCTGGTCTCGGTTTCGATCTGAAGGGCGACGTCGGAGACTTCTACGGTTGTCTGGGTAGAGCCGACCTGGAGGGAGAGGTCGATGCGCTCGCGTACACCGACGGAGATGGTGATGTTTTTCGCGACCGCGTCTGAGAAGCCGGGAGCGCTGGCGGAGATGGTGTAGACACCGACGCGGAGGGAGGGGACTTCGTAGTCGCCTGAGGCGTTGGAGGTGGCTTTTGCGGTGATGGAGGTCGCGTTGTTGGTGATGGAAACGGATGCGCCTGAGACACCGGCTCCGGTTGCATCATGGATGGTTCCTACGAGGCTGCCGTTTTCGTATTGGGCGTTCAGATGGGAGCACAGGAAGAAAAACAGGAAGGCCGCCGCGAGGTTGAATGCAGAAGAAGATCTTTTTTTTCGCATAGCCCTAAGTTTTAGGGCTGATGATTAACCTGCTGTAAATCGAGTGTGAACAGGGGGTTAGGAATGGGGTCCCTGTTCGTGGCGATCAATGATTTTTACGGAAAATTCCACTGAATGCAGTCGGTTTTGTTGAGCCAAAAACGTAAAGAGTGGGCGATCAGGCGGGGATGTCGAATCCGAGATGCCGCATCATCTCGTCGGTGACTTCGTAGTTCTGATCGGCGTCGGGCATGACGTCGCGGCCGGTGTCGGAGTGCCCGAAGGAGTGGAGGTAGAGGCCGGCTTTTAGGAAGGCTGCGTGGAGTTTTACGCGGTCGGCGTAGGTGACCTGGAGGGGGCTCGCTTCGTCGGTTATGTCGCCGACGCGTTTGTATTGCATGATGATTCCGCCGGGGTGGGTGGGGTCGGCGTGGGTTTTGAAGCGTACCTGGTAGGCGTTCATCGATGAGGGTCTCTGCTTGTTCGATGCGAGTTGAAGTTGGTTGCTGTTGGTGCGGTGTTATTTCTTTGCGTGGGCTTTGAGGAGAGCGAGGACTTCTTCGGCGTGGCCTTCGGGTTTGACTTCGTCGAAGATGTGGATGAGGCGCTGGTCCGGGCCGATGAGGTAGGTGGTGCGCTTGACGCCTTTGACCAGCTTGCCGTACATGTTTTTCGGCTTGACGAGGTCGTAGCGGTTGATGAGCTCCATGTCGGCGTCGGCAAGGAGGTCGTAGGGTAGGTCGTATTTGTCTTTGAATTTCTTCTGGTCTTTGACGGTGTCGCGGGAGATGCCGAGGACGACGATGCCTTGCTTCTGGAATTTTTCGAAGGCGTCGCGGAAGCCGCAGGATTCGATGGTGCAGCCTGGGGTGTCGGCGCGCGGGTAGAAGAAGAGGACTACGGGCTTGCCTTTGAAGTCGGTGAGGGAGACTTCTTTGCCGTCCTGGTTTTGGAGGGTGAAGTTTTCTACTTTGTCGTTGATCTGCATGATGGCCTCGGTTTGCTTCCGGCTTCGACTTTAGTGCAAGTATCTCATCTGGCTGGTCAGGCCAGCGAATACTATGGGATCACTATGATGACGCAGAGAGGTGATTTTGCTGGCCGCTGCTTGAGGATTGTAACGTTTTTACTGACGGGGCTGTCGGGTGTCGGGGCGATGGGGCGCGCGGTTGCACAAGAGACGGGAGCGATAACGGGTCACCTCTATTGTGCGGATACGCATGCGGTTTGCCGGTTTGGCAGTGTGACGATTCAGAGTGTGCCGGTGAAGAAAAAAGATGGTGCACCGCCGAGCGAGAAGCACTCGTATTCTTCGGTGACGGATATGGACGGCGTATTTGAGATTGATAGTGCCGTCGCAGGGGACTATTACATTTTGGGGCGCTGTGCAGGGTATGTGACGCCCTTTGACTTTCTGGTTGCGGAGACTTCAGGAAAAGTTACGAGCGAGGATGAGGGACTAAAGTATGCCTTGAACCCGGTGACGGTGGTTGCGGGTCGAACGACGTCTACCTCGTTGACGATGCAACGGGGCGCTTCGATCTCGGGCACGGTTCTTTATGACGATGGCTCGCCCGCGGAAAATCTACCGGTGAAGTTGCTTTGGCGGAACGCGAAGCAGCAGTGGGAACGGTATGCGAATAGCGCGAATGACAACTCCATATCCGTGTTAGGGCTTGATGCGGTTCAGACAGACGATCGTGGGAGATACCGCGAAGCGGGTCTGCCGCCTGGCACCTACTCGGTGATGATCGGGCTGCACGAGGTGACGTGGAAGCCGAAGCAGATCACTGGTGGGGGCGAGATGGACATAAAGGTGGCCAGGGGTGATGGATTAAAAGTGTACTTCGGTGGTAAGTACAGGCTCAGGGAGACTGTACCGGTCGTCCTGCATGATGGGGAGGATCGGAGCGGAGTGGATGTGACGATTCCGGTGAACGGACTGCATGTTGTACGCGGGGTGGTGAGTGCGAAGGCTGATGGGAGCGCGGTGAACAAAGGTTCCGTGCAACTGCTCGATCCAGAGGATAAGACGGTGGTGCGGGAGGCAGACATTGGGAATGATGGGACGTACGTCTTCCACTATGTGGTGAATGGCTCCTACACGGTGAAGGTCAGTGGAGAAGATGGCGGATCGAAGTTGGGTGGCTTCGATTCGGTCACACAGAATCTGCCGGTACAGGGAGACGTGCTGGACTTGAATTTTGCGCTGGACGCAACCGCCAAACATTAGCCGAAGGGAGAGCGCCGGGAGTTTTCCTAAGCGGCGGAGTCTTCAGCATTTTTGAGCAGGTTGGCTCACTACTTCGCAGAACAGTCTTTCCGTCCGGTGTCTGCGACACTGGCGATCAACCATTTGCCATCCTTGCGGACGAGATTGAAGAGGTCGGTTCCGCAGTGATCCACTTTGCCATCGACTAAGAACTCGAATGGAGCCCAGACTACGGCGAGGTCATTGTCGATTCGGATGAGCGGATCGTGGATGCGTTCTTCTATCTTCGTGGTCCCGGGTTTTCCTACGCGGGTTGCGAAGTCCTCGAATGTCATCTGGGTTGGTTTGCCGTCTCGCATGAGAACCATCGTGCCGCCGGGGAGTGTTGGCTCCTTGATGGCTGCTGCGTCGCGCTTTGCCATGCCGTCGAACATCGCTGTCACGGGGGCTAGGACTGCCTGCTCTTCTGGTGTGGAGGCGTGTAACGAGCCAACAAGGAACGTAGCCACAATTGCTGTGGAGATAGACAAAACCAAACGCAGTCTAAGGGGTTTCATGGCTCCCGATTCTAACCCCGGGCCGGGGGGCGTTGCCGTCTTGATTTTGGAGGGTGAAGTTTTCTACTTTGTCGCCGGGGTTCATGTGGTTTCCTTTGAGGTGCTTGAGATGCAGTTTAATTCCAACACCAAGTTGCCGAAAACGCGATCTCCAAGGCACTAATTGCTCTCCCTGCTTATCGGCCGCCATCTATCACTGCTTGGGTCGTGCTCGGATCGAAGAAAATATAGTGCGGAGTCCAACAATCTGTTCGCTTGGTTGCCACATATGTGCCGCAAAGCTCACATTGCAGGTTGGGTCCGTTACCGCCGTCCAAGCCGCAACAACCCTGTAGGCGGCCGTCGTCGGAAGTCAGCTTCATGTGCTGCGTGTCGGCGATGTTTGCGATGAAGCTCCCAACGTTGGTGTCGAAGTAAAAGGACTTTTCCGCCTGCATCAAATTTCCACGGTCGAGAAATTCCTCCTCTACGGCGTCAGTCCGCGGATCGAATGGAACCAACTGCAGTTCTGTGGTGAATCGCGTTGAGCACTGACGGCAGACCAGGTGCATGGCATCCTCCTCCGATTACAGAAGACTATCTCCTTTGCCCTTGAAGAGGGCGCCCGTGCAGTCCATTCCAGGTAACAACACAATTTGGATTCGCTCAATGGGCACTCATATTATGTTAGCGGGTGTCCTCCTTCCCTACATTCATTAATAAACGGGGTTTCAAGAAAGTGAGGTTAGGGTTTTTTCTAGGGAGGCGGAGTCTTCTACGTGGGAGGTTTTTTGGTTGCGGTCGATTTGGCGCATTAGGCCGGAGAGGACTTTGCCGGGGCCTACTTCGATGAAGTGGTTTGCGCCCTGATCGATGAGGAGCTGGATGCACTCGACCCAGCGGACGGAGCCGGTGACCTGGCGGATGAGGCAGTCGGGGACTTCGGTGCGGCTGGTGAGGAGGCGGGCGTCGACGTTGGCGGCGATGGGGAAGGCGGGGTCGTTGAAGGTGATGGTTTCGAGGGTGGTGGCTAGGGCGTCCTGCGCGGGCTGCATGAGGGCGCAGTGGAAGGGAGCGCTGACCTGGAGGATGACGGCGCGCTTGGCTCCGGCAGCCTTGCAGAGGTCGGCGGCGAGATGAACGGCTCCTTCGGCTCCGGAGATGACGGTCTGGTCGGGGGAGTTGAGATTGGCGGGGGAGACGACGGCCAGATTGGCGTTGAAGGTTTTGGCGTCGGGCATGGTGGGGAGCGGGGTGAGTTGGTCGGTGACCTGGGAACAGACCTCGGAGATGAGGGTCGAGGAGAGGCCGAGGATGGCGGCCATGGCACCTTCTCCGGCGGGGACGGCTTGCTGCATGAACTGGCCGCGGGAGCGGACGGTGCGGACGGCTTCGGCGAAGGAGAGGGTGCCGGCGGCGACGTGGGCGGAGTACTCGCCGAGGGAGTGGCCGGCGGCGAAGGCGGGGGTGATGCCTTTTTCGGCGAGGATGCGGGCGGCGGCGACTGAGACGGTGAGGATGGCGGGCTGGGTGTGCTCGGTGAGTTTGAGCTGGTCTTCAGGGCCTTCGAAGATGAGTTTTGAGAGAGGGAAGCCGAGGGCTTCGTCCGCTTCGTCGAAGATGGCGCGGGCGGTGGGGAAGTTGTCGTAGAGGTCGCGGCCCATGCCTACGG
>CAZZZG010000162.1:0-8014 GCA_964658525.1 uncultured Edaphobacter sp.
GCGCCACCGACGCCGACGACCCCTGGGTTGATCCACACGGCGCCCTCGGCGGCGTGCACTACCGCGTCACAGCCTGGAACGCAGACGGAGTTCCCAGCGAACCCTCCGACCCAAGATAAAAAAGGTATACAAGTCACGAAATGACCGCGCCCCGCGCAGGCGGCCCGTCCGTCAGGACACAAGCATCCAACCACCATGCACCTCACGCCACAAGACCATCTCTTCGTCCTAACCGGAGCCGGCATCTCCGCCGAAAGCGGCTTGGCCACCTTTCGCGGCTCCGGAGGTCTCTGGAACGGCTACCGCGTCGAGCAGGTGGCCACCCCTGAGGCCTGGGCCGCAGACCCCGCCCTCGTCTGGCACTTCTACTCCCAGCGCCGCCGCAACGCATCCGCCGCCCAACCCAACGCAGCCCACATCGCCTTAGCGAAAATCGAAGAGCAGCTAGGCGATCGCTTCTATCTCTGCACCCAGAACGTTGACGACCTTCACGAGCGCGCCGGCTCCCAGCGCATCCACCACATGCACGGCAGTCTCTTCCAATCTCGCTGCACACGCTGCGATCAGCCATTCCCCGACACTGACCTCTACGAAACTGCCGAAACTCTCCCCATCTGCAGCAAATGCGATGCCCCAGTCCGCCCGCACATCGTCTGGTTCGGCGAAATCCCCCTCGACATGGACACCATCTACAGCAAACTTGACCGCGCCACTGTCCTCCTCGTTGTAGGCACCTCAGGCTCCGTCTATCCCGCCGCTGGCTTCGTCCATATCGCCAACCAGCGCCGCATCCACACCGTCTACGTAGGTCCCGAAGAGCCTCTCAACCGCGAAGCCTTCGATGAAATCCTTCTCGGCAACGCCACCGAGGTGCTTCCTTCGCTCCTCCGAGAGGGAAATTGAAACCTCCCAAACTACTTTTAGCATTACCACTTAAACTTAGGAAACTAAGCACTTTAACGATGCTCGTCCCGACACGTTTCTATGTTGACTCGTAGCAAAGACCATATCGGAACACATCGCCGCCACTCCGCCCTGCCAGAGGACTGCTCCGCCATCCAACTCTCCATCGGGAAAGTCCTCCAGCGCACCGAGGCCAAACCCGGGAATCAAGTCGAGGGCCAGATCCTTCCTAGCCTCCATGTCGCTGCCGACAAGTTAAACCGCGCGAGGCCTCACTACCGCAAGCGCGGTTAGATCCTCGTCTTCCGCATCTTTGCCAAAAGGAAGGTTCTGGAGGCTATACCAGGGAATCTGCCTGAACTCGCTCGCAGCCCTCAGCGTAGCCCGGCAGAGCTCCGTCGCAGACTCCGACGCAAAGCCCGGCGCCGTCTGCTCCAGCAGCGGAATCAACCGCTCCACACCGAAGTGAGTTCGTCCGTGCCGAGTCTCCATCACACCCTTGGTCACCATCAGCAGCTTAGCCCCCGGCTCAAACGCCAGCATCACAGGCTCATGCGTCAGGTGCGTAAACAAACCCAGCGGTACCGAAGCACTGGTCAGAACCCGCGCGCCCTCGGAGTCATGAAACACCGCCGTCATGCCACCCGCGTTCACATAAGCAAGAATCCCCAATGCAAGATCGTAGCAACCAACAAATGTTGGCGCGAAGCGGACTCCATGCGCAGCCCTGAGCAGTTCATGATTGATCGCCTGGACCAGCATCGCCGTCGCATCCATCACGTTGGTGCCCGCCGTTCCCAGCAGCTCCGTGCCCTGTCGACGAAACGTGTCCTGAACCTCGGCCGCAATCGACTGCGTCTCCTCTTTGGTCCCCGCAATATCGGCCAGCAGAAAGATCACATGCGAACCAAGGTTGATCGCATCAAAGAAATCCCCACCCGTCCGCACCGAATCATACTGAGCATGCAGATCGAGACCCTGCAATTGTTCCAACTCCATAGGACGAGGAGTTCGACCGACCGCAGGGGACCCCGCTTGAGACGACATAATGGCATGCTCCAACCAACTAATCTTTTCGCGATTGTAACGCTCTCCGTTACCGACTGGCCGAGCGAATGTCGTCTGCAGGTTAACGGGCCGCGTCGTTTCGAACGCATCTCGAGCATTGCGAAAAGGGAATTCAACCAACCATTCCTCTATCTACTTTGCGTAAAAATCGACGGAATCAGATCACTTCGACCAGACCTTGAGTGAAGCGATAAGGCCAGTGGAGAAAGCCGCTCCTCTCCCGCGCACGCACCTTGACCAATATTGATATTCTGGCCATCAGAACAAGACGGAGAGACATCGAGCCATCATGCCCAAAGCACCAGTCGTCCTCACCATCCTCGACGGATGGGGTTACCGCGCCGAGACCCACGGCAACGCCATCGCGCAGGCACGCAAACCCACCTACGACGCTCTCCTCCGCGACTACCCCAACACCCTCCTCCGCGCCAGCGAACACTTCGTCGGCCTCCCCGACGGCCAGATGGGCAACAGCGAAGTCGGCCACCTCAACCTCGGCGCCGGCCGCATCGTCCGCATGGACATGACCCGCATCGACACCGCCATCCTCGACGGCTCCCTCTACTCCGACCCCACCCTCACCAGAGCCTATGAACTCGCAGGCCAGAAGGGAAGAGCGCTCCACCTCATCGGCCTCCTCTCCGACGGTGGCGTCCACTCCCACCAGCGTCACCTCTACGCCCTCCTCCGCATGGCCGCTGAACACAAGCTCACCCGCGTCTTCGTCCACGCCTTCATGGACGGCCGCGACACCCTCCCCACCAGCGGTGTGGACTACCTCCAAGAACTCCAGCGCAAGTTTCACGAATATAAGGTCGGCCTCTTATCCAGCGTCAGTGGCCGCTACTATGCCATGGACCGCGACTGCCGCTGGGAGAAGGAAAAACCAGCCTTTGAAGCAATGGTCACTGGCAATCCCGAAGGAGGCCGTTACGAAGGCCCCGTCGCGCGTGTCCGGGAACTCTACAACAACGGCATCACCGACGAGTTCATCCCGCCTTTCACCTGCATCAATCCCACCGATGGCACACCCGTCGGCCTCATCCGCGACCACGACGTAGTCATCAACTTCAACTACCGTGCCGACCGCGCCCGCCAGATCACCCGCGTCCTCACGCGCAAGTCCGGCCTTACCGCAGACCCCATCGGCAGCCAGGGCCTCACGCTCCCCAAAGCCACAGAACTCGAAGCAGAGATACCCTTCAGCATCATCCCCTCCGACCTCCACTACGTCTGCATGACCCAGTACGACAAGAACTTCAAGCTCCCCATCGTCATCCCTGCCGAATCGATGGATAACCTCCTCGCCAACCTCATGTCTCAGGCCAACCTCCGCAACCTCCGCGTAGCCGAGACCGAAAAGTACGCCCACGTCACTTACTTCTTCAACGGTGGCATCGAAAAACCCTTCGCCGGCGAAGACCGCGCACTCATTGACTCACAAAAAGTAGCCACCTACGACCTCGCTCCCGAGATGTCCGCCGCGGGCATCGCAGACGCCGTCATCAAAGGCATCAGCGACACCGCCTTCGACGTCATCATCGTCAACTTCGCCAACGCCGACATGGTCGGCCACTCTGGCATGATGGAACCCACCATCCGCGCCGTCGAAACCGTAGACACCCAACTAGGCCGCATCTACCAGGCCATCAAACAGCGCGGCGGCTCTCTCCTCGTCACCGCCGACCACGGCAACGCCGAAATGCTCATCGACCCCGCCACCGGTGGCCCCCACACCGCACACACCACCAACCCCGTCCCCTTCCTCTACATCACCGAAGAAGGCAACAAGCCAACCCTCCGCGAAGGCGGCAGCCTCCGCGACATCTCCCCCACCATCCTGTCGCTCCTCAACCTCGACCAACCCAACCAAATGACGGGCGGCAATCTCCGCACAACTCATGCGCCCAAATGACATGCGTTGCAGGGAGAAAAATCCGCTCTTATTGCAATGGTGCTGAGATTCTTGGTTGTCATTCCGCAGCGAAGCGGAGGAATCTGCTTTTAGTCTCCGCTCGCTCCGTCCACTGCCAGGAATTCGAGGTAAGGTTTGGATATCGTCGCAATCCTATCTGTCGCAGACTCTTTCATTGAATCTCTAGTATCCCTCGCGAACGTCACGTCGATCTTGATGTAGGGGCAACGCTTGTAAACATAGTGATTCTGGTCACGGGAAGACAAACTTCCCTCGGTGGTGAAGTATTTCAAGATGTCGGCACGGGTCTTGCCCGTGCGCAAGTCGTCCACGAGTCTAATGACTGTGGCGACCTCGTGTTGGAGAGGTGGATCGCTCTGCCAAAGTTGGTTTGAGGCCTGACCTTGTGCCAGGCCATATACAAAGAAAAGAGCTAGATAACAAATGCCGATCTTTCTCAACATAGTGTTACCTCACGATCCGATCGCCACCGCGCCATCCACCTTCTTAGTAAAAGCATGTATCAACCGGCCCTGTTCATCGAGATGCCTTAACGTCAACAACTCCGGCGTAACCTCAAGATCGCTAAACCCATACACTCGCGCTGCATAAGGCCCACGCTGAGCCTCATCGATCAACAGCGGATACAGATCGGCCCCACCCCCACCCGACAAAAGAAACGAAGTCGGGTGTCCATCAAACTCCAGGTGCTGCATATCATGGTCATGCCCCGCCAGATCCAAATGCACCTTATGCTTCCGTAGCAACGGCTCCCAATCCCGAACGAGAACCTTATGATCCCCATGCGGCCCATTCGAAAAGACCGGATGATGCCCCATCACCACCAGAAAAGGAGTCTTCCTCGGCTTCTCCAGCTCAGCCGTCAGCCACGTCAACTGCTCGGCCTCCTGCTCCGGAGTGAGAGTAAAGTTCACCCCAGCAGCCTGCGGCCCTTCAGGGTGCGGCACGTTGCTATCCAATGCAATCACCGTCATCAAGGGCTTCTTCGCAGGAAACTCAAAGCTGTACCACAGCGAAGGCATTGTCCACCGAGTTCCACCTGCCTTCGCATACTCCAACTCGGCCGCAACCTTACTCTGCGGCATCCGCTGATAATCGTGGTTCCCCGCAATCGCATACGCCGGACAATCGAACACGCTCTTCGGATACATCTCTTCAAACTGCGTCTTCCAACGCACATCTTTCACACCGCCCGGCAGCGGTCCATACCAATTGTCCCCCAGCATCAGCAACGCTTCGGTTGTGAAGCCCTGTCCGCGCACATAAGCCTGCATCGCCTTCGCCACACGGCTCTGCGCCTCGAAGTTCTCATATCCCCAATCGCCCACCATCAGCAACCGCGACGCGCCCTTCCCCGAACCCGCCTGCTTCGAACTCGCAAACGACGGCAAAGCACCCAATCCAGCCAACGCACTGAACGCAAAACTCTGGCGCAGAAAACGCCGCCGCGAAACTACTTCACTCGGACCCATGAACCACCCGTTCGGTTATCTATGTTCGTACAAAGAGTTAGACGAATAACCACCACCAAAAGCTGCGCAAGCGAATAGCTAAAACTCGCGCCGACCTTCCATCGCCCGCGTCATCGTCACCTCATCGGCATATTCGATATCGCTTCCTGCGGGCACACCCGTCGCAATTCTTGTCACCTTCACATCTGCCTTCGTCTTCCGCAACTCGATCGCCAGATATCCCGCCGTCGCCTCTCCCTCTGTAGTCGGCGAGGTCGCCAGAATCACCTCATCCACCTCCACCAAACGAGTCAGTAGATTCGCAATCCGCAATTGCTCCGGTCCCACCCCGCCAATCGGCGAAAGTGTTCCATGCAATACGTGGTACACGCCGTGATAGCTCCGCGTCTTCTCAATCGTCCCGATATTCGTCGGCTCTTCCACCACGCAAACCAGCCGCTGATTACGAACCGGACTCGTGCAATACCCACATGGATCAACATCCGTAATGTTGTTGCAGATCGAGCAGAGTCGCAGGTGCAGCTTCACCTCCCGTATAGCCACCGACAGCGCCTCAGCATCCTCCGCCGACGACCGCAAGACATGAAACGCCAGCCGCTGCGCGCTCTTGCTCCCAATGCCCGGCAGTTTTCTCAACTCCTCAATCAGCCGCGACATCGGCTCCGCAAAACGATTCGGGGTAGCACCAAAAGAACCAGCCACTTATCCCAGCCCCGGCAGATCCGGCAGACCCAACCCACCCATCATTCCCTGCACGCTCGACTTCATCGCCTCATCCGCACGTCGCCCCGCTTCATTCACCGCCGCCGCAATCAGATCCTCCAATAGTTCCAGATCGCTTGCCGAACTCCCCATCGCGGTCGGTTCAATCTGCACCCGCAGAACCTCTTTTTTACCGTTCATCCGCACGGTCACCACGCCACCGCCACTCGAAGCCTCGACCACCGTCGCAGCGAGCTTCTTCTCCATCTGCTCCTGCATCAGCTTCGCCTGACCCATCATCTCTTTCATCTTTCCGAGATCTGAAAAATCCATCATTCCTCCAGTGCTGTCATAAGTAACTAGTCGTTGTCACGCAGATCGATGACATTTCGAATCTCGGCATTGAACAACGTCTGAGCCCTTTGCACGATTGGATGCTCCATAGCCTTTGCTTGGACGCTCCCACTTTTCGCTGCCCGTGGCTTTTTCGTACTGGTAGCGCTCTTCACGCCCGGCAATAACACCAGCCTCAATGCCCCGGCACCAGAATCTCGTAACGCAGCCTTCACCAGCTTCTCGACATCGGGATTGATCACTAGCGGAAGCATCGTCTTCGACAGTTCCGTCTGCACCCGGATTTCGCCTTCCGCCACTGTCCACTCTGCATCCGCCAACGCATCGGCCGGCGTTGCCTGATTCTTCGCCGCCAACAAAGCATCAACAGCCACCCTCTGCAACTCCTCCGCAGAATGTAACGAAAAAGGTTGCATATTCGAACGAATTTCATCTTCCGACGCTTCCGCCTGCGCAACAGCCTGCAATGTCGCCGCCGCCTCGGCCAGATCCCCCACCTCCAGCAGCGCAGCCCCCTTCGCATCACCGTCCGTCAGCACCAGCTCCGCTGGCGTCTCGATGGAAACCGGCATCGGAACCGCCACAGGCACAGGCATCGGAGCCGCGATCGGTACAACCGGAGCCGCAACAGGGATGACAGGAATCGCAATCGGTGCTGCCAGCACGGCCTTCTCATCAAACCGATTTCTACTCTGGTCCTTTTCAAAGGGAGAAAACGCCGGCCTCGAACTTGCGACTGTTGCGCTCGTCTCCAACACGCGAGCCGTCGCCGCTCCACTCACTGGATTCCTTGGTGGCGCGGCGGTAGGCGCACTCGCCGTCCTCGCCGTCGCGACACCTGGGCCGGGCCTCGCTCCACCGGCAACAGGGAACTGACTCAACACCGCTTCAATCGGCAAAAGCCGCCGCAGATGCACCAATTTCAGCAAACCCAGCTCAAAGTGAAACCGCTGCTCCTGCCTATATCCCAGTTCATCGAACGTCTTCAACATCACCTGCAGAAATCTGGTCAACTCCTCTTCGCTGAAGAGCGCAGCCGACCGCCCCGCGCGCCGTTGCTCATCTGCGGAGATCTGCAGCAACTCTCCCGCAACCCCATCTGCCCCTGCACCATCGACGCCGATGCCGGCAATCTTCGCAATCACCGTATTCCGCAGATATCTGACAAACTGCCGCGCCAACTGCGCCGGAGAGTTCCCCGCATCCAGTAGTTGATTCGCAACCGTAATCACCTCTGCGCTGCGATTCCCATCCACCGCCTCAAGAATCCGCTCAAACACCGCATTCGGAACCGTCCCCATCAGCTCCCGAATCTGTCCCGCATCCAGCCGTGCACGCCCATCCTCCACCGGAGCGCTTGCAATCGCCTGGTCCATAATCGAAAGCGCATCGCGCATCGACCCATCGCCAGCTTCTGCGAGTAGACTCAGCGCAGCCTCATCCGCATCCACACCCTCGCGCTCCGCAATCCCGCGCAACTCGCCCAGAATGTCCACCAGCTTCACTGCATGAAAGCTGAAGTGCTGACATCGCGAACGCACCGTCTGTGGAATGTCTTCGGGCTGAGTAGTCGCCATCA
>CAZZZG010000163.1:0-7994 GCA_964658525.1 uncultured Edaphobacter sp.
TGAAGGTGGGTGGGGTGGATGTGAAGCCGGCGAGTGGTGGGGCTTATTTGAAGGAGTCGGATTTAGAGAAGTTGAAGACGATCTTTTGGGCGAACAATATCACTGGAGTTAGTCCGGAGTTGTCATTCAAGGGAAAGTTAGAAGGTTCGGTCGATCGGAACTTTGTGCCCACGCACGTTGTTGGATATCGGTTTATTAGGGATTTTTCGGTTCAGAAGCAGACTCTAGCCTTGCATCCGTGGTGGCGACTCAACGGAAAGTGGCCGCAAGGGGGAACAGCGGATGCTAGTGAAGTTGTCCTTGGATCAAAGCTTGCGAAGTCCCTTGGAGCCTCAATTGGAACCGATGTCTACCTGAAAAAGGACGACGGCAGTTACGCAGCCTTTGCGCTCGATCATGAGAGCAGACCGCATACTTTGATTGTCGTTGGAATCGTCGACGCAGGGGATCAAACCGATGATGCCGCTCTGATGGACCTGACAGATGTACAGGACTTTTTAGGCCTGCCTGACGCGGTTTCTCGCGTGGAGGTGAGTGCGCGGACGAAGCCGGAGGATGCTTTTGCGCGGGTCGATCCCGATTCGCTACCGCCGAAGCAACGAGAGATCTGGTACTGCAGGCCTTATGCGAACTCGATTGCTTATCAGATTCGCGAGGCCATTCCCGGGGCACAGGCGGAACAGGTTCGGCGCGTGGAGCAGAGTGAGGGCAATGTGCTGCAACGAATCAGCGGGCTGATGTGGCTGATCAGTGCGGCGGCGTTGCTGGCTGCGGGGTTTGCGGTGAGCGCTGCGATGGCGACGGCGATTCTCGAGCGGCGTGGGGAGATCGGGTTGATGCGTTCGCTGGGTGCGAGTAAGGGGTCAATTGCTCTGCTGTTCTATGCGGAGGCTGGGTTACTGGCGGTGATTGCCGGGACGATGGGCTATCTGCTTGGCTCTGGGCTTGCCGCGTGGCTGGGCGCGAGGATCTTTGCGGGTGATGGTGGCGCGGCGGAGGCCGTGTTGATTCCGGTGCTGCTGCCGGTGGTAGTGGCGCTTGCGCTGGTGGTGGCGATTGCCGGAAGTACGCCGTCGATACGGGCGGCTTTGCTGATGGAGCCTTCGGCGATCCTGCGGGCGGATGCGTAGTGGCGACGCTGAGTTTGTTCGGGATGCTGCGGCGATCGCTGGTGCATCGCAGGGCGCGAAGTGTGTCGGCGCTGGTCGCGATGACAGTGTCGGCTGGTGTGGCAACGGCGCTGTTGACGCTCTATGCGGATCTCGATGCGAAGCTGCATAAGGAGTTTCGCAGCTTCGGCGCGAATGTGGTGATTACGGCTCCTGCTTCGGCACCTCTGAAGGCGGACGCTTTGGCAAAGGTGAGAGAAATTGCTGGTGCGGATGCTCTTGCGGCGGAGTTTGCTTACGCGGTAGCCACGACGGATACGGGCACGCCGGTGGTGGTGGCTGGCACGGATTTTGCTGCGGTGAAGCGGTTGGATTCGTGGTGGCAGGTGGACACGTGGCCTGATGGGGCGGCGGGAGATATTGCTCTGCTTGGGCAGCGGGCGGCACAGTTTGTGGGCAATGAACATGCGGTTGCGCTTACTTATGCGGGACACGCCGTGACACTGCGCGGAGTGGGGCGGATCAAGACTGGCGGCGATGAAGACAGTCGTATTTATATGCCGTTGGCTGCGTTTAGCACTTGGACGGGCGTGGGGCCAAGTGTGATTGAGTTGCAGGTGCCCGGTGGAGCGGCGAGCGTCGAGGCCACGATGGCGCGGCTGCGGCAGACTCTCCCGGAGATGCAGGTGCAGCCGGTGCGGCAGCTTGTTGAAGGCGAGTCGAAGATCGTGGATCGGACGCATGCGCTGATGTATGGGGCGGTGCTGTTGATTGCGCTGACAGTGGCGGTGAGTGTGCTGGCGACGCTGTCTGCGAGTGTGCTGGAGCGGCGGCGCGACTTTGCGTTGATGAAGGCGCTGGGTGGGTCGCAGGTGCAGTTGATGGGGATGTTTTTGCTGGAGGCGCTGGTGCTTGCGTTGGCGGGCGTGGCTGCGGGGTTTGTGGTGGGGTCTGCTGCAGCGTGGGCGATCAGCGAAGGGAACTTTCATACTGCGACGCTGCCGCATCTGTCGGTATTGCCGTTGGTGCTGCTGCTGAATGTGGCGATTGCTGCGATGGCAGCGCTGTTCCCTGCTCGGGTTTTGCGAGGGCTGCAACCGGCTGCGTTGTTGAAGGGTGAGTGAGAGGATAGTGAGTGTGAGCGAAGCTAAGATACAGACGGGGCCGCTGGTCGATCCTCATGGAGATACGCGGGACGACTGCGCGGTGATTGCGCTGAAGAATGTGACGCGAGAGTATGCCGGGCATGGCAGTACCGTGCGAGCTCTGGCGGATGCATCGTTCTCAATTGTTGCGGGCGAATGGGTTGCGATTACAGGGCCTTCGGGTTCGGGTAAGAGTACGCTGGTGAATTTGATTGGGTGTCTGGATCGGCCTACGGCGGGGCAGTTGAAGATTGATAACGTCGATGTGGCTTCGATGACGGCGACGGAGCTGGATCGATTTCGTGCGGACAAGATTGGATTTATCTTTCAGCAGTTTCATTTGATTCCTTATTTGTCGGCGATTGAAAACGTTATGCTGGCGCAGTATTTTCACTCGATGACAGATGAGGCGGAGGCGCGGGCCGCGCTGGTGCGGGTGGGTTTGGGGGAGCGGGTGTCGCATCTGCCGAGTGAGCTGTCGGGTGGGGAGCAACAGCGGGTTTGTATTGCGCGGGCGCTGATTAATAATCCGCCGATTTTGCTGGCGGATGAGCCTACGGGGAATCTGGATGCGGCGAATCAGACGATTGTGGCGGAGTTGCTGCAGGATTTACATAGGAATGGCCACACGATTGTGATGGTGACCCATGATCCGGAGATGGCGGGGCTGGCGCAGAGACGGATTGCGCTGAGCCATGGGAAGGTTTTTTGTCATCCGGTCGGTGGGCCTATGGTTACTTTGCGGAGATAAATTTTTTTTGTGGTGCGGGGCGCGTTTTTGCTGGGGGTTTTGGCGAAAAGGCGGGTTTTGGTGTGGTGTTTTTGTGGTGTGGATGTGGTGATTTGCGTGGCTGATGTGGTGTTTTGGCAGTCACTTTTTGGCGGCTGAAAAATGTGCCAACTTTTTGTTTTATTTTTTGTCGCTTGCTTCGCTGCGCAGGGTGTCCTGCCCGGACGGGCCGCCAGCGCGGCGGGCGGTCACTTCGTGACTTGTGTACTTTTTGTTGCTGGCCTCCCGTTGGTCGGCTTTAGCGCTCGCCCCATTTTAGTTTGGAGCGGAGGACGCTGAAGAGTCCGTTGGGGCGGTGACGTAAGAGACGGACCGCTGCGTCGGAGCGCTGACAACGGACATGGTCACCTAGTTTGAGTTGGACCGCCTCCTGGCCGTCCACGGTGAGGTAGATCTCGTTGGGAACGCCTACGACCT
Source organism: uncultured Edaphobacter sp. (assembly GCA_964658525.1). Taxonomy (GTDB): domain Bacteria; phylum Acidobacteriota; class Terriglobia; order Terriglobales; family Acidobacteriaceae; genus Edaphobacter. Next base: position 3,462 of record CAZZZG010000163.1, read on the forward strand.
CGACGCTTACGGTGGATTCGCCCGGGACTACGATAGGGCGGATGGTGAGCAGGTGAGGACAGATGGGCGTGACCAGCATAGCGTTGACGCTGGGCATGACGATGGGGCCGTTCGCGGCGAGGTTGTAGGCCGTGGAGCCGGTGGGAGTGGAGACGATGATGCCGTCGGCGCGGAAGGTGGCTACGGCCTGTTCGTCGATCTCGACGGAGAAGTCGCCCATGCGGGCGATGGTTCCTTTGGCGACGACGACGTCGTTGAGGGCGTCCCACTGTTTGATGAGACGGCCGTCGCGGATGATCTCGGCACGCATCATGCTGCGGACCTCGATCTCGGCACAGTTGTCGCACCAGGCTTCGAGGGTGGCGTAGAGCTCGGAGAGGGGAATCTCGGTGAGGAAGCCGAGGGAGCCCAGGTTGACGCTGAGGATGGGGGTGGTGGTGCGGGCGAAGGCTCGGGCTGCGGCGAGGAGGGTGCCGTCGCCGCCGAGGACGATGACGAGGTTGGGTTTGTGTTTCGGGAGATCGACGCGAGGGATGGAATGGACGCCGGAGACGTAGGTGGCACTGTCGGGATCGAGGAGATAGTGATAGTGGCGGGCTTCGAGCCACGCGATGAGGTCGCGGAGGATGCCGGCGAGTTCCGGCTTGAGCGGCTTGGAGATGATGGCGGCCTGGAGCATGGATCTTTAGTGTAACTGGATGATGGTAATGGTAAAGTTACGATCTCTGAGTGAGGAGCGGATGGTGTTTTTTGGATGCGCGGTGTTAAGCGATGGTGTCGGCTGGAGTGCTGGAAAGGTTAAAACAAAAACAAATACAGCGATCCTTCCCCTTCGGCTTCGCTCAGGGTCAGGATGACGACCTTTTTCTTTGCGCATCCGCCAGCTGATTCTCTCTACGCCTGCTTAGCTTATTTCCTCTGTGCCTGCGATCCAACTACGCTCTACATCTTCTATGGTTTCTTTGGAAAGAGGAGGGCAATCTGGAGACGCATGCCCCAGGAGGATGCACCTGGAGGGTGGACGGCGTTGCCGTAGAAGTTTGCTGAGATATTGACAGGTTGGACGGAGAAGACGTTGTTGACGAGAAATCGAAGGTCCAATGCCCGGGTTGGATGAGGGCGACGACGGAGGGGCCGAAGCTTAACTTTCCTTGTCCGAGAACGCTGCTGGTTGCAGTTGGAAAGACCATTGCTGGTCCAGCGCCCCAGATGATATTTCCCGGCTTGGCGGGAGAGAGGAAGAAGGTTGGGCTCATGTCGCCGATGCCGTACTCGCCGCCGGTGTTTTCGGCGGCATACGGCTGCCAGACGATCGGTTGAATGATTCTGGAGATGAGCATCCAGTTTTCGGTGATGCGTACGGGGATGACGGGCTGAATGTTGAGCACGTCCTGGGTTCTGTTGTAGGGGCCGACTCCGAAGTTTGAGTTGTTCTGGATGGGAACGCTGATGAGGCTGGCTACGGGGTTTTGCGTGGCTTTGGCGAGAGCGTCGGCGTCGTCTGCGGCTGGGGCAGAGGAGGCGGTGGCTGCTTGTGGTTTTGGCGCAGGAGTGACGGGAGCATCCTGCGCGGAGAGGGTTGCGGCGGATAACCACAGGGCTGCCAACAAGACACTGCGGTTGCTTCGTTTCGCCGTGAGACGTAACCTCTAGCTCTGACGTTGAAGGTTCGCTGGTGGTCCTCCATACCGGAAGTGCAAGTCTGGGGGCAGGGGCAGGATCATATCATTCGGCGGTGAAATCCCGGGCCAGGAAAGTCCGTTCAGATTAAGCGTGCAACATCGAATTTATCGGTCGCATCACAATTAGATACGGTACGGACGAGGTGATGGCATGGGGAAACCGGTTCGGTTGGTCCTGATTGCGGTGGGTGCCGTTCTGGCGCTGATCGTCCTTGCGGCAATTTGTGTGCCGCTGTTCCTCAACACGGATAGCTTCAAGGCAAAGATCGAGACGACGCTGACGAAGTCGCTGGGGCGGAAGGTAACGATTGAGAAGGTGGACCTGTCGGTATTGTCTGGGAGCCTGAAAGCGGTGAATACCGTGGTTGCCGATGATCCGCGCTTCAGCACGCAGCCATTTATACAGGCGGATACGTTGAAGATCGGGGTGGAACTGTTTCCGTTGATCTTCAATAAGCAGGTGATTATTAACGGGTTCTCGATGCAGTCGCCGAAGATACAACTGCTGCGCGCGGCGAATGGGACGTGGAACTACTCGTCGATTGGAAATAACAGCCAGCAGGCCGCTCAGAGCGACGAGACGAAGCAGGCGTTTCCTAATCTGTCTGTAGGCGAGGTCAATATTGAGAATGGGCGCATCACTGTGGCGGCTGGACCGGGCACGAGCGGGGCTGCGAGTGCGATCAGCCGTGTATATGAAAATGTGAATTTGAAGGTGAAGGATTTTGCATTTACGAAGTCGTTTCCGTTTGAGGGTTCGGCTGGTTTGCCGGCGGGTGGGTCGGTGGAGCTGAAGGGTTCGGCGGGGCCGATCAATCAGACGGATGCTGCGGCTACGCCGTTCTCGGGACATCTTGAGATTAAGCATCTCGATCCGCTGGCGGCGGGGTTTGTGGAGGCGTCTGACGGCGTGACGGGGACCGTCGATAATCTGGTGCTTGATGCGGCCTGGAGTGGGACACAGATGCATGTGACGAAGCTGCTTGTGGATACTCCGAAGCTGACGCTGGTGCAGAGCAATGGGCCGAAGCAGCCTAAGCCGAAGGATCCGAATGCGGAGGGTGCGTCGATGCTCGACAACCTTTCCGTGGATGATGCGCAGATCAAGAATGGAACGATTACGCTGGCGACGGCGGGCAAGCAAGGGACGGCGGTGTATAGCCAGGTGAATGCGCAGGTGACGAATCTGTCGCCGAAGAGTGCTTCGCCGTTTAGTTTGAGCGGGCAGTTGCCGAACGGCGGTAGCGTGAGTGCGAATGGAACGGCGGGTCCGTTCAACCAGGAGAATAATGCGAGCACTCCGCTGAATGCGACGGTGAATTTAAAGCATGTTGAGATTGGATCGGCTGGGTTTGCGCCGCCGGATGCGGGTATTAGCGGCATCGCGGATGTGCAGGCTAAGATTCAGTCGAATGGGCAGGTGTTGAACGCGCAGGGTGCGGCGACAGTTGCGGGGATCAAGCTGGCGAAGGATGGTGTGCCGTCGGCGAAGCCGGTGCAGCTGCAGTTCACGCTGGCGCAGAATGAGCAGGCGATGAGCGGCACGATCCAGCAGGCGGTGATCACGATTGGCAGCGCGGTGATCAATGTCGCGGGAACGTATCAGTCGAGTGGGCCTACGACGGCGCTGAACATGAAGGTAGTTGGGAATGCGCTTTCGATCAATGAGCTGGAGGCGTTTTTGCCTGCGTTGGGAGTGCATTTGCCGTCGGGCTCGCGTCTGCAGGGAGGGACTTTGACTACGGCGTTGGCCGTGACTGGAACGACCGCTACTCCTGTGATCAGTGGGCCGGTGAAGATAAATAATACGCAGCTTGCCGGGTTTGATCTGGGATCGAAGCTGCAGACGCTTTCGTCGTTTACGGGAGGGCGGATTACATCTGCAACTGGATCAGGCACAAATATTCGTTCGTTGAGCATGAATGTGCGTGAAGAGGGCGGGAATATTCGGACGGATAATATTGCGCTCGATGTGGCTGGTGTGGGAACGGCGACTGGCGCGGGAACTGTGAGTGCTGGAGGTGCACTGGCCTATAACGTGGTGCTAAAGCTGACGGGGTTGTCCGTGGGTGGAGGTGGGACACAGCAGGCGAGTTCGGGCGGAGGTGCGGCGGGCGCGCTTGGAGCGCTGTCTGGATTTATTCCGGGCGGTGCTGCTGGTGGTGTGGGCGGTGCGGCGCTGGGAGGTGTTGCAGGAAGTGTGTTGAAGAATGGTATCCCGGTGGCGATTGGGGGGACTACGAGCAATCCTACGTTTAGCCCGAATGTCGCGGGGCTTGCTGGGGCAGTGGGAGCGAATGCGGCGAAGGGTCTGCTTGGTGGCGCAACCGGGCAGAAGAAGGGGAACGGGACTGATCCTCTGAGCAATGCTTTGGGTGGTTTGCTGGGGAGACACTAGATGCGCCCTGCGCGGGCGGCGGTCACTTCGTGACTCTTATACCGGCTTCGACTTCTCGCCTCCCATTGGTCGGCGCAAGATATGTGATCGCCACACTAGAGGAAGCGGGCGTGGAGGAGGTATTCGTGGTTGCCCTCCATGCCCAGGATGGGCGAGTCGATGAGGTCGATGCTGGTGCCGTGTTGGTCGAGGACGCAGTCGCGGACTCGCTCGATGGCGGCCTGGCGGGCATCGGGGTCGCGGACGATCCCTCCTTTGCCGATGTTGGCGCGACCGGCTTCGAATTGTGGCTTGACGAGGATAACGGTGGTGCCTTGCCAAGATTGCGTGGGAGTGCTGAGTGCCGCGAGGACGGCGGGGAGAACGAGCGTCGCGGAGATGAAAGAGACGTCCATCGCGATGAAAGCTGGGGTGGGGTGGCTGGGTGTGAGGAGTTCGCCTGGGGTGAGGAGG